>DATKYN010000197.1:0-23737 GCA_035528435.1 Burkholderiales bacterium
GGGCGTTTGCACTGGCTCATAACGGGGAGCGCCGTATTCGATAATGTGACTGAGGTCGAACAGCTGCCCCTGTCGCACCAGCGCTAGCGCCTCCAGCCGTTTTTCCGGTGTCAGGTAATTGCCAGCGCCGAGCTGGTCACCCATGCCCCACTGGCTATGGTCGTGGATTGCACGCGACATGAATAGTCATATCCCTTAGTTTTCAGAAACTGGCTAGCCCACGGTCTACTTTATCGCATCACGATCAGACTCGGTCGCCAGCAATCCACGAAGCGGGTGCGGCCCGATTGAGCACCGGATCAGGCGGCATTCTTGCCTGAAGCGCCACCCTGAACCAGGCCCAGCAGAACACGGCCATGCACCGCGCCAATCGCGGCGCCGGCAACAAGGATGGCCATGGCAACCAGGGCAGCGATTATGGTAGCGCTGGAAGTAAATTCGTTGGACTGGGCACCGAGGAAGATAACAGGCATCCCGATAGCCCATGCCAAAGCATTGGCGGGTAGCCACAGCCATGCCTTGGATGGCAGGACTTTGCGCAAGCTAAGCCACTGAAAGGCGGCAAGCAGAGGCCCGGCAACAGCGCCAAGGCCTGCAGCGAGCAACAAGACCAGGGCGAGTGGCGGCTGCACTTGCGCGCTGGTGTCGCCCTGGTGCAGCAGACTGGCCACTGTGCTTGGAACCATGCCTATCGTCCAGGCGACCACGGCTCCGACGATCGTGGCGAGAACCCAGCCCCGAACAGATGGAAAAAGCGAGCGGAGCACATGGCGCTGGGCAAGACCGATAATAAGACCTTCGAATCCGCCAAGAAAAATGAAGACAGCAGCGAAGCCGAGGACTCGACCAGTACTGGAGGGTTCGCCGGCGCTCTGGAACACGAAGAAACCAATGGCTGCCACCGTTCCAAGCCCGAGGAGTTCACCCAGCGCGTTTGCAGCAATCCAACGCCGCCAGAACCTATTACGCCAGAAGGGTGCACGATCTGTGCTCATGCGGCATAACCTTCAATGGTCTGCTTAGAAAACATCTATCTCGCTGGTGAAAGGGCCCCGAACCCTTCTTCTGAAGGAAGGTTCAGAACCGTTAAGGCCTTGCGATCTGCCCCGCTGGGCCGGATGGCTATTGGCAACCATGTTTCTCACTGGACTCTAATTTGCGCTTCCTAAAGAACATGCTCAAGTCTTTCAAATGATTGGCTGCTACCTGGAAATGTTTCCTTGTCAGGCAACACTTTGGTCATTTTCCACAAAAGCGTTAAGTTTACCGATTCAATGCCTTGGCGCTTGCTCGCCCGGTTGACATGAACACAACGACCTGGACCCGAAACTGAATCGAACCAACAGGACAACGACCATGAACACGAACCTCACACTGAAGTCCCTCATCATCGCCGCCGCTACCTTCGTTGGCCTGAGTAGCGCGGTGGCTGCCGAAGACACGACCTACTGGGTCGCGCTGTCATCGGATGTCGCTCTGAACCACGCCGCCATCGACAATGGCGCAAACGGTGAGAAGATCGCCTGGATCGAGCGCAACTACGCTGAGCAGATTTCCCTGGGTGAGGATGCCCAGACCGGACAGGCGGTCTGTCCGCACCAGTCGGTACAGGTGCAGTACGTGGTGAACTGCGAAATGAACACCATCAACATGGTGTCCTGGAAGATGTTCAGCGGTGCCCATTCGCAGGGTGATCTGGTCTGGCAGCGCAGCTACCAGGGCGAAGCCGCCGCCAACGTCTACAGCCCGCAAACCGCCGAAGAGCTCTCTGTCAGCAACGCAATCTGCGGCACCGTCACTGCCAGCCGCTGAGACAAGCAGGGCTTGAAACGAACATCCTGAGACGAACAAATGGGGTCAGCATGTGCTAACCCCATTTTTATGGGTTGCAAGCACCTGCAACTGGACTTCCCCCCCCGGTCCAATGGACACCTCCGGGATATGATTGGGACAGTCGACTCCGAGCCAAGTTTCTTGAAGACGCACAGTATGCATTTATCATAACCTGCGCATTGCATTAGCTTGGCTTTCAGGACTGGGCTGGCGCCGGAATCCGAAGGAGGTTTATACTCGCCAGACTCTTTTGCTCCAGGGGAAGAACACATGACGACGAAAGCCGTCAGCTTCATGCTCATCCTGTCAGTGTTCCTTGCTGGATGCGCGACGACAACTCCGCAGGAAACTCGCCCGGCGCCGGTGGGCCAGGAGAGTCAGACCAGCAAGACTATTGAGGCGGCGAGGCCGGACGAGCCCGCAGGCCTCAAGCGGAAAGTCGCTATCGGCCGGTTCAGCAACGAGACTCGCTATGGTCAGAGTTTTTTCCTCGACGAGGACAAAGACCGCATCGGCAAGCAGGCCATGGACATCCTCTCGGCCAAGCTGTTTGAGACCGGCAAGTTCATCATGCTGGAGCGCGCCGACCTGGCAAAAATCGAGAAGGAACTCGAGATCGGCGGGGCGCCTTCACTGCGAAATGCCGCGGATTACCTGATCGTTGGCTCGATCACCGAGTTCGGCCGCAAGGAGGATAGCGACGTCGGGCTTTTCAGCCGGGTCAAGAAGCAAGAGGCGTTCGCCAAGGTCTACATTCGCATTGTCGATGTCAGCACGGGGCAGATCATCTACTCGGAGGAGGGGCAGGGCTCAGCCTACAGCGAGGCCGGAAGCATTTTCGGCGTCGGTGCCAAGAGTGGTTACGACGGGCAATTGAATGACAAGGCAATTGACGCCGCCATCTCGGATCTGGCCTCGAATGTCATAGAGAATATGCTCGACAAGCCCTGGCATGGTTACATACTCGGTTACGAGGACGGGAGCCTGATGACGTCCGGTGGCAAGAGCCAGAACATCCGGGTCGGTGACGAGTTTGATGTGATGAAAGAAGGAAACAAGATCAAGAATCCCCAGACAAACATGATGATCACCCTGCCCGGCAAAAAGGTCGCCGCGATCCGGGTCACGGCAATGCTTGGCGACACGCCGGAAAATGAGATCTCTTTGGCCGAGGTCACTGAAGGTGATCTGAGCGAATATATCCAGTCCGGTGATTTTTCCAAGCTCTTCATTCAGTCCGGCAAGGAGGAGTGATGAACAACAGATTTATCATTGCGGCGGTGCTGGTGGGAGCGCTGCTTGCGGGGTGCGGATACAAGGAAGGGGTGAGGACTGAGGCACAAAGATCTTTTCTCTATTTTTCCGGCGATGTCGATGGTGCCCTGGTTTCAGTCGATGGCGGGGCTCAGTTTTCAGTCAAGCCCGGCAAGGACAACCTGTACAGCATTCCTCCGGGGAAGCATAAGGTGTTTGTGACCCGGGAAGGACGCGTTATCGTGGAGCGCGATATCTACGTTGGCGACGGCGTCGCCAAGGAAATCGAGGTGAGATAATGGTGCGATGTCATTGGGCGAAGGAGATCGTGGCTATTGCCGCTCTCCTTTTTTTTGCCGGCTGTACGACCCAACCTTCACTCTACAACTACGAAGACTACAGCAGCAGTTACTACAACAGCGTCAAGACGCCCGGCGATGAAACCAAGCTCAAGCTCCAGCAGTCGATGGAGAAGGCGATTGAGACTGCAGGCGAGAGCCGCTCCGGGCGTGTGCCGCCGGGAATGTACGCAAATCTCGGCTATCTCTATCTTAAGCAAGGGGAGTCTGCCAAGGCGATCGAAATGTTCAACAGGGAGAAAACGGTCTATCCGGAGGCGACGCAATTCATGGACCGGGTGATTCAGAAGGCCGAACTGGTCGAGAGCGATTCGAAATGAAACGTAGCGTCAGGCACGGCCTCTTGCCGATAGTTCTTCTGTCCCTGCTTCTTTCAGGCTGCGCGACGAACCATGTCACGAAAGCGGACGAATTCCCTGGTATGTACGAAGAGCAGCCGCGCTCCCTGCTGATTCTGCCGCCGATCAACGAGAGTACGGACGTTGAGGCCAAGGCTTACTACATGACGACTGTCGAGGTGCCCTTTGCACTGAGCGGGTATTACGTCTTCCCGGTAGAAATGGTCAGCGACATCATGAAGCAGGAGGGCGTCTACGATACGGAGGTGCTCTACCAGGTCCCGCATGAAAAGTTTCGTGAGTACTTCGGTGCCGACGCCGTTTTGTACACCAGGATAAAGAAGTGGGACCTATCGTACATGGTGATCGCGTCGTCTCTGACGGTCTCGATCGAATCCGAGATCGTTTCGACCGAGTCATCGCAGCAGCTCTGGAAGTACACCGGGACGGTGGTCGTCGACCTCAGCGGCGGCAATGCGGGTGGTGGGGTAGCCGGCTTGATTGCACAGGCTATTGTGACGGCGGTCAACACGGCGGCCGCTGATTATGTTGACTATGCCCGGGTTGCCAACACCCGTCTGATCGGCACCTTGCCGGTTGGCCCGTACCATGAGATGTACATGAAGGATCAAGGAGTGCAGATAGTCGACCAAACGCCTGGCGAGTAAGTGGCGACGTGATGCTTCTGTAACCGCGCCATATGGAATGGCTCCCCTCTTTCCGGATTGCGCGATTTCTTTTCGGTTCCGTCGAAACAATGCAAGAAAAAAAGGGGGTAGCTCAGGCTGCCTCTTTTATCGCGATCCTGAAACCAGCCAGCCGCAGTCGGCCGCAAGGTTTACACCGGTGATCGCGGCCGCATCCCGACTTACGAGAAAGGCCACGGCACGAGCTACCTCGACGGACTCGACTACCCAACCCACTGCGGTTGGTCTCCGCTGCGGCTCACTCAGGTGAACTTGACAGGGACCTGCTTTGCGCGATTGACGCTCAAGGAGAACACATCGGGCCGCGCGTAGTGCCCGCTGGCATCGAATTTACGGCGCGACGCCTGCACAGCAGCTACATTCAGCTCGGCGATGAGAAGGCCTTTTTCCTTATGCATGGGCCCGGCGGCCACTCCACCGAACGGCTTGTAGACGACCGCATCGCCGGCGTTTATCCACTCGTCCTTATCCGGAAACAATTCTTCCCTGTAAGGCGTGCCGACCGGGATGTCGGATGCTTCCAGTGATGTTGCGCAGCCGATAACCCAACAGCCTCCTTCGCGCGCGATATGCTGCATGGTTGCGAGCCAGGTTTCACCACTATCCCATGTTGGAGCAACATAGATGTCGATGTTCTGCGCATAGAGCGCATAGCGCGCCAAAGGCATATAGTTTTCCCAGCAGATCAACGCGCCGACTCTGCCGACCGCAGTGTCAACCACGTTCAGGCCGGAACCGTCGCCGAAACCCCATACCATTCTCTCGGGATTGGTCGGCATCAGCTTTCTGTGGTTGTTGGCCAGCCGTCCGTCCGCGTCAATGATCGCGCAGCTGTTATATATCGTGCTGCCGCTCACCGACCCGTCAACTTCCTGATACCCAAGCACAACAACAACGCCATGCTCGCGTGCGGCCGCCTGTAATTGCGCCAGCCCGTCCTTGCTCAGATCCACCGAATTGGCAAGCAGGCGCGCATAAAGCTCGTCGGTCTTGCCCATGCCACTGCCTGGCGCGAGCCGCCAGACAAAGGTTGGATAACCGGGTAGCCAGGCCTCAGGGAACACAACCATTTCGCATCCCCTGGATGCGGATGTGGCGATCAGTTCGATGGCACGCGCAACTGATTTTTCCAGATCCAGATATACGGGTGGTTCCTGAACTACAGCGACTTTGGTCAAGGTTTATCTCCAGCTGTTGAATAGAGGTGACGCGGCGGCAGACAAATACGAGATCATTGCAAACGGCAACCGCTTGCCGCGATCAGTGCGCGGCCCGCGTCACGCCCGACACATCTTCAACGGCTGGTGCCCACACCGCCCGATCCACACGCGCCTGTTCGAGCAATGCCGATATGCTGCCCACGATTTCGTCGAAATCATCCGACGGTGCAAGCGACCAGCCGTAGGTCTGGTCGAGCAGGTCATCAAAAGGCGAAGTCAGCCGTATGCGAATGGTCTGGTCGGAGCACGCAGCCACCGTGACATCGGGTTCACCGATGCGCGTGCGCGCTTGCCTGAGCGCATTACTGAGAAAGAGTTGAAAGCCAAGTTCGCGTACCGCGAACCAGCCTTCCTGCATTGCCCGCACAATGCTGCGCGGTGCGCGCGGAATGGCGAGCAAGGATACATCCGCAACAGTCAGTTGCTTCCCCAGTTCTTTGGTCAACGGGATGCCCCAACGGCCAATGTCGCCCGCCGCCTCGACAAAAGCCGGCGCATCGGACGGCGTCAACGCGGCACCGGAAATAAAACGCAGATGGACGGTTTCGCGTTCGGCAGGAACGTCGATATCTGCCGGCGGCAGATCGAGCCCGGCGTAATCGGTCCAGGCCTGTGTATTCGCGATCGAGTGCAGCGTTACCCAGGGGATAGCTTCCATATGTTCCAGCGCCGCAAGCGCATTCGACAACCCGAAGTTACGGCAGTGGCCAAGCACGCCCGACTGCTCGAACAAGGCGCGCACAGCTTCCGTGTCGGGCACGACACCGCTGATCCGTTGTTCCGTCGGCGCACCGACGACGATCAGCAGGGGTATAGCGAACAGGTGCAGGTTGACGCCGCTTGCCGGTACTGCGGTTTCGGAACCAGGCACGCCGGGCGTGCATGCAATATCCAGTGCCTGATATAGCGCACGGCTGGCTTGCGCAGAGGGGGCTTTGCGCAGCGCATCGCGCACTGCGTTTTCGTCGCCCTGCGCGAGCATGCCGGAGATCTGCCGCGCCAGCACGTCCAGAGAAGACTTTGAACCTGTGGTGGACGAGGCAAGTTGCTGAGCCGCGCTCGCTAGCGGTGACGCTCCGTCACTCGCGTACCGGCGTGGATCCGGAATCACGGTGGGCGTCAACATAAGCGGCCAGGCACGATGCACCCGCGCTTGCCAGGCCGACACGATGAGAAATGCCGAGTCATATCTTTTCGCGGGGATTTGCCGGGCGTTGCTGAACACTTCGCATACCCAATGATCCTCCGAAACCCCGCATAACGCCACCAAAGACAGCCATTGCAGAATTGCAGGCCTTGCCTGAGCGGGCCCAAACAGCGTTCACCTTGACGGCTGTGCCCGCGCCATTGAAACTGCACCTGACCATCCACTCTGACGCGAGATTTCCACTCATGAACTGTTTTCGACTGTTACTGGCCATAGCCATTACGGCGAGCCTGCCCGCTTACGCCGATTTGCGCAGCAACGCGGATACCGCTGCGTCGCGCATTGAACACAAAGTCATCGAATGGCGGCGTGACATTCACGCCAACCCGGAGCTGGGAAACCGCGAATTTCGCACATCGGCATTGGTCGCCGAGCATCTGCGCGGCCTGGGAATGGAAGTCAAGACAGGGGTCGCGCACACCGGTGTCGTTGCCCTGCTGCGCGGCGGCAAACCGGGACCAACCGTTGGATTGCGCGCCGACATGGACGCATTGCCGGTAACGGAAGAGGTGGATCTGCCGTTTGCCTCAAAGACCACGACAACCTGGGCCGGCAAAGAGACGGGCGTGATGCACGCCTGTGGTCACGATACCCACGTTGCGATGCTGATGGGTGTTGCCGAGATACTGGCTGGCATGCGCAACGATCTCAAAGGCAATGTGAAGTTTATTTTTCAGCCGGCAGAGGAAGGCCCGCCACCTGGCGAGGAAGGCGGCGCGGCGCTGATGGTCAAACAGGGCGTGATGAACAATCCGAAGGTCGACGCGGTGTTCGGGCTTCACATCGGCAGCACGCTAGAAGTTGGCACGCTCGGCTACCGGCCGGGTCCGGCCATGGCCGCAGCGGACGTGCTGCGCATCCGCATCAACGGCCGGCAGACGCATGGCTCTGCGCCGTGGACCGGTGTTGACCCCATCGTTGTATCGGCGCAGGTCATTCTGGGATTGCAAACCATCGTCAGCCGGCAGATCAAGACCACGGCAGAACCGGCTGTGTTGTCGATCGGCAGCATCAGCGGCGGCAACCGGTTCAACATCATTCCGGAAACGGTGGAAATGGTCGGCACCATTCGCACGTTTGACGAAGCCATGCGCGACGACATTCATCGCCGCATCCGCATCACCGCAACAAACATCGCGGCGGCAGCGGGTGCCAGCGCCGAGGTGGAAATCGACAAGCCATACGCGGTGATGATCAACGACCCCGAACTTACGCAGCGCATGTTGCCAACGCTGCAACGCGTCGCCGGCGCGGACAAGGTGATCCTGCGCGACAAGACGACCGGATACGAGGATTTCGCTTTTTTTGCACAGCAGGCACCGGGCGTGTTCGTTTTCCTCGGTGGGTCGCCACCAGGAACGGACCTGACCACAGTCGCCTACAACCATTCACCACGGTTTCAGATTGACGAAGCAGCGCTGAAACTGGGCGTGCGCACGCTCACGCAGATGACACTCGATTACATGGACATGCAATCCCGATGAGCACCGCCCGGCGCTATGGAGCACGGACTGGCATTGCGTGAATTATCTGGCGCATCTTTACCTGTCGCCGCCGGGCGAAGACGCGATGCTGGGAAGCCTGCTCGGCGACTTCGTAAAGGGACCGCTCACCAACACCGAGGTGAGCGAGCGTTACAGCGCGGACATTACCCGGGCAATAGAACTGCATCGCAGAATCGACAGTTTCACTGACTCGCACCCGGTGGTCACCGGGAGCCGGAACCGGGTAAGTAGCAGCAGGCGCCGCTTCGCCGGCATCATGATCGACATGTTCTACGATCACTTCCTCGCGAAGTACTGGGATGAATTTCATCACAACCCGCTCGACGTGTTTACCGGCGACATCTACGGCGTGTTGACGCGCCGCCACGCGGAGTTGCCCGACCGCTTGCAGCGCACCGCGCGATTCATGGTCGATCTGGACTGGCTCGGCTCCTATGCGCAACTGGAGTCGGTGGGCACAGCACTGAACCGGATGAGCCAGCGACTTCGTCGAGAAAACACCTTGGTCGATTCCGCCGAGGAACTGGAAAGCCATTACAGTGCGTTCGAGAGTGACTTCCGGCGCTTCATGCCCGATGTAATCGACTTCGCGCAACAGTCTGCGAGCCGGTTGTCGTTGCCCCGGTCAACAGCATGAAGGCCCCGGCACAAAGCGGCACATCGGACAACAAAGCGATACGCGCCATCGCCGTCATCATCGTTGCCGAGTTGTTCGGCACCTCGCTGTGGTTCAGTGCCAATGCATCAGCACAAGGGCTGGCGCGTGACTGGGGGCTGACAAGCGCAGGGATCGGCTTGCTGACCAACGCCGTACAGCTCGGATTTATCGCCGGCACTCTGGGGTTTGCCCTGTCGGGAATTGCCGACCGGTTCGCGGCGAGCCGCATCGTGGCCGTGTGCGCCTGCTTCGGTGCAGCAACCAACGCTGCGTTCGCCTTGATTGCAACCGGACTTACAGATGCCGTTGTCTACCGTTTCCTGACCGGCATCGCCCTGGCCGGCATCTACCCGCTGGGCATGAAACTGGTGGTCAGTTGGGCACCGCAACGCTCGGGCGAAGCGCTGGGCTGGTTGCTAGGCATGCTCACCATCGGCACTGCACTGCCTCATGCCGTGCGCGCCGCCGGCAGTGACTGGAACTGGAGCGTGGTGGTGCTGACCTCGTCCGTGCTGGCGCTGGTGGGCGCGGCAATGGTCGCACGCCTCGGCGACGGCCCACACCTCACCACCAATGCCCCCGGCCAGCGACTGCGCATTGGCGCGATCATGAAAGTGTTTCGCATCCCCGCTTTTCGCGCGTCGGCACTGGGATACTTCGGCCACATGTGGGAGCTTTACGCGTTCTGGACCATCGTGCCCTTTCTGCTGCTGCCGGTACTGGCCAGCACCGACAGCACGTCGCTTATTCCGGCATGGGCATTTGGCGTTATCGGCGCCGGCGCCGCTGGCTGTATATTCGGCGGCTGGCTCAGCCGCCACATCGGCAGTGCGCGCGTGGCAGCCCTGGCACTGGTGATATCCGGCACCGTGTGCTTGCTTTATCCGTTGTTGCAGAACGCTTCAGCCGCCATCGTGCTCACAGTGCTGGTGATATGGGGCGTGACTGTTGTCGCCGACTCGCCGCAGTTCTCGGCCTTGTCGGCACGCGCCTGCCCGCCCAATCTGGTGGGCAGCGCGCTGGCTATTCAGAACAGCATCGGGTTCTTTATATCGGTGATCTCGATCACCATCGCCTCGGCCAGCCTGAGTTCGCTCGGCGCTTACACCAGTTGGCTGTTGCTGCCCGGCCCGATACTCGGGCTGATCGGTTTCATGCCGCTGATTCGGCAGCGAGGCGTTTCAACAGCACCGTGACCGTAGCGGCAAATCAGCAAGCCGCGTCATCAGAACACGAACAGCAAAAGACAATCCCGACAGCACTATTGCTCTACGTCTGGCAGCACAGCCAACAAATCCGTTATGCCAACGTCCTCACCTGCCTGTGTCAACAGCGTGGTCGCCTGACCCCTGTGATGCGTCTGATGATTGAAGAAATGCACCAGCAACCCGTCGAGCCATTTGCTGGCGGTGACACCCTTCATATTGGTGTAGGTAACCATTACGCGCAGATCGGCATCGGTCAGTTCTCCTGACCAGCCAACAATGACCGTGTCGAGCAGCGTTCTGCGCGCCTGCAATTCCGGCAGTTCAGAAAAACGGATCTGATCCAGCGCGGCAGGGCTTTCTAGCTCGCGCACCGGATCGAGACATTCAGACTGCACCGGGCTGTTCGCAAACCGCTTCAACCAGACGGTGTCGCCATTGACGATATGGTGCAGCGTACCGAGGATGGATCCGAAAAACGCACCGCGTTCAGCCAGTAACCCGGTGCCGGATAATCGGCTGGCGACTTGGTACAAACGGGTGTTCATCCACGCGTTGTAAGCTGCCATGGTCTTCACGTAGCCGGTTGTGATCATGGCGCTGTTTGCCTTTGCCTGAACATCGGGTGAACGACTAAATGTCTGTTCACAGAATTCACGCGACTTGCCGGACTGCGCGACCGGTGGAGACCATGACGCTATTGCGCTTCGTCGGAAACTCGCGAAACCAGCTGGTAATCGTCGCCATGACCCACGCTGAAATCGTTGCCACCGCGGTCACGTCCCCGCAACAACCAGATCGGCCGCTTGCTCATACTGAAGCTGACATCGGCCTGGCGGTGCGTGTCACCGCTCTGGCGTTCGAAGGTCGAGGTTGCCGGCATGTAGCGAATCACGAACGCGGCGCGCCGGTTCGCAGAGCGATTGGCATTCGAGCCGTGAATCAAATAGACGTCGTGCAACGAGAACTGCCCGGCTTCGAGGACATCATCTCTCGCTGTCGATTCGTCGAAGAGAGCGGGTTCGACTTCCTGGTTCAGTACGATGTCGCTGCGCTCGCTGGTGCGGTGGCGGAACACAGTACCACCGGATTGCGAGCCCGGGATGTAACGCATGCAGCCGTTTTCGGGACGCGCGTCGTCAAGTGCGATCCATACCGAGCAGGTTGCACGCGGTTTGATCGGCCAGTATTGCCCGTCCTGATGCCAGGGTATGGCCTTGCCGGTCGCAGCCGGCTTGCAGAACACCTGCGAACCCCACAGGACGATATCCGGCCCGATCAACTGTTCGACAAGGTCAAGAATCGCGGGATCGCTCGCGTAGTCGAACCATTGCGCGGCGGCTTCGGCATCGTGCGTGGGCCCGTACGGTATGTGCGGACAAACCAGGCTTTCGGGGGCGATGGTGGCATTGTCGCGCATCAATTTTTCGAGCGATCCACGCATTGCCGCCAGCCTCACGGCAGACAGCCGCGTCGGGGACACCACCAGACCGTCTTGCCGGTACGTTGCTACGTCAGCAGCGGATAGTCCGGGTGTGCTGACAACCGCCGCTTTGGTCATGGCAGCAGACTTGGCATATGGTTCAAGGGCGTTTTCGCGTAAGCGAGCACCAACATTTATCTGGCCCGCGAGCTGTGGTCAGCCCTTGATCCACGATTCCGAAAAAGCCAGAAACGCCGTGCTGGAATCACTCCGGCCGACGAACTCGCGCGGCACCGGTTTACCGTCGACCGGTTTGCCGTTGACGCTCGCCGATGTCTGCCTGGCGTCAAAGAACATCGATACCATGCGGTGCTTTCCGGTAGCGGATTCGCCAGGCTTGAGATCGACCAGAAACGCTTCACTCAGTGCGCCCCATTCGAGCTGCACCTGGCCGATGGCGGAACGAAACCACTCGACGTGCCGTGTGCGTCCGTCGCCGCCGGGCATAAAGTCCCAGCCCGGCTGGTATTGCAGCGAGGCCAACCCGTTCGCGTTCTGGAAGGCGCCGAACTTCGACACGAAACCGGCTGCCAGATATGCGGCAAGCGGTTCGTTGTCGGTCAGGCAGACGTTCGGCCGGTTCGGTTGCTTGCCGTTGCCGTGCGGATCAAGCAAAAGGAACGCAGCGTGACCGCGACCATGCGGCGATGTAACAACCCGGAAAAAACTGATGAGCGTGACGTAAGGACCGGTCGCGCTCGCCTTGAGGTACATGCCGGGATTCTCCCCGGACCAGTCGACTTCTCCATGATTCGCCATTGCGCTCTCCCCTTGTCCCTGCTGATTGTCTCCTGATCACCGTCAGGCCGGTGCTGTTTACTCAGTCGTCGACCGTCTTGAAATCACCCGGCATGACAATCTCGATCAGTTCGAGATCATCACTGTGCGCCAACTCCGTATGCCGGATTCCCGGTGGCTGGTGAACACAGGTACCCGCTGTGAGCCGCTTCTTGCCAACGCCCTCGTACTCAAACTCCATCCAGCCTTTGAGAATGTAGACCATCTGGAACTCGACTTCATGATGATGACGTTGCGGTTCGCAATGCTTGCCGGGTATGGCACGAATCACGTGGGCGACGACACGCCCGTTGGTGGCATCGCGAATTCCGAGGTCGCGGTACTTGAAGAACGGGCGCAACCCGTCTTCCTTGAAATCCGCTTCGTTATGATCGTTGCATGAGAACTTCATGGTGTGATCCATCTTTTTCTCCTGTTTTCCGGTCCCGCACCAGACGTGCGGAGAATACGACTCGCGTGAACGACTTGCCTGAATAACGGCTTGCTTGAACAACGACTATATTAAACATGGTACCGCAGGCCGGATAGTGCAGCGATCAACACGTTAACGGCGACTTGCGCAAGCAGCCGGCTCGCGCCGCTCAGCCACCCATCTTGCGACGCAGCAACCGTAATGTCTCGGAATGAAACTCGCGGTGATAAAGAATGGCGACGACGAGGGCGGTGACAAACATGAACGCCCAGGAATTGAGGAACCAGGTCAATGCTGCCATCGCGAAGTAATAGGCGCGCAGTCCGTAGTTGAAGGTGTTCGACGCCGCACTCGCCATTTTTGCAGAACGCACCACGTACTCTTCCAGACTGTCGGCATCGGCATCGTGATCCGGCGCAGCGCCGATCAGCACCGAGCAGAAGTTATGCTGACGGAGAGACCAGGTGAATTTAAAAAACGCATAGACGAAAATCGCCAGCAGCAAGAAGATCTTGTACTCCCACATCACTGCGTGCGTCGTCGAAGAAAAGGGCAGGTCGGCAACAATCGCGATGGCGCGGTCTGAAGTCCCAAGAAGGGCGAACAATGCACCCAGTATCAGAAGCGTTGTGGAGGCAAAGAAGGTGGCGCTGTTGGAAAGATTGGTCAGTATCGTCGCGTCGACGATGCGCAGCTCACGGCTGATCATTCCATGCCACCAGTCCTCCCGGTAGCGCCCCATCGCACCCATCAGGCTTGGTTTGCCGGAGCGAGCCGCCCATGAGGCAAAGTGCTGGTAACCAAACCAGCCGATCACAAACCAGCCGAACGCAACATAATCCAGAAGAGTGAATGGCAGGGCCATTATATGAACAGGGTCAGCACGCCGGTGTAGGCGTAAACGCGGTTATGGGAAATCTCGCCGTTGCCGAAAAAGCCTACCAGCGGCACATCGCCAAGGCTTTCCTGAATCATGGCGAGTTCCTCCGACCCGTCTCCAAACAGATTGGCGCCGCGCCCGATGCACGAGTAATAGACGGCACCGCGCGGCCTGCGATACAAGCCGCTCTTGATGCTGTCCAGCATGCGCCCCATGTCTTCTGCGGCCGATGAATCGTCGCGGCGGCAAAACATGATCCTGCCACCCTCGCGCACGTTATCGCCGATAGCGACGAGCTTGTTGGTGGCGTCGATGCCGACGAGGTTGCGCACCAGGTAGTCCTCGCTGTCCGTCGGGCGTACGCTCACTCCGGCAAACAAGGTCCCGCCAAGCTGGTCGATGTCGCGCCACATGATTTCGCCGATGTCCTCGCGAAACACGTCGAGCGCGGCACGGCCATCCAGCGAGATCAACACGTTCTCTTGCGCGCCGGTAACGGCGTGCCGTGGTCCGATCGGTGAACAGCCCTGCGTCAGGCGTGTGGATACAACCACCTGATCCGAGAACATGACACCGGAAATGCCACCTTTTCCAACCACGTCGGCAATCTGGGCGTATTCGTTCCTGGAACTGCTTAACCCGCCCGTGACAAACCCGCTTTCCAGTGCACCCGCGAAGTCTTCGACCAGACGCTCGAGGCCGGCGGTGCGAGGGTCAGCGTGCACCACGGCAAAGTTTGCCGGTATGCCTTCAAAGTGCATCGGCAGGCGCTCGAGGTCTTCGGGCGAACGAAGGCCGGAGAAAACCTGAAAGGTGCCGGGCTCGAAACTGCACAACATGACCGCCATCGCCGGTTGATCGTAATACTCGCGACCGGTCGCACATACGCCCATCCCGACACTGCCAACCCAGTGATAAACCCCGGTGTTGACCCGCAGGTAGTCAAGTATCTCCCGCGCCTCCGTTGCGATGCTGTCGGTGAAATAGACGAAACCCAGATTGGCCGTGTCGGACACGGAGCCAATCTGCGACAGACACTGCCCGGCCGCATCGCGCCAGTTGGGCGATGCCGCACATCCATATGCGAACGTCTGGCTTTTTTGCGATTCAAACACGGCGGGAAAGTGAATCAGTCGTTATATTCGGAGCGATGTAGTGTACCGCGTGTCCGTCACGCCCGTCAGGTAAGTCGGCGTCGGTCCTGGAGTTTGCCCGGGGCCTTGCGGTAGAGGGCGGTTCAGGCGCAACCGCCGGGCGTGGCCGCCGGGGCCAAAGGCGCCTATACTTGGTTGTCTACATTGTCCGCCGGAGTCCCAGCCAGTGACCACTTCAGCCACTACTGCTACCAGTTCCGCTACCGAAACCGAGCAACCGCTGCTGCGCAGCGACGCACGCGGCATTGCGACACTGACACTCAACCGCCCCGGCCGATACAACGCGCTTTCGGAAGAGTTGCTTGAAGCACTGCAGGCGGCGCTGGAGGAAATCGAGACCGATTCATCAGTTCGCGTTGTAGTGATCGCGGCTAATGGTCCTGCCTTTTGCGCCGGGCACGATCTCAAGCAGATGCGCGCCAACCCTCGAAAAGAATACTACGACAGCCTGTTTGCGATGTGCAGCCGCTTCATGATGACCGTCACGCGGATACCGCAGCCTGTCATCGCGCGGGTGCATGGTCTGGCTACCGCAGCCGGTTGTCAGCTCGTTGCGACGTGTGATCTGGCGGTTGCAGCCGAGCACGTGAAGTTCGCTACGTCGGGCATTAACTATGGCTTGTTCTGCTCGACGCCGTCGGTCGCGCTGTCACGCAATGTATCGCGAAAGCAGGCTGCCGAAATGCTGTTTACCGGGGAATTCGTCGACGCAGCCACCGCGAAGCAGTTCGGGCTGGTTAACCGTGTGGTACCGCTGGACAAGATCGATGAAGAAATCAGCTCCATGGCGGCATCGATTATTCAGAAATCCGCCGTGGCCGTCGCCACCGGAAAGCGCATGTTCTACAAGCAGATCGAAATGGGTACGGCTGATGCGTACGACTATGCCGCCGAGGTCATGGCGTGCAACATGATGGCGGAAGACGCCGGTGAAGGTATCGACGCCTTCATACAGAAACGTTCCCCGGAGTGGAAACATCGCTGAATGCATTGAAGCAGTTACTGCATCAGCAAGTATTGGATTGGTAAGAACTGGATTGGCAGAAACTGGATTAACAAGAAGTGGCCTCGCGAAATCGGGGCCATTTTTTTGGCACCGCTTGTTTGCTCGACGGCACCCGGCCTGACCAGTTCGGCCCGCCCAAAACCAGAATGAATATTTTGGCAAACCGACTCTTCTCAACAGCAGCACGCATTGCGACGGACCGGCGAGTTCCACTCGCACTGGCGTGCCTGTGGATACTGGCCGGTTGCGGGTCAACAGCGACTGCCGCCCCTGCCTCCGGGTTTTGGGCGCAGCTCGAGCAAGGGGGATACGTGCTGATCCTGGCGCACGCGGATGAAACAAAGGCTGCGCGCGATCATCCTGTTCTGGCACCGGACGACTGCACAACGCGCGAGCATCTTTCCAGAGCAGGCAAGCAGGTACTGGCGCGTCTGAACAACAGGATTCGCGGCAGCAACGTTACCGTGGGACGCGTTCTGACGAGCCACGACTGCCGGTGCGTTGAAACCGCAGGCATTCTGTTCGCCCGGGCACAACCATGGAGCATCATCGACGATAGCGGCCAGTTGGATACGGACCTGGCTCGCCAAAGACGTGCCGCGCTGATCGAGGCCGCCAGCCGCTGGACATCGGAAGACAATCTGGCACTCGTGACGCACCGGACCGTTATCAGGGAAACGTTTGACATCAGCCTGGCACCAGCGGAACTGTTACTGATTGAACCGCTTGGCGACGAGGGTTTTCGCGTTATCGGCCGACTGAGTCCCGGAACAGACTTCTGACGCCGATCAAACGCCGCCGTCACCCGATCGCGCTGCGTGGCGCGCGCTCTGCCAGGCGCGAAAGTACAGCGCACCTGAGGCCCAGACTGTGACAAACAGCAGCGCGAACAGAAGCGTCAGGAACCAGCCCGGATCAAACAACGGCGCTGCCTGCGCGATCGCAAAGCTCAGCGTTATGAATGCCAGCGCAGCATGCGCTTTCCCGAGACGGTTCGGCGGCAACCAGCCCTGACCAAGACGCGGGTCCGTCATCCCGACGCTGAGCATCAACACATCGCGCCCGATCAGCGGTATCGCCAACCACAGCGGCAGCACGCCGTTCCAGGCCAGCACGAACGCACACGTGATAATGGTCATCTTGTCCGCGACCGGGTCGAGGAGTGCGCCCGTGGCAGAGGTAACCTTGAAGCGGCGGGCAATATAGCCATCCAGTCCATCGGACAAGCCGACCACAACGAACACCCAGAATGCGCCCGTGTAGAGATGGTTGGCCAGCATCACTGCAATGACCGGCACCATCAGCAGGCGGGCGAGTGTGATCAGATTCGGAACCGGGGACATTGCACTCCTCCAGCTAGCGGACTGTCTGTGCCGCTTTCATATTACGCGCTACTGCGGGCTCGATAAATGATGCGTGGCTACGCGCGCCCGATTGCGATCCGGCGCGCGTTACTGTGGCTCACGGAGCGCTTCCGTTCCGTTTGCTTACCGAGTGCTCCCGCTCCGATTTCTTGCTGCCCGCTTCCGTTCAGGTTTCTGACTGCGCGCTCCCACTCAGTGTCAGCATCAACCCATTCAACCGCTTCACGAATGCTGACGGGTCTTCGAGAGTGCCGCCATCGGCCAGTGTTGCCTGATCGAACAGAATCGAACTCCAGTCGCCAAAGCGCGCTTCGTCCGATTCGGCGCTCAGCTTTTCGACAATGGGATGACGCGTGTTGATTTCAAGTATCGGCGCGCTGGACGGAACCTGTTGGCCGGCTGCTTTCAGCATGCGCTCGAGGTTCATGCTCATCGCATTCTCGTCGGCAACCAGGCAGGCAGGTGAATCAGTCAGCCTCAGAGTCACCCTGACTTCCTTGACACGATCCCCGAGTGCTTTTTGCACGCGTTCGGTGAGTTCCTTATGCTCGGTTGCCTCTTTTTCCTGCGCCTGTTTCTCTTCGTCTCCAAGCTCGCCCAGATCGAGCGCGCCCTTCGCGACAGACACGAGTTGCTTGCCATCGAACTCATTCAGATTAGACACAACCCACTCATCGACACGGTCGGAGAGCAGCAAGACCTCGATGCCCTTGGAGCGAAAAATCTCCAGATGCGGGCTGGACTTGGCAGCGGCATGCGTATCGGCCGTGACATAGTAGACCTTGTCCTGCCCCTCTTTCATGCGTTCGACATAATTGCCGAACGACACACTCTGGTCTTCCGATTCATCGTGAGTTGAGGAAAAGCGCAGAAGCCTGGCAATGCGGTCCTTGTTGTTGAAATCTTCGCCAATGCCTTCCTTGAGCACCCGTCCGAATTCCTTCCAGAAGGTCGTGAACTTTTCCGGCTGGTTTTCGGCGAGATCTTCAACCAGTCCGAGAACCCGGTTTACACACCCTTTTCGAATCGCTTCGACGTCTTTGGACTCCTGCAGTATTTCGCGCGACACATTGAGCGGAAGGTCGTTGGAATCGACCACGCCTTTGACAAAACGCAGATAGGCCGGCAGCAACTGCTCGGCATCGTCCATGATGAACACGCGCCGCACGTACAGCTTTACGCCGTGCCGGTGATCACGCTCCCAAAGGTCGAACGGGGCCCGTTGCGGCACGTACAACAACTGGGTGTACTCGCTACGGCCTTCAACTTTGGAATGCGTCCACGCCAGAGGGGGTTCGAAGTCATGCGCAACGTGCTTGTAGAATTCCTGATACTGCTCTTCGCTGATGTCCGACTTGGAGCGCGCCCACAGCGCAGACGCCTGATTGACCTGCTCGTCCTCGTCCCTGGTGACTTGCTTTTTTTCTTCCTCGTCCCATTCTTCCTTTTTCATCAGGATGGGCAGGGTGATATGGTCTGAATAGCGGCGCACGATATTGCGCAGGCGCGAGCCTTCGAGCAGGTCGTCCTCGCCCTCCCGGAGATGCAAAATCACTTCGGTTCCGCGATTTTCCTTGGTGACAGTCTCAACCGAGTAATCGCCTTCGCCCGAGGACTCCCATTTCACACCGTGCTCGACGCCAAGGCCAGCCCGACGGGTAATCAGCGTGACCTTGTCGGCGACGATAAAGGAGGAGTAGAAACCGACTCCGAACTGGCCAATGAGGTTGGCGTCCGCGGCCTTGTCGCCGGTCAACCGGTCGAGAAACTCGCGCGTGCCCGATTTGGCGATGGTGCCGATGTTATCGACGACTTCCTGCCTCGACATGCCGATGCCGTTGTCGGTTATGGAAATGGTTCGGGCGGCAGGATCAACCTGGATACGGAGGCCGAGATCCGGGTCGGATTCGAATAAACCCGGGTCTGTGAGTGCTTCAAACCTGAGCTTGTCGCAGGCGTCTGAGCCGTTTGAAATGAGCTCGCGCAGAAAAATTTCCTTGTTGCTATACAAGGAATGAATCATCAGCTTCAGAAGCTGGCTGACTTCGGTCTGGAAACCCAGTGTTTCCTTCGTACTTGTTTCTTCCATGGCGGGCCGATACTCCCTCGTTGTTGGTTAGCCGGAACAGTGTTGCGCCAGATGGGGCCGCGGCCGCAGGATTTCAAGACCTGCGGGGAACCTTGTGCGCGTGCCGGCAGTCTGTTCTCACAAATTCAGTGTCTGACCGCCTTCTCGTGAGCCGGGTTGAGGCCGATAATTGGACAATTGAACAGGAGACGTTGAATGCGGCAAATCTCTTTAATACTTGCACTGATGCTGGCAGCGACGACAACCGTCGCCGCGACACCCGGGCTCGAAAAGCTGCAATTGCCGCAGGGGTTCTCGATCGACATTTTTGCCGAGGACGTGAAGGACGCCAGGTCACTGGCTCTGGGCGACGAGGGAACGGTCTTCGTGAGCACCCGGGCCAGGGGAACGGTGTATGCACTGGTCGATTCCGATCAGGATGGAAAGTCAGACCGCACGTATACGATTGCCAAAGGCCTGAACTCGCCCAACGGTGTTGCCTTCCGCAATGGCGCGCTATACGTGGCCGAGAACAGCCGCATCATCCGCTACGATGCAATAGAGGAAAACCTGAACGATCCGCCCGAGCCGGTCGTTATCAGCGAAGCCTTCCCCGGTGACCGGCATCACGGCTGGAAATTCATCGCCTTCGGACCCGATGGCAAGCTCTATGTGCCGGTAGGCGCGCCGTGCAATATCTGCGCACCTGACCCGGACCGATACGCCGTCATCATGCGCATGGATGCCGACGGCAGCAACCTGGAAACCTTCGCTCGCGGCATTCGCAACTCCGTCGGCTTTGACTGGCACCCGGAGACAAAAACCCTCTGGTTCAACGAGCACGGCCGCGACTGGATGGGCGACGACATGCCTTCTGACGAACTGAATCACGCGCCAGTGGCAAACATGCATTTCGGCTATCCATTTTGCCACCAGGGCGATACGCCGGACCCTGAGTATGCCGGTCAGCGAAAATGCGAGGAGTTCACGCCACCGGCGTTGAACCAGGGCGGGCACGTTGCGCCCAATGGATTGCGGTTCTACACCGGTGAAATGTTCCCGCAGGAATACCGAAACCGGATATTTATCGCCCAGCACGGCTCATGGAACCGCTCCACCAAGAATGGCTACCGCATCGTCAGCGTCGCAGTCACGGACGGGAAAGTGAGCGATTACAAACCATTTATCGAAGGCTGGGTCGAGAACGAAACTGCGTGGGGCCGGCCGGTGGATGTTCTGGTCATGCCCGACGGCGCATTGCTGGTGTCAGACGATCACGCCGGCGTCGTCTACCGGATCACCTACAACCGCTAGCGCAGGGGATCGACTTGCTGCGCGTCACGAGTTGGTGCGCGGCGCCGCAACCGGTAGTTCATCGTCGTTGCTGCCCGTTTCACCTGCCCCGGGTACGGAAAGCCCCGCAGCCGCGGCAATCAAGCGGCCGTAGGTATCGTCCCGGATCAACGCGTTGAGGGCAACGTAGTCGGTCTTGCCGGTGGAGAGCAGCGGCAGTTCGGCGATTTTTACCACCTTGCGTGCCACGGCGAGTTCGTGGGCGCCGGTCGATCGCGCCGCGGCCACCAAGCGTGAACGCGCCAACGATTCGTCGGTAGTAAACAACACGGTTGTTTCCGCGCCATCGTCCTGAAACAACGCGATGGCGGCATGCCCGTGGTCGGGGGAAGCCGCATGCGCTACGCGCTCCACCGCATCCAGTGACACCATCTCGCCCGCGATTTTCGCGAACCGGCGCACACGCCCGACGATCGTCACCATCCCGCTATCGTCTACATCGACGATATCCCCGGTGTCATACCATCCCGCTCCCACTGAAGAGCGTGGCGATTCAATCACCCCAGGCCGCTGATAACGGTAGTACCCGAGCATGATATTGGGGCCCTTGATATGCAGCACGCCACCACGCTCTATGCCCTCGACAGGCCGGATCGCGTGATCCAGACCCGGCATGAAACGCCCGACACTCCCGCCACGGAAACTCTCGTTTGTAGACAGGCTGATCACCGGGGCGGCCTCGGTTGTTCCATAACCCTCGTAGATGCGCAGGCCGAACTTGGTCTGCCATGCCCCGGCGACGGCATCAGACAGTCTCTCGCCGCCCGAGATGACGCATCGGAGCGAACGGAAATCCATTGGCACGGCATTCTGCCCGTAATACGAAAGGAAGGTGCTGGTGCCGAATAAAACGGTGCTTTCAGTCCGGTAGACGAGTTCCGGAATAGCGCGGTACCTGAGCGGCGAAACGTAGAGAAACATTGGGGTACCGGTGACCAACGACAGCAACAGGCCCGCGGTAAAGCTGTAGGCGTGGTAGATCGGCAGGGGGTTGAAAATCCGGTCGCGCGCAGAGAAATCAAACACGGCGCTGATCTGGGCAACGTTCGACAAAACAGCGTTGTGTGAAAGCACAACACCTTTCGGTCGATCTTCGGAACCGGATGTAAACAACACTACCGCAGGATCCGACATCCCCGGTCTGGCGCTCGCGGCACGCGGAAAACGGCAGGCGAATGCCACCAGCCATAATTTGTCGAGCAAGCCAAGTTGGCCGCGCAGTTCTTCGAGATAAAGAATGCGGCAGTGTTTCAGCGCCGCCAGCACCGGTTCGAGTTGCGCTTTCGCAATAAACGCCCTGGAAGTGATGACGGTGCGGACACCTGCCGCCACTGCCGCGCTATTTACAGCCGCGGCACCCGCGCTGAAATTAAATATCGCCGGCACTCTGGCAGCAGCCGAAAGACCAAGCACCGTGCATACCGAAGGAATCACGTTCGGCAACAGAATGCCCACGTTTTCGCGCTCTACGGTGTAACGGCAAACCCAGCGCGAAATGGCCAGGCTGCCGCGCAGGATCTGGCCATAATTTCTTGCCTGCCGGTCCCGATCCTCCAGAATCCGGTGCGAGCGGCCGTACTTCCCGATCGCGTCGAGAAACGCTTCGAAAATCGGCTTGCGAACGAATGTCGCCACCACAGTTTTCTGCATGACCCCGGTCATTTGCCGTGTTGCGCTCGCCCTGCGCTGGCGGCTACTACCATCGCCCCTGTTGATCCAGGTCGGCTCGAACACACGCAAAGCGATGCCGGTTACGATGCGCCGATGCCGCGCCCAGGGCAGGGCTCGCAGCGATCTCGCGACGCCTACCGGAACTACCGCCGCACCGCTTTGGGTCGCGACCAATGCTGCGACCGGATAAACCTTGGTAACGCTCAGTTCATCATTGACGCGTCCCTCCGGAAACACGACGACCGGTCGCCCCGCTCGCACCATCCGAAGTAAGCGCTTGGCGAGAGATGGATCGTTCATATCCGATACCACGTGATCGACCAGCCGGAGCAGAATGCGTTCGAACACATGGCGTGGACGGCCCGGCGGCAGAACGACCAGCGGCTGTCGCGGCAGAAAAAGACCCAGCGCCAAAGCCGCAAACCGGGTCGGGCAGTTGGCTACGATCAGGAGGCGCCGCTCGCGCTCAAGCGGCTCGACGTCGCCGATGACGCGTACGAGACAACCGAACACTGATTTGAGCAGAAACCGCATGGCAAACCTGTCCGAACGTCACGGGGGCGGAACCTGCGATTGTCCTCGCGCTGGCGGTGCCGGGTCAATCAGTTGATCCAACTGACTGGCAGGTTCCCATCATTCCCCATACCAACGCGCCTTCACCGAAAATCGGTAGCCCAAGGCGTCTTTCGATCGTCGTCATGTGGTGACAAATTAAACAAACCTAATGATTAATATAGAAAAACATATATTGATCATAATCTTACATTTGCAATTCTAAAAAAATCTATCGTACACTTGGCGCTCTCCCGGATCTGCCCCGAAGTGCTGACAACCGATCGCCTTCAGGCTATTTGTTTGCAAAGGAACACCAGTATGGACATGACAGTCCCGCAACCCGTGCTGAATCTGCAACCGCCTTCGCCGGGTGAAACGGCGCCCCCAAAACTCCGAACGTCCCGCACCAACCGCTCCGCCGAGTTCCTGTTCTCGGATCAGCTTTCCGCTTGTCACGACCCGGACTTGAGGGCCATGTGGTTGCGCTGGAACCCGGCCCCGAGGCCGAACTTCAATCTCTCGTTGCTTCAGGATCTGTCGCGCTATTGCCATTTCATGGCCCAGGCCGAGAGCAGCCAATGCGGCAGCCGCATCCAATGCGATGCTGGTTCGCTCGCATTCGACTATGCCATTCTCGCCTCCGGGGCCAAGGGCGTGTTCAATCTCGGCGGCGACCTCAACCTGTTTACGCAGCTCATCGAATCACA
>DATKYN010000198.1:0-2766 GCA_035528435.1 Burkholderiales bacterium
GCTCGATCTGGAAGCGGGCGTGTTCGCTCTTGACAACCCGCGCCGCATCGCCGAATCGCTGAAAAGATCTGCCGAAGCCAGCCACCGCCGCAAAGCAGAACCATTTCGCTCGGCGATGTCGATGCTCAACTTCTATATCAACCGGATGGGCACACACCTGCCCGGAGCTCAGCGCGCAAGGCTGGAGCAGGCAAAAGACGAACTTCGCGAGCTGTACGGGAAGCCACGCAAAGTGGGCGCGACCAGGCGATAGAGGCAGCGCTTACCGTGTCGGGCGGGTTAGAATCAGATCATCATCAACGAGCTTCAAGAATGATCAAAAGGAGAAAAGTATGGCGAACGAAGGCTATCACGAAGCCATTTCCGAACTGACCGATGAAACCCGCGACATGCACCGGGCAATCACCTCGTTGATGGAAGAGCTCGAAGCCGTCGACTGGTACAACCAGCGCGTTGATGCGTGCAAAAACAACGAACTGAAAGCGATCCTTGCCCACAACCGCGACGAAGAAAAAGAACACGCCGCGATGGTTCTGGAGTGGATCCGCCGGCAGGACCCCAGGTTCGACAAGGAACTGAAGGACTATCTGTTCACGGACAAGCCGATCGCGCACAAGTAGCTCGAACCGGGTCGGTCAACCGCCGATGCCCGGTCCGTAAACATTGCCCCGGCCGGAACCGGCGGAAGGTGTCTGGTGTCTTACTCCAAGGCATTAAGCCCTGGATCGCAATTCATGCAAAAACGCTTGGGACTTCCGTCCGCCATACCAGAATCCGGGCTGCTTGCCCTGGTCGCGGTCTTTCTGACGGCGCTGACCAACGCCGCCTTCTTTTCGAACGTACTGGATATTTACCCGGCAACAGCGCGCAATATCGGCTTCCTGATCTCTGTTGGCTGGGTATTCGCCGGCGTCAACTTGCTCCTTCTGTTGCTCGTGTGCTTCCGCCGCACGACCAAACCTGTGGTGATTACGCTGCTGATGCTCTCGTCGGTCGCAGCCTATTTCATGGACAGTTACAACATCGTCATCGACAAGACCATGCTGCTCAACGTCGCCCACACGGACGTTGCCGAGGCGACAGATCTGCTGAGCCTGAAGCTGGTGCTGTATTTCGTACTGCTCGGTGTCGTGCCCTCGGTGTTGGTGTACCGGACCAGGATCGCGTTTCAGTCCGGCAGAAAACTGGTTGTGACACGGCTCAAATGGGCCGGCGTCGCAGCAGCGAGCATGGTGGCGCTCGTCGTCATCTATGGTGACTACTACGGCTCCTTTATCCGGGAGCACAAGCAGTTGCGTTACTACTCCAACCCCGGTGGATATATCAACGCCGCCGCGCACTTTTCCGGTCAGTTTTTCCACGCCAAGGCGCATGTGCTTCGTCCGGTCGGACTGGATGCACGTATCCCGGAAATGGACACGCACCGCGAGCTCATCGTCATGGTGGTTGGCGAAACCGCGCGCGCGGACCGATTTTCACTGAATGGCTATTCGCGGGAAACAAATCCGCTGCTGCAGCAAAAGCACGTCACCAGTTTCACCAATTTCTGGTCCTGCGGAACATCAACCGCCGTATCGGTTCCCTGCATGTTTGCCCTCGCTGATGCCTCCGATTTCGACAATGACACCGCCGGATCGACGGAGAACCTGCTGGACGTGCTGACACACGCCGGAGTGAACGTGCTGTGGATGGACAACAACTCGGACTCCAAGGGCGTAGCGGAAAGAATGGAGTATCGCAGTTACAAGAGCTCGGACAACAATCGCATGTGCGATGTGGAATGCCGCGACGAAGGCATGTTAAACGACCTTCAGAGCTACATCGACGAGCATCCTCAGGGCGATATTTTTGTCGTTTTGCACCAAATGGGAAATCACGGGCCGGCTTACCACAAGCGTTATCCGCCCGCCTTTGAACGTTTTACGCCTGTGTGCAGGACAAACCAGCTCGAGGAGTGCAGCGAAGAGGAAATCGGCAACGCCTACGATAATGCAATCCTGTATACGGACTATTTTCTGTCCAGGGTGATCAATATTCTGAAAAACAATGACAGCGCGTTCGAAGCCGCAATGCTTTACGTGAGCGATCACGGAGAATCACTGGGCGAACATGGCCTGTATTTGCATGGCCTTCCAAATTTCATCGCACCGGAGGCTCAACGCCACGTGCCGGCAATCGTCTGGGTGGGTGACAATTTCAACGAGATCGACACCAGGTCGATCACGGCAAGGCGCGATGAGAACTTCACTCACGACAATATCTTTCACACTGTCCTCGGTTTCATGGAAATTGAAACGTCGTTGTACAAGAAGGATATGGATATTCTCGTACACAGCGAGGAGTAGGATCAGCTTCGCGCGAGACGCTATCGATGCACTCGCGGAACACTGGTGAATTGTCCCGGCGAGCAAGAGCGGCTACAGGCTACCCTGCGGTTTCGGGCACCCAATTTTTGCTGCCAGGATACTTGACGCTTCCTGAATGCAAGGAGAGGCACCTGTACCCCAGCCCCCCCGCCTCAGAATTGGCTTTCCAAAGTCAGTACAAAATCATCCATGACCTCTTTGTCGGAAAGGTTTTGGAACCATCAGGCGCTGCCACCGCGCAGCTCTATCCGGTGCAAAAAAATCCAGTTGCTTTTTTCCACCAACACGGCATGATGCGCGCCGCATCTTACGTGGAGGTTTTCGATGGCGCGCTTCTTTGTGTTGCTTTGGTTATTGCTGATGGCAGCTGGCAATGCCGCTGCCCTGGGAAGCGACGAGC
>DATKYN010000199.1:0-9852 GCA_035528435.1 Burkholderiales bacterium
CTGCGGTGCGTATGCATACAGCCTTTCGGATTCCCGGTTGTGCCGGAGGTATACAGTATCGCGGCCAGATCGTCTGGTTGCGCGGTTCGTGGCTGCGGTGAGCATTGCGCACCGAGGGCATCAACCCAGGTCACTACGCCGGCCTGGGACGCGCTCAGCCGTTGCTCGGTTACGAAAACGGGCACGGTAATGTCGGAGTCGCCGGGCAGGTAATCGGCGTAACTGGCGACGACGAGGTGCTCGACCGTTTTTCCGATCAGTTGCCGGAAATGTTTGTAGACCTCCTGGCCGATCAGTGCAGTAGTCGCGCCGCTGTCTGCCAGATAATGCACCAGCTCGTCGGTTACGTTCATCGGGCTCACCGGGACAACTACCGCGTCGGCTCGCAATATGGCGTAATAAGCGATGGCGAACTGCGGGCAGTTCTGCATGTCCAGCAGTACCCGATCGCCTTTGCGAATGCCGCAATTTTGCTGGAGGTATCCGGCGAGTGCGTCTACTTCAAGCTTGAGCCGGGCGTAACTCAGCTTGTTGTCATAGAAAATAAGGGCTGCCTTGTGGGGATACCGGGCGGCAGACACATCAAGATTGAACCCGAGCGCAGTGGCCGGAGGTGTGAGGTGCCGCGGCAGATGCGTCGGCCAGCTATTCAAGTGTCTTTCATGCGTCATGTCCGTACCCTGTCTGTTCTCTGGTTTTCCTGATCCTGCAGCAAGCGCCACCGGATTTTTCCGGTCGCCGACTTTGGCAGGCTTCGGGCAAACTCGATGACGCGCGGTACCTTGTAGGCCGCCATATGTTCTCGCGCCCATTTGACGATGCTGGCGCCGTCGGTGCGAGTGTTCGCCGTATCTCGCAGGACCACGACCGCTTTTACCGTCTCTCCGCGGCGCGCATCGCGCGACCCTATCACGCACACCTCATGGATGTCCGGGTGAGCATAAAGCATTGACTCGACCTCCGCTGGCCAAACCTTGAAACCAGACGCGTTGATCATGCGCTTCAGACGATCGACCAGGAAAAAGTAGCCATCCGGGTCGCAATAACCCAGATCTCCGGTCCGGAAAAAACGTTTGGCGTCGAGTTCGATGAACGCCGCGGCAGTCGCTTCGGGATTCTTCCAGTAACCCAGAAACAGCTGGGGGCCGCTGGAAACGATTTCTCCGACTTCGCCGGGCGGGCGTTGCGCCAGCGTATCCGGATCGATCACCCGCGAATCAGTGCTGCAGATCGGGATTCCGAGGCATTGTTGCTTCGCTCGCGATGGCGGATTGATATGCGTGGGCGCCATCGTCTCTGATAAACCATATCCTTCCACATACGTAAGCCCGGTCAGTTCCTTGAGCCGTTGCGCCACGGATTGCGGCATGGCAGCTCCGCCCCCGCCAATATTCTCCAGGGAAGAAATGTCGTAGCGATGCAGTTCGGGATTGGCAAGGAAATCGATGGCCATGGTCGCTATATTGGTCCACGCGCTGATCCGGTGGCGTTGAATCAGGCGTGCGGCGATGTCGCGATCCCAGCGCGTCATCAAAACGATCGTTGAGCCGCGATAGAGCGGCCCGTTCATGCTGCTTTGCATGCCGGTAACGTGAAACAGGGGAAGCGTTGCCAGTACCCTCGCATCGTCTTCCGTGCTTATCCACAGAGCGCCTGCCAGAATGCTGCTCATAACAGTGCTGTGGGTGTGGACGCAACCCTTTGGCTGCCCGGTTGTTCCAGAAGTGTAGGGCATCACACATTTGTCGCTGCCATGGATGACGAGTTGTTCCGGCGGCAGTTGCGCTGCCAGGGCGTCGCGCCAGAGCACTACGCCGGGCCCAATGATCTCTTCAGGCGCGGCAGCCGCCGCCTCAGGCAGTTCTTCACTGGCTGGTTCACCAGCGTACTCGGCGTAGCTCGCAACGATTATGTGGTCGAGCACACCTTCTTGCAGTAGCGGTGCAGCCAATGGATACAGTTCCTGGGCTGTCAGCATTGTCCGGGCGTCGCTGTCGGCGACGAAATGACGCAACTCACCGGTGAGATTCATGGGATTGACCGGCACCACCATCGCGCCGGCTCGCAGGATCGCGTAGTAAGCGATGATGAACTGCGGACAGTTCTGCATGTTCAGTAGCACCCGATCGCCTTTGCGTACCGCACAGCGTTGCTGTAGAAACCCGGCAACGAGATCGACCTGGCCTTTCAATTCGGAATAGCTTAGCGACGCGCCATAAAAGACGATTGCCGGCTTGCCGGGGTGTTGTGCGGCAGATGCCTCGAGATTCGCGTGGATGCTCCGGTCAGGGATTTCGATCGTCCTCGGGACGCCGTCCGGCCAGAATTTGAAATGTTTCGCTTCCACCAGTGATCGATTTGTTTGCGGTTGGGAAATTCTAGCCCGGTCCGCGCTTGTATACTCGCGGTTTGTTCCCGAATCGAACTGAAATAGGAGCTGGATATGAATGGAAGTTTTCTCGAAGGTAAGACGGCAGTGGTCACGGGCGCCAGCCGTGGTCTTGGCCGGGCAATGGCCCTGGCCCTGGGTGGCGCCGGTGCCAGGCTTGCCCTGGTGGGTCGGGACCAGGAGAAACTTGCCGAAACGCAAGCCCTCGCCAAAGACAAGGGCATTGAGTCAGAAATCTATATCTGCGACGTGCGTGAGGAAGCTCAGGTGTTAAAGCTGGAGCAGGAGGTCAAACAGCGGTTCGGAAACGTGCATATCCTGATCAATAATGCCGGCACCGCGATACGAAAGAACCTCGTCGATTTCAGCATGGACGAGTGGCGCGAGGTTATTGATACCAACCTGACGGGTGTGTTTCTCGTCTCGCGGGCATTTGTTCCGCATATGCAGGCAAATAAGTGGGGGCGCGTAATCAACATCACTTCGATCATGGCGCGTGTTGGCAGTGCTGGCCGTGCCGCGTATTGCGCGACCAAGTCCGGTGTGCTCGCGATCACCAAATCAATGGCCTTGGAGCACGTCGGAGAGGGCATCAACGTCGTCGCAATCAGTCCGGGGTTCTATGCAACCGATCTGACTGCTCCGCTGCGCGCCGATGCGCAAAAGAACGCCGGAATTATGGAAGCTGTTCCAGCGCGTCGCTGGGGCGAGCCGAAGGAAATCGGCGATATTGCCCTGTTTCTGTGCTCGGAAGGCGCATCCTATATTACCGGGACGGATCTGCTCTCGGATGGGGGCTGGGTCGCGCAGTAATCAATGGCTCAATGGTAAATCGCTCGTTATTGATTGGTATGGCGTTGACGGGGCGCACTGGGAAGCCGGCATCAGTGCGCAAGCCTCGTTGGCAGCGCCCTCTGCGCCATTGGCAATTGTTGCCCGAAGGTCAGTGTTTCAGGGCGCAACTCGCAATCGGGATATGCAGAGGCGCTCGCGCAATTGCGGTGATCCGCTACAGCCCTTTTTTTCATGCTCAACCGGTTGATAGGTAATAGATGAAAGTCCTTGTTCTGGGTGCCGGCGTCGTCGGCGTGACGAGCGCGTGGTACCTTGCCAAAGCAGGCCACGAAGTCACGGTAATCGATCGCGAACCCGCCGCCGGAATGGAGACCAGTTTTGCCAACGGTGGGCAAATATCGGTGAGCCAGGCAGAGCCGTGGGCCAATCCTGGTGCACCTGCCAAGATCATTAAGTGGCTGGGGCGAGAGGATGCACCCTTGATTTTTCGACTGCGCGCCGACGCGCGGCAGTGGTCATGGGGACTTCTTTTTCTGCTGGAATGTCTGCCCTGGCGCACCCGGGCGAATACGCTGCGGATTCTGCGCCTGGCGATTAATAGCCGGGCCCGCTTGCAGGCGCTGCGGCGCGAAACCGGTATCGAGTACGATCACCTTGAGAAGGGCATTCTTCAGATCCACACCGACGAAAAGGAGTTCGAGGGCGCACGCGCGCGCCTGGGTATACTGCTATCGCACGGACTTGCAGTCTCCGCCAGAACACGGGCGCAAGCGCTGACGATCGAACCGGCTCTGGGTCAATCGCAGCTGAAGATCGTTGGTGCAACTTATGCCGCTGACGACGAATCAGGTGACGCGTACCTGTTCACTCAACGCCTTGCCGAGCTCGCTGGCCGGCAGGGCGTAACGTTTGGGTTTGACGTTGAAGTTGACCGCCTGTTAGCGGAGGGTGATGCGGTTCGGGGTGTCGCGGTCCGGGCCGGTGGGCGCAGGGAGGTTTTGAGTGCCGATGCCTATGTCGTTTCGATGGGGAGTTACAGCCCGTTTCTTTTGTCACCGGTTGGTATCCATGTGCCGGTTTATCCGGTAAAGGGTTATTCCGTTACCGCACCGGTTACCGATACGGCTGCCGCGCCGAGTGTTTGCATCACCGACGAGAACGGCAAGATCGCAATGACGCGGCTTGGCGATCGGCTTCGCATGGCAGGCACCGCGGAGGTGTCGGGTTACGACGCATCGATCAGCGAAGCGCGCTGTGCGGGGATTGCCAGTCGCGTGAAGCAGATTTTTCCGAACGCCGTGGATTTTGGCAAGCTCAGAAAGTGGGCCGGATTGCGCCCGACAACGCCGGCCAATGTTCCCCTGATTGGCCGGACGCGATATTCCAACCTGTATCTGAATACCGGGCACGGCACCCTTGGCTGGACGCTGGCCTGCGGTTCGGGTGCCGCCGTCGCCGATTTGATCAGCGAGCGTCAGCCTGAAGTCGATTTTCCGTTCCTATAGCTGGCGAACGGGCGTAGCGGCTTCATGCCGCACCGATTCCGGGTTTTACTTTCCCGCCAGGTAGTGTGACAGAAACTTGATCTGTTCATCGGTCAGGCCGCTCATGAGTTCGGCCTTCAGGCCGTTGTCATTGGTGCGCTTGCCGTCGCGAAAATACTTCATTTGATTGACCAGGTATGTGCGGTTCTGTCGGGCCAGCCTCGGGATCACTTCGGCGCCGCGATAATTCTTCTGATGGCAACTCGCGCAGTTCAGTTCAGTGGCGATCTTTTCGCCCTTGGCAGCTAGTTCCTTGTCAACGCCTCGCGGACGCTTCAGGAATTCATCCGCGTAGTATTCTCCGAGCACGTGTACATCCTCTTCAGTCAGTACGCCGGCCATGGGTGCCATCTGCGAGTTCTTTCGCGCACCGGATTTATAGTCCATCAGTTGTTTGACCAGGTAAGCCTTATGCTGCCCGGCAAGGCTGGGATACTGTCCCGAGGCGTTGCCGTCTTCGCCGTGACAGCGCGAGCAGGACCCAATGAGTTGTTGGGCCGTCTTCGTTTGACCGAATGCATTGGTCGCGAGCAAGGCGACGGTCACGACTGGCAGCAGGTATCTGATGAGCATGTGAACAAAATCCCGTAATGGCGTTGGATCAACGCGTGTACATTTTTCGCGCCGACGATAGTTTTCTTGTTAGCCCTGCATTATCCAATGCTTGAACGGGCTGGCACAAGCCCGGCCGGACAACCGGGAGGCACTTGAGTGTCCCTGCGCTGATGGTGGGTATGTGGCCGCCGGAAAGTTTTCTTGTCCCCCGGACTGTATCCCGTTACCGCAGATCAAATGGATACCGTAGATCGATTCCGTGGCAAGTACGTGCTGCCGCCCGATCTGCTTCGCTTGGCTAAGGGCCCGAGCGCGGCGGTTTGCAAGGTGCGTTGCGGATCTCTCCCGGTAAGACTATTCTTACGCCCCCGATCCGGACAGATTGGCCGGTACAGGAAAACGCGTTTCAGCGGGGCCACGAAGCACATTATTGGTACCCAGGTGTTGTGTCGGCCAACATTCATTTGCGCGAGCGCGCGACGGCTGGGCGTTCGATAACCAGAGTCTTCCAAGGAGGATATATGTCTTTACGAATTAATGATGAGGCGCCGAATTTCAAGGCAAAAACCACCCAGGGAGAGATCGATTTTCACAGCTGGATCGGTGATGGCTGGGCAATTCTGTTCTCGCACCCTAAAGATTTCACACCGGTGTGCACGACAGAGCTCGGATACATGGCCAAACTGGAGCCGGAATTCAGCAAGCGTAATTGCAAGATTATCGGTTTGAGTGTCGACCCGGTCGATAACCACGAAAAGTGGGCCAAAGACATCGAAGAAACCCAGGGTGCCAAAGTCAACTATCCGATGATCGGTGACAGTGATCTCAACGTTGCCAAGCTATACAACATGTTGCCAGCAGCGGAGTCAGGTACGTCCGAAGGTCGCACCGCGGCCACCAATGCCACAGTACGCTCTGTTTTCATCATCGGCCCGGACAAGAAAATCAAACTGATGCTGACCTACCCGATGACGACCGGCCGAAATTTTGATGAAATTCTTCGGGTGCTGGATTCGATGCAACTTACCGGAAAGCACAAGGTGGCGACGCCGGTGAACTGGAAGAACGGTGACGACGTCATTATTGTCCCTGCTGTTTCGGACGACGATGCAAAGAAAATGTTTCCCGGTGGCTGGAAGACAATCAAGCCTTACCTGCGACTGGTCAAGCAGCCCGGTGACTAGACAAAGTGCCGTACGTAACGCCCGTGACACCTGTCGCGGGCGTTTTGTTTTTTTGGGTGCGTGTCTGTGTGTAACGCGCGCCAGAGTTACGAACCATGCGGGGACGAAACGATATGTGGCCCGACACGAAACTTCTTGACCTGCTGCGAATCGAGCACCCGATAATTCAGGCCCCTATGGCCGGTGCTACTAATGCACTGATTGTCGCTGCCGTGAGCAATGCGGGTGGACTTGGCAGTTTCGGGGCTGCTGGTGCACCTCCGCCGAAATTGCGGGAAACGATCGAGGCAATCCGCGAGCGCACCGACCGGCCGTTCAACGTAAATCTGTTCTCTGCGCACACCGAGGAGTTCGATCGTGACGCCAGGCCGGGTGCGCGACTGGCGCAGCAACTGGCGGCTTACCATGCCGAATTCAATCTCGGTGCCGTGCCTGTTCCGGGACCCATGTTCGGACCGTTCGAAGAGCAACTTGATGTTCTCGTATCGCTAAAAGTCCCGGTCATCAGTTTTCATTTTGGCGCCGATGCTGGTGCGGTCGAAAAGGCTCACGCCTCCGGGGCGAAAGTGCTCTGCTCTGCGACTACGGTTGAGGAAGCGAAACTGCTTGAGCAGGCTGGTGTCGACGTTGTGATTGCCCAGGGTGGTGAGGCTGGCGGCCACCGCGGCACATTTTCGGTCGATTACGAAAGGGCGTTGATCGGCACGATGGCGCTGGTGCCGCAGATCGTGGACGCGGTAAAGGTGCCGGTGATCGCGGCCGGCGGAGTGATGGATGCGCGTGGTCTTGTTGCCTGTTTCGCTCTTGGTGCCTCTGCCGTGCAAATGGGTACAGCTTTTCTTGGTTGCCCGGAGATGTCGGTGCTTGAAGCGTGGCGGACCTCTCTCAAGAACGCTGCCGCGGAAGATACCCTCGTTACCAAGGCTGTTTCCGGTCGCCCGGCGAGAGCGATTCGCAACCGCTACATCGAGGAAGTGGAGGGGCTGCAGGAGACCCTGCTGCCGTACCCGGCGCAGTACTCGGTGTCGCGTGACTTGCGCAAATCAGCTGCCGAACGAAACGACTCCGGGTTCATGTCGATGTGGGCCGGGCAGGGCGTTGGATTGATGCGCGATCAACCAGTCGATGTGCTTATGCGCGAATTGATCGACGATTCTCGAAATCTGATGAACCGGATGGCGAAACGTTGACAGTGTCGCCGGCGGCCCAATTTGGAGGTTCGACGGGTCAATGCGCAGTATCGCTTGTCGCAGCGTGGCTACGTTGACTCGATTCCAGCCTCTCGCTAGGCTAATGTGTTTTCAATGTCCCGGTTACCTTTGTTATGTCCGTTGCCACACCGGCTAGCGAGAAGCTGAAAATCACACCGCTGCATCCTCTTTTCGGAGCGGAGATTGAAGGCCTGGATCTGCGCAAAACACTGGATGATGCAACCTTCGCCGCGGTTCTGGACGCGTTCAACACGTACTCGGTGCTGCTGTTTCGCGAGCAGGATATTTCTGATGAACAGCATGTGGATTTCAGTCGGCGCTTCGGCGAGCTGGAAAAAACCACTTTTTCGATCGCGGCAACCAATCCCTATATCTATCGGCTGGCCAATGTCGATGATGACGGCAATGTGCTGGAAATGGACGCCGTCAAGCGGGTGTTTCTCGAGGTAAACGGGCGCTGGCACACTGACAGCTCGTTCCGGGCCATCCCGGCGCTTGGCTCCATCCTCTCAGCCAAGGAAGTGCCTTCTGGCGTGGGCGACACCTGTTTTGCCTCAATGCGTATCGCGTACGACGCCATGCCGGAGGGCCGGCGTCAGTCACTCGAAGGCCTGCGTGCAGTACATGATTATGCATACTCCCTGGGTCTGTTCAGCGCTGAAGGTGTGACTCAGGCGGAAAAAGACTCGGTACCGCCGGTTGAGCATCCTGTCGTGCGAACCCATTTGCCAACGGGCAAGAAGTCGTTGTACGTCAGTGGCCACATCGAACGACTCGTTGGTATGCCGCTTGAAGAAGGGCAAAAGTACGTCAAGGAGTTGATCGACTGGTGCACCCGGACAGAGTACGTTTACACCCATAGATGGCAACAGCACGATTTGATCATGTGGGACAACCGTTGCGTATTGCATCGTGCGACCGGGGTGCCGGCGAAACAAAAGCGCATCATGCATCGCACTACCATTGCCGGCCAGGGGCCGGTCGAGTAGGCACTAGTCAGGCTGGATGCGGGATATCCGGTCCAGTCGCCGTGCTGCATCGTGAGGTCCGGGGCGGGCACCTATGCGCTGATTCTTCGTAGCGCTTCGCCGCAGCAGATACAAGTGGGCCGGCACGGTTTGCTTCAGGTAAATGCGGGCTATTATATTTATGTCGGAAGCGCGTTCGGCCCGGGTGGCGTCCGTGCCCGTGTGTTGCGACATACTCGGCCCAAGACAGCCCGGCACTGGCATATCGACTATCTGCTTGACGTTGCGACTCCTATCGAAGTCTGGTGTGGCTACGGTGTCAGAGAGCTTGAGCATCGATGGGCGAAAGCCCTGTCCGGATTGTCTTCGATATTGCCGGTACCCGCGTTTGGCTGCAGTGATTGCGATTGCGAAACGCACCTGTTCAGCTCCCCGTGCATGTTTGATCTGGACTGTTTTGCTCAGGTGGCCGGTGGATCGATCGCGTCATTCGCATTGTGTGCCGGCATTATCTGATCACTTGTGCTCAGAGAAGAGGGGCGATCGAGAATGACCGAACCGGCCACAACACCCGAGCCCCCCTATTACGCAGTGATTTTTACTTCGATCCGTCACGACGCTGACGCTGGTTACGCGATGACCGCCGACCGAATGCTGGAACTCGCGTCACAACAGCCCGGATTTCTCGGTTTCGAGACAGCGCACCAGGGCATCGGCATCAGTGTTTCCTACTGGACGACACTGGAAGCGATAAAATCGTGGAAAGCGAACACTGAACATCTGGTCGCGCAGCAACGAGGCAAGGGCGAGTGGTACAAATGGTATCGCGTGCGTGTGTGCCGGGTAGAGCGCGAGTACGGGGCTTAGCATATTCGCTGCCTCGTGATGCCGTGCGCATGTTCCTCCGTACGGTGTTCTTGACGACATCCAGTCGGGCAATCTGCGCGGCGTTGAGTTTGACAAACGACTTGCACGCGTTGCAGCGGATCGCGCGCGTAGTTGAACGCGATCCAGGTGTGGTATTCGTGAAAACAATGTGGCGCAGCCTGTCCTGGCGTACGGTACAGCCTTGACCCGTTGTCATCGGATCCACTACTGGACGCACTCGCGATCGTTTAGAGAAGCAGGGACCTGCATGCTGCAACGATCGCATCGGCGCTCATGCCGTATTTCTCGCGCAGTGCCACTGTTGGTCCGACCACGGCG
>DATKYN010000200.1:0-9702 GCA_035528435.1 Burkholderiales bacterium
GACTGGCGCACCCACTCCAAAACGCTGGCCGAGTGGAAGGCAGAGGGCAAGGTGCGTTACACCGGCGTCACGCACTACCACGCGGGCGCTCACGCAAGTCTGGAAAGCATCATGAAGCTGCGAACATTCGATTTTTCGCAATTCAATTATTCAATTGTGGAACGCGAGGCTGAAGAGCGCCTGCTACCAACGGCGCTCGACACCGGCACGGCGGTCATCGTCAATCGCCCGTTCGCTGCCGCCGGTCTGTTTTCACGCGTACGAGGCATCGAGCTTCCGGCTTGGGCGGCGGAGTTCGATTGCAAGTCGTGGGCGCAATTTTTTCTCAAGTACATTATTTCGCATCCAGCCGTGACCTGTGCCATTCCCGCAACCGGCAAACCGAAACATCTGGTTGATAACATGGGTGCCGGGTTCGGCCGGCTGCCGGACGAGGCAACGCGAAAGCGCATGCGGCAACTGGTCGACAATCTCTGATAACGTAACCGGGCCCCGTGCCGGCGCGGGCCTGATTGCCGATCCACGGGACCGCGGTCGACCACCCCGTGACGTGCTCGCCGCGCTAACGGCCAAAACGCCTCAGGCGATCAACCCTCTGCGAGCGAGGTTTTGCATCAGATCGGTGATTCCGAAGGTCCACGGCGTCACTTTGTCGCAGTGATTGACCCGGTTCACAAGCGTGCCGAGCGCCGGCGCACTGATGGACACGATGTCCCCGAGCTTGTGGGTGAAACCCTTGCCCTGTTCACCCCGATCCTGAACAGGCGCGAACTGGGTTCCAAGAAACAGCATCATCCCGTCCGGGTATTGATGAGCACGATTCATTGCCTGGCTCACGAGGTCAACCGGATCGCGGCTGATGGCGGCAAGGTTGCTCTCGCCTTCGAGCTGAAATCCATCAGTGCCGCTGACATGTATTTCAATACGAGTACGACGCATGTCGTCGAGCGAATAGTGCTCATCGAACAAGCGAATGAACGGCCCGATGGAACAACTCGCGTTGTTGTCCTTGGCCTTGCCAAGCAACAAGGCGCTACGCCCCTCGAAATCACGCAGATTTACATCGTTCCCGAGTGTCACACCGACAATGTGCCCAGCGCGATTGACCGCAAGCACCACTTCGGGTTCCGGGTTATTCCAGGACGAATCGGAGCGGATGCCGATTTCGGCGCCGACGCCGACCGACGAGAGCGGTTGCGCCTTGTTGAAAACCTCCGCGTCCGGGCCGATGCCAACCTCGAGATAAGGCGACCAAAGCTCGCGTTTGATGAGTGATGCCTTCAACCGCATTGCTTCCGGCGAACCCGGCTTGATGCTTTTAATGCCGGCGCCGATTTCGTCCCCTATGGCGTGCCGCACCGAATCTGCCTTGTCGGCATCGCCGCGGGCGTGCTCTTCGATCACGCGTTCGACCATGCTCGATACGAAAGTGACGCCGCACGCACGAACAGCCTGCAAATCACACGGCGCGAGAATATAAGCGCGGGACGCTCGCCTTCGATCAGCATCGCTGTTGCCAAGCGCCGCCTCGATCTCAGCCACCGGTTTTGCCCAGCCACGTTCGATCGCATCACGAACCAGTTGCACCGGGTTGGCGACATTAAGCAATGCACTGGAAGTCGGAACCACACTCGACAGGTCATAAAGACTTCCTGCGTGCAACACGACGGGACTCGGCCCGGCTTTTCCGCCGGGCACCCAGGCACGGCCAACCAGCGTCGCCGACTCACTGTCACCCGGGAGAATCTCTGCAGCCGACAACTTCATCGCACTACCCCTTCTTCAATTGGGTTTACGCTTCTCGATCAGGATGACATAACTCGGCTGGCACTCGGGTGTACATACGACCACCCAGCCGTTATCGTCCGACTCCATCGCTACATAAACTTTTATGCTGCGCCCATAGTTGTTCACCGCATCGACGATTTCCATCCGCTTCAATGCGCCTTCCGGCCGGTAGGTCTCGACTTCCTGTGCAAGAGACTCGCTGCGCTGCACAGCCTCTTCGGCGCTCAGTTCACGGACCGAGAGACCAGTGAAATAAAAAGGCGGCAGCATCGACGCCGAGTCGACGTGCGCGTAACCCGGAATCAAAGGAAGGTCGAAGAAACTGCCCGTGTAGCGCCAGGTCCATGCCCCATCAGCGTAGATTGCCGGTCCTGTCGGCAGGCATACCAGCCGGCCGGCGGTGCCAAGCAGGCCTGGTACTTGCGCCACCGCATCGGACGGCGGATGTTCACAATCGTACCCAGTCTGCGGCGTTTGCGTCCCGCCCTCATGTGCGTGAGCAAACACAGCGGCGCTGGCCAGTATCATGGCAGTCAGTATTTTCAAAACCCTTCCTCCCCTAAACCTTGTTCTGGACCCAAGTATAACGGCAGCAGCCACGCTGAGGAGCCGCAATGACGCATACCCGTGCGTTTGGGAAGAGAAACCAGGGAAACGAACCCGGGGAACAGAACAAGCCGCAAGTCAACCAGCATCGTGCAAGAGCTTTTACAATAGCGGGATGCATTCAAACCGCGACGACCCGTGTTTCGCTCAGCTATGTACGCTGCCGTGTTCCATTTCCGGAAGCGATGCGAATGCTTGACCGGCCGCTGGTATTTCTCGATCTGGAGACGACCGGTGCAACGGCACACCATGATCGCATCACCGAGATCGGACTGGTTGAAGTCGACCGTGGCCGCTATATCGGCGAGTGGAGTTCACTGGTCAATCCGCAGATGCGCATCCCACCCAACATTCAGGCACTCACCGGAATCAATGATGCGATGGTGGAGCAGGCTCCGACTTTCGAAGCACTCGCTCCCGAGTTGCACAGACGCCTTGCCGACAAGGTACTGGTCGCGCACAACGCCCGCTTTGATTACGGCTTCCTGCGTAACGAATTTCGGCGCCTGGGCCTGGACTACGCACCCAGGGTTTTGTGCACCGTCAAACTTTCGCGCCGCCTCTATCCGCAGGAGCGGCGCCACAACCTTGACAGCCTGATCGAGCGGCACAATCTGTCGTGCGATACGCGTCATCGCGCGCTCGCAGACGCAAGAGTTCTCTGGGATTTCACCCAGCACATTCACCACGAACTGGATCGCAACGTAATCAACGATGTGGTGGAAAAGCTCCTGCGCTCGCCCGCCCTGCCGGCGGGTCTGGCGCCCGATGCGCTGCAAGGATTGCCCGATACCCCGGGGGTGTACATTTTTTACGGCGACAACGACACGGTTCTCTATGTCGGCAAGAGCGTTAACCTGCGCACCCGGGTGATGTCGCATTTCAGCGGCGACCACTCAACCAGCAAGGATATGCATATTTCGCGTGACATCAGACGGCTCGACTGGATCGAAACAGCAGGAGATTTCGGTGCGCTGATCAAGGAAGCGCAACTGGTAAAACGTCTTTCACCATTGCACAACCGGCGTCTGCGTGAATCGAAAGACACCTGCACCTACCACTGGAATCCGGCCGATGGCCCGAAGATTCCGGCATTGATGCACTGCGCGGACATCGAACCCGGCCTGCTCGGTGACGTTTACGGCATTTTCCGTTCGAAACGGGCGGCTCGCGACGCGCTCAAGAAAATCGCTGACGAACACGGGCTGTGCCTGATCCGCCTCGGCCTTGAGAAGGGCAAGGGCGCGTGCTTCGCGCACCAACTGAGAAAATGCCGTGGCGTCTGTGTCGGCCGCGAATCCGAACTGAACCATGCGATGCGCGTCTCAGTGGCATTGAACAAGATGCGCATCGCGCCCTGGCCTTACAAAGGCACAATCCTGGTTCGCGAACACAGCGCCATGAACCGCCGAACCGAAGTGCACGTGATAGACCACTGGCGCTACCTCGGCACGCATCGATCACAGATGGATCTGTTCGATCACTACGATACCCGGCACGAAGCCGGCTTCGATGCCGACACCTACAAGCTTCTGCGCAGGGCCTTGGGAAAACCGGGAAAAAGCCTGGAGATCATCGACAAGACCTGAAGCCCGTGCCGCTCCGCGCCATTCACCGCGCGGACAGGAACCTGTTTAACGCCTCGTTGAATTTTTCCGGCTGCTCCAGATTGGACAAGTGCGATGCCTGGGGGATGACCACCAGCTCGGAACCCGCGATGGCCGCATGGATGGCCTCGGACATGGCCACCGGTGTCCCCGCATCCTGCTCGCCGACGATAATCTGAACAGGGCAGGAGACCGTGTGCAAGCGGTCGGTACAATCAAGCTTCGGAATCGCGTGACAACAGCCGGCATATCCATCGACCTTTGTTGCCACGATCATTTTCGCGACACTGTCAATTACGTCCGGGGACGATTGCCGGAACGGTTCGGTAAACCATCGCTCGAGCGTGCCGTCCACCACCGCTGTCATGCCATGCTCGGTAACGGTCTTGATCCGCCCGGCCCACACCGGCGCCAGTTCAGCCGGAATGCGGCTGGAGGTATCACAAAGGATCAGCGACCGGAAGGTGCCGGGGTACTTCAACTCAAACATCATGCCGATCATGCCGCCCATCGAAAGACCGACCCAGTGCGCCTTGTCGACACCAACCTCGTCAAGCAAACCTCTGGCGTCCTCAACCAACTGGTCCAGCGTGTAGGCACCTGAAGGTGCATCGCTCTTGCCGTGACCACGAGTATCGAATGCGAGCACCCGAAACCGGTCCTTGAGCAAATTGATCTGCGCGTCCCACATGTGCAGATCACAGGCGAGCGAATGACTCAGGACCACCCATGGTCCGCTTTCGCCGTGAATTTCGTAATAGAGATCGATCCCGTTCGTTGATGCTTTCATTGTCTGCTCTCCCTGGATGGTCGAAGTATAGCGCCCCGGTGTAACATTCGCGCAGCGACCGGCGTGCTTGCGCAAACCGGAACAGATTCAAACAGCATATGATTGACTACCGGCGATCCCCGGTGGCGCGTAACCCGCGGGGTAAAACAAACCGTGCGGTATCGCAAAACAACGGGGTGTCATTGCAGCGAAATTTGGGGACGGGAGGAAAACGTGAGAGTAGTTCAGTTTGCGGGGCGCGACGGTGCGCGCCGGGTCGGCGTTGTATCGGATGACGGCGCGGCTATCAAGGTGGTACAGGGAGCACAATGGCTGTATGAATTGGCGCATGACGCAATCCAGGCTGGTTCTTCACTGGAGTCCGTGATCACTGAACAGCTTGGCGACGAGACCGAAGACTATGCCTCTGCCATCACTGAGCAACGCCTTTTCGTGCCGTTCGATCATCCGGACCCCTATCATCATCTGGTTACCGGCACCGGGTTGTCACATCTGGGCAGTGCTGCTGCACGCGATGCGATGCACGCCAAGATTCAGGCCGAAGACACCCAGCTCACGGACTCGATGAAAATGTTCAAATGGGGCCTTGAGGGCGGCAAACCGGCTGAAGGGAAAATCGGCGTTGCCCCCGAATGGTTCTACAAGGGTGATGGCAGCTGTATCGTTTCGCCAGAGCACACTCTCGAGCTACCTTCACACGCGCTGGATGGCGGCGATGAAGTCGAGGTGGTCGGCATCTATATGACGGGTGACGACGGTCATGTCTACCGGGTTGGTTTTGCGCTCGGCAACGAGTACTCGGACCACGTCATGGAGCGCCAGAACTACCTCTACCTTGCGCACTCGAAGCTGCGGCAATGCTCCTACGGTCCGGAACTGCTGCTGGGCGACCTGCCCGCACACGTAACCGGCCATGCACGCCTGCGGCGCGGCTCCGACGTCATCTGGGAACAGGACTGGTTGTCCGGTGAAGACAACATGTGTCACTCGATCGCCAATCTCGAACACCACCATTTCAAGTACAGTGAATTCCGAAGGGCCGGTGATGTTCACGTCCATTTCTTTGGTGCCGCAACCGGCAGCTTTACCGATAAGATCGAAACGCGACCCGGTGACGTCTTCGAGATCGAATCGCCGGTGTTCGGACAACCATTGCGTAATACGCTGGGCGAAGCCCCCGGCAAACCCGGATTAGTAAGCGTAATAACTTTGTGAAGGAAGTTTTCCGATCGGCACTGCCGGTCGGAACCGTCTTTACAAAATGATCGGAATACACCTGGAACAATCAGCCCAATGGACAGGAGAACAGCATGATCCACGAGTTGCGCATATACCACGCCATGCCCGGAAGGTTACCCGACCTGAACGCGCGCTTTACCAATCACACTTTGCAAATATGGAAGCGTTTCGACATTCGGCCCACCGGGTTCTGGACCACCCTGATTGGCGACAACAACAACGATCTGACCTACCTGCTCGAGTGGGAAAGTCTCGCTGATCGCGAGCAGAAGTGGAATGCGTTTGTCGCCGACAAGGAATGGCAGTCTGTTCGCGCCGAGACCGAGAAAAACGGACCACTGGTATCCTCTATCAGCAATTCATTACTGGTACCGACTGCCTATTCCGCAATTCGCTAGGAATGCGGTAAGCACGAAACAGCCAAAACAAGGCGAAAACCCGTGGTGGTGTACTGACCTTGGCAGGCGACGGGCGAGCTCCGGACTAACGGATTGCCCCGGTTCGCGCGCCCCGCCATCGGGGTGCCGAGGTTTTACCGTCCCGAGCAATGACTTACAATGACGTAACAGGGCCGCTGCGGCGGCCCTCATCCGTTCTCACAGGGCAAGGCAATGGACGAAAAACGCGTATATAACACGAATGTCGAGTCGCAAATCGTGCTCGACACACCAGCCGGCATCAAGGGCGATCTGCCATTGACCGAACAGGCAGAGCGCACCGTTATCGATGGGCGGCGCATTTCCCAGAACATTCTGGACCGGCGCGATCACCGGCTGATAGTCGTCGTCGGCCCCTGCTCGATTCACGACCCGGTAGCCGCAATGGACTATGCGCGCCGTCTGAAAGCGCTCGCCGACGAGGTCGGTGACACGCTGTTCCTCGTCATGCGCGTGTATTTCGAGAAACCCCGCACCACTACCGGATGGAAGGGTCTCATCAACGACCCGAAAATGAACGACTCATTCGATATCGATGCCGGTCTGCGCCTCGCGCGCAAACTGCTCACCGACATAAACGAACTGGGCCTGCCGACCGGCACCGAGGCACTCGACCCGATCAGCCCGCAGTATCTCGGTGACCTGATCGCCTGGAGCGCGATCGGTGCACGCACAACGGAATCGCAAACGCACCGGGAAATGGCCAGCGGCCTGTCTACACCGGTAGGCTTCAAGAACGGCACCGATGGCAGCCTGACGGTTGCTATCAATGCCCTGCAATCGGTTTCCAAACCGCACAGTTTTCTTGGCATCGATCAGGGCGGTCAGGTCGCTGTGATCCGTACACGGGGAAACTCATATGGCCACATGGTGCTGCGCGGTGGCGACAAGGGACCGAACTATGATTCCGTAACTGTTGCGCTGGTGGAGAAAGAACTCGACAAAGCCAGGCTACCGAGCAATGTGGTCATCGATTGCAGTCACGCCAATTCCAACAAGGACCACAATTTGCAGCCGCTCGTAATGAATGACTGTGTTCACCAGATACTGGAAGGCAACAAGTCGATCGTTGGTGTCATGCTAGAGAGCAACATCGGCGCCGGCAATCAGAAACTGACAACTGACCTGTCGCAACTGAAATACGGCGTTTCGGTCACCGATGCCTGTATTGACTGGGAAACCACTGAAAAAGTCCTGCGCGAAGCCCGCGAAAAATTGAAGGACGTGTTGCCGGGCCGCATTCCCAAATCGGCGGAGGTTCGTCAACTGAGTGCGTGAGACCGAACCCTGGCCGCAACGTTACGACGTAGGTGCGGTCAGGTGATTTCTTCTTCGTCCGGCGCGACCGGCTTGTCCTCGCGCAAAGTGACGTAGGCAAGCGCCACCAGCGCCAGTTCAACCGGCATCACCAGCCAGACGGCAATCGAAGTGAACACCGTGATACCGGGCAGCGAAAGATGGCTCAGTTGCTCCAGTGCCCACGCCACGACTCCGGGCACAATCACACACAGCATGACGACCCGCCAGCCGTTGCGATTGGTTATTCTCCATGATTGCGTAAGCGCCTGAAGCACATCCTCAGCGCCGTCCGACGCGAGCGCCGGAAACGCGAGCAGAAAACGCCCCGCCAGGTAAGCCGGCGGCAGCACCAGCGCCAGGCCGTAACGGCTACCGGCAAATTCGCCGACACCGGGCCAAACCAGCGCCGTCAGGCCGCTGAACATGAACAAGGCTGAGGCGAAAATAAACGCCACCCCCGCAATCGCAAAAATGAAACGGGTTTCGCGCAAGCCCCAGGATATCGGCGCGAACGTCTGCCGACCTTCGCTTCCAAGGAGGTAGACACGATAGCTGCGAACGGCAAAGACGACCGTCAGCACAAACAGCGGCAAAGTCCAGAGCAGTAACGATGATTGCCGCTGAGCGTTCTCCTCGGTCGTGCCACTTTCCCATGAGCTCGGACCCCAGATGCTTTCCGAAATGGAAAATGCAATGCCGAGCAGCAGTGGCAGCCATAACGCGTTTAACAGCGCATAACGCCGCTCCCACGACAGAATCAGGGCGCCGGCCACGATTTTGGCAAGCGGCAAGCGCGGTGATGATACAGCTTGCATTACTGCTTCCCTCCGGCAAACGCAATGGCAACTCGCCGGTTGCGCGCCCCCTTGTTCTCGATTTTGACAACCACTACTGGCCCGATCTCCGAGGTGTTGGCGACATGGGTACCACCGCAGGCCTGTAAATCCACCCCGGCAATGTCCAGCAATCTGACACGCGCCACGCCGCGCGGCGGCGCAACGGACATCGTCTTGACCAGTTCCGGTCTCGCTTCGAGCTCTTCAGCGGTAATCCAGCGCGGTGTGACATCATGGCTCTGTAATATCATTTCATTCAGCTTCGCTTCAACGGTGCCACGATCCGGCGACACATCTGGCAAATCGAAATCGAGTCGTCCGGAATCATGCCGGATCGCACCGCCAGTCACACCTGCCGGGATCACCGCGGACAATAAATGCAGGCAGGTATGAATCCGCATATGGGCGTAGCGCCTTTCCCAGTCAAGGGAAGCAACGACATCGTCCCCCACTCGTACTATCGGCATACCGGCACCATCAGCAGGGACATGCGCCACGGAACCGTCGTGCTTTCGCCGCCTCGTGTTACCGACGTCCAGGACCGAACCGTCAGCCAGCGTCAGAGTGCCGGCGTCACCCGGCTGGCCACCACCGACCGGATAAAAAACAGTCCGGTCGAGCACGATTCCCTCGTCGCTAACGTCCACTACCCGTGCATCGCATTGCCTCAGATACGGGTCATCGTAAAACACAAGTTCAGTCATATCTTCGCAGTTCGTCCATGCGTCGGCGTTACCCGCAGTGCCCGATACCGGCAAATCTGCCGGAACGCAAAGCAGGCAGAAAACATCCAGAACGCAATTGTAGGTTAAACACCGCCCGCACACGGTGCTTGCGCCAGGATTCACCGCCGACTCACACGCGGGTGAGCAATCTCAATCAATCTCGTACGCGTATAATCAGTCCGATTTGTCCACACAGCGGACACGCGATGCAGATGCAACACGGGAAATGAAGGGGCGTAACGAACTGCGCGTTGGTCTTGCCCTTGGCAGCGGCGCGGCCCGGGGCTGGGCCCATATTGGTGTTATCCAGACACTGGAACGCCATGGCATTTCGCCGGATATTGTTTGCGGCACATCAATTGGCGCGCTGGTCGG
>DATKYN010000201.1:0-3109 GCA_035528435.1 Burkholderiales bacterium
CTGGCCTGCGAGATGTAGTTTTGATGGAAATTTGGCATGGGAAACGACAATACTAGACGTATCGGAAGGAGGATTCAGTCTTTCCTGCAATATGCCAGTTAATTTAGGCCAACGCTTCCGAATCGATATAGACTAAATTGGTATATTCCTTGGCGAGATTGTTTGGAAGAAAAATGACCGATGTGGCGTGAAGCTTCTGGACGACAGCAAGAGTTTGACTGAAATGGAAGTCGATCACATTGCTAACGCACTGGATAGCATTACAATTGAAGATTGATCTGATCTGCGCTCCAGCGCGCCTGGAGAACCGTTGGGTCGACGACACTGAATTTGATTCGACGATGACGTTTTACATTGTCAACGGCACCTTCAAACTGACCCAGGTATCGGCAGACTGGCAACTTGAATCTGACCCACCTTGCCTTATCGCATAGGCCCCCACGCGTGGGGGCTTATGCGGCTCAATCGACCTCTGCCTTGGCCGTCGCCTTGGTCTTCCCGGGCCGGGCCATGATGCCAGCCCGGCGCTTATCCTTGAGGCGGTAGCTTTCGCCGGAGATCTGCACGACGGTCGCGTGATGCAGGATGCGGTCGAGCATGGCGGCCGTCAGCACCGCGTCGCCAGCGAAGGCCTCGTCCCAGCTGCCGAACGTCAGGTTGGACGTCAACACCACCGAACCCTTCTCGTAGCGCTTGGCGATAACCTGGAAGAACAGGTTGGCCTGGTCACGTCCGAATGGCAGATAGCCAATCTCGTCGATGATCAACAACCGCGGCATGGCAATGGAGCGATGTAGCACGTCCTTCAGCCGTCCCTGGCGCACGCCGGTCTCCAGCATCAGGATCAGATCAGCCGCCGTCGTGAAGCGCACCTTCCAGCCGCGCTGCGTCGCAAGGTAGCCGAGTGAGATCGCCAGATGCGTCTTGCCGGTACCGCTGGGGCCGAGCATGACCACGTTCTCAGAGCGTTCAACAAAGCCGAGCGATGCCAGTTCCATGATCTGCGCCTTCGGTGCGCCGGTGGCAAAGCCGAAGTCGTAATCGGCAAGTGTCTTGATTGCTGGAAAGCCGGCTGTGCGTGTCAACATCGTCGCGGAACGGGCACGGCGTGCATCGCGTTCTGCCCGCAGCACCTGCTCGAGAAAGTCGGCGTAGGAAGCATCCTTGCGCTTGGCAGAATCCTGCGCGATGTGCCCGTAAAGATCGGCCATGGCACTGAGCCGCAGTTCGGCCGCCAGCTCGGTGATGCGCTCATGTTGAAGATCACTCATGCCGCATGCTCCCACAGCAAGTCATCATAGGTGCTGAGCGGATGCTGATAACTGCCAACAGCACGTGGCTTGGGTGCAACGCTCATGCTGCGGGCAGTCCGGCCCTTATAGGGCTTTGGGAGCTCCTGCAGCTTCGCCCGCTCAATGATGAGCCGGTCTGCCGGCACCTCTTCGGTCGTTGCATGAACGCGCGCGTTGGCGACTTCACGCAGCCAGATTGCAACGGCAGCGTTGGCGGCATCCTTATCCGGCTTCACCCCTGCCTGCCGGCACGAGGCGACAAACGGTATCCAGAAGCTGCGCTTCAGATAACCGATGAAGCGTTCCACTTTGCCCTTGGTCTTGGCGCGGTAGGGTCGACAAAGGCGCGGCAGAAAACCGGCGTGCCGGGCGTAGTCGAGAAAGCCGGGATGAAAGCGGTGCATGTTGCGGCCGTAAGCGTTGCGCTCCAGCACGACCGTTTTCATGTTGTCGTAGAGGATCTCGTGCGGCACACCGGGGAAAAAACCAAACGCGTTCGAATGGCAATCCAAAAGCGTCTCCAACTGCTCGTTTTCGCAGAACTCCACATAGGCAGCCCGGCTCCAGCCGAGTGTGCCGATGAACACCGATAACTTGTCGCTGCCGCGTCCGACCGTTGCCCAATCGGCCTGCATCTGCTGACCCGGTTCGGTCTCGAACCGCACCACCGGATCGGGCTTGGCGACGGGGCGCAGGCCGCGCACGAATACCTTGAGCCGGGTATACCCGCCGTCATAGCCTCGGGCCTGAATCTCCCGCAACAGGACCACCGCCGGAATCAAATCCGGTGCCGCCGCCTTCATCCGACCCGCGATGTAGTCCTTGTAGGCGTCCAGCTTCTCCAGCCGCTTGGGCCCAGGCTTGCGCACGCTCGCTGCCTCACCCTCCCGCAAATACCGCCGTACCGTGTTCCGGGACACACCCAGGGACTTCGCAATCCCGTGAATGCTCTGACCGTGCTTGTTTAAAACCGTGATCTCCATCTGCTCCTCCAACGTCAACATCGCCCCCTCCATATCGAGGGGGACACCATGAACGGTGGGTCAGATTCGATGTGCCGACTGGGTCAGTTTCCCACTGCCGGTGACATGATGGCTCGGGCGAAGTTTTGGGGACGCTGCAACAGGATAAAAAGGCACCGAAGCGGTTGTCGGTCGAGGGAATCTCTCAAACGCTGCGGGCGTCCATCCTAACACCCAATCAAGCCACCAAACTCTGGGATTTCGCGGCCGACGAATACAATGCCTCTCTCATGAAACTGCCGTTCATCGAGAGCCTTGTTATCGCAAGTAATACACCGAAGGGTCGCGCTCCATTGTGGAGCGATTTGGCTTACCTGGCGCGACAGCTACGCGGCAAGCGCGCGCGTCGCGCGAAATCGCTGTTGGGCTTTTTCGAACGCCACAGAGCGCAACTTCGCCCGTTGCTCGCTTCAGGTCGCGACACCGAAATGGGTGGTGACGAGATGATCGATGTCATGATGTCCAGTCAGGTCTTCGGCGACACCTTTAGGGAAAGCCTGGCGTGGGTTGGCGAACACAATCCTGCGCCCCTTGCACGACGCATCGAATTCGAGCGAGGGCGCGGGCGCACAGTTCACTGGGAGATCGCGGCTCTTCAAGCAATCCTCAGATGGAAAGTCGCCCAGTTTCCCGCGGATACAGCCCATGCTCCTAAATCCGTACCGGAACTGAACGCGGTCGGCAGGACGTTCACAATTATTCTCAATAATTTTCACGATATGAGTTCGGTTTTTCGAAATGCCATGCTGAAAGGCCTTTGGGAACCTCGAACAATACCGGGTTTCGTCGCTCTTG
>DATKYN010000202.1:0-5155 GCA_035528435.1 Burkholderiales bacterium
GCGTTATGATAACGAATCGGGCAAAGGCGATCACAAGCACATTGGCAACAAAGAGAGCGATTATAATTTCACCGACATTGACAGATTGCTTGCTGATTTTTGGAACGAGGTAGGGAGGCTCACATGAATACAGTCACACTCGGGATCGCGACTCGCGACCAGGTAAACAAGCGGTTTAAGGCGGCCATGGGCGGGAAATCTCAAGGCAGCTTTATTTCGTTCGAATCCTTAGAAACACTGTTGAAAGTCTTGAGCATTAAACGCTGGCAAATTATTGATGCATTAACCGGAATCGAGCCTGTATCAATCCGTGAAGCTGCGCGCCTGGTCAATCGTGATGTGAAAGCTGTTCACGGCGATATCCATGCTTTACTCAATGCCGGTATTCTTCGGAAAGAGGATAACAAGATAAGCTTTCCGTTCGACAGGGTACGCGTTGATTTTGAGCTACCGCAGATTGCTTTAGGGTAGAACGAACAGATTCGGGGTCACGAGATTCGCAGGATTCTGAGATTCGGGGTCAGGCCTTGCATTTGACTCAGTTATTCGTACCGGTTGTGAGATGTAAGGCCTGACCCCTTATCTGACCGCGGTGGTTGTCTCATTCAGCGCATACTCCCATGATTTTAAGCGTTAGGCCTACCGAGGCTATATTCGTAATTGCATATTTATATTGCAGAAGACGGAGACAAGTATGAGCTTTTGGCAACTCTATGGCGAAGCTGTTAAGACTGCAGTTGGATTTTTCTGGAAATCGGGCTGGGCTTTCGTATTGGGTTACTGGGTTAGTGCAATGATCCAGGCGTTCGTGCCGAAGGGCCGGTTGACGCCCTACATGGGCAAGGCCAACCTCACCAGTATATCGCTCGCAGCGCTGTTTGGTGCGGCTTCTTCATCCTGTTCGTTTGCTGCGCTTGCGGCTGCCCGCGCACTGGTGCTCAAGGGCGTCAATTTCGTGGCGGCGGTTGCTTTCATGTTTGCTTCCACCAATCTGGTCATCGAGCTCGGAATTCTGATTTTAATTTTTTTGGGGTGGCAATTTTTGGCTGCGGAGGTTATCGGTGGGGTGATTCTTATCGCCATCAGCAGCGTTCTGATCAAACTGACCTACCCGAAACACTGGTTCAAAGTAGCTCGCGAGAGGGTGGAAGATCAGGCCGGCGACGAGGAGTCGAACTTTGACTGGCGTCAGCGGATCCGTAGCCGTGAAGGCTGGAACCTCGTGGGCCACAGCTTCGTCTCGGACTGGAAAATGGTATGGGAAGAAATACTCATTGGCTTCACTGTCGCCGGGTTCGTGGCGGTGCTGGTTCCGACCGGGGTATGGGAAAGTATCTTCCTGATCGATGCGCGCGGCGATCTGCCGGATTGGTTGATCGCACTGGAGAATGCAGCAATAGCACCGTTTGTTGCGGCTATGACTTTCATCGGATCGATGGGCAACATTCCCATTGCCACGGTGTTGAACGCCAATGGAGTGATGTTTGCTGGCATCATGGGCTTCATTTATTCGGATCTGATGGTGCCGCCACTGGTGATGATCAATGCCAAGTACTACGGTTGGCGGGTGGCCCTTTACATCGCTGCTGTGATGTATGTGAGCATCGTGGCAACAGCGTTGATCCTGAATTTCCTGTTCGGGGCGCTAGGCATTACACCGGAAAGTGGCCGCAAGGTCGTGGACGTCGCGCAGTTTTCCTTTGACTATACCTTCTACATGAACCTCGTGTTTATCGCCGTGGCAGCGGGACTTTTTTGGCTGCACCGACGGTACCAGCGCGAGGCAGACATGCATCACAAGATGAAACATGGTGTCGGACTGAAGCGCATCATTGCATTGTTGTTTCTGGCAGTATTGCTGGTCGGCCTGGTTGTGTTTTTTGTTACCAATAGTTAAAACTACGCTTGAGCCTAACAACCGGACGCACTCGGACGATTGTTAACATGAATCATGTCTAAATCTAAGCTTGGCTTCAACGGGGCATGGTCTATGGCCGTTGGCGGCATGGTCGGCGGCGGTATTTTCTCGACACTCGGTGTGGTTGTCGGTATCGCCGGTGCCTGGGCATGGCTCAGTTTCGCAGCCGCGGGTCTCATCGCCCTGACCGCGGGATATAGCTACGTCAAGCTGGCCGCCTATTACGGCGAAGGGGGCGGAGCGTTCACTTTTCTGCGCGAGATCAATGCAGAGGGTTTCGCCGGTGGCCTCTCGTGGGTTCTTATCATCGGCTACGTGCTCACAGCGGGGTATTCGATCAACCGATGCTGGAATGGGTGTTCGCTATGATTATCGCGTTTGCCAGGGGATTTCCCGAAACACGCGCCTGTGAGGCGCGTGTTGAGTGGCAGCATCGGTTGTCCTAACAGGTCATTGTCGCATCGGTATGGCGCGACATAACAGCGTCCGTCCGGCACCCGCACTTTAGACGCGGGCTCGGCCCGCGTCGCGGCAGCGTCAGGCCGTTTTAGCGTAAGCGGTTTGCTGCGCGGACGAGTCGCCGCCGGGCGCCGATTGCAGGTAGTTGCTGGCGACGAAATCCCAGTCAACCAGTTTCCAGAACGCATCGATGTAGTCCGGTCTTGCATTGCGATAGTCGATGTAATAGGCGTGCTCCCAAACGTCACAGGTCAGCAGCGGCTGCAGATCTTGCCGCAGCGGGTTATCGGCATCGTCGGTATTGACGATGTCTAGCTCGCCGTTCGGTTTTTTCACCAACCAGGTCCATCCTGAACCGAAATTAGCGGTTGCGGCCGCCTTGAATTTTCCCCTGAATTTCTCGAAATCACCAAAGCTGTCGTCGATCGCCGTGGCGAGTTTGGCATCGGGCTTGCCACCGCCATCGGGACTCATGCAGGACCAGTAAAAACTGTGGTTCCACACCTGGGTGCCGTTGTTGAACAGGCTACCGCTCGCGCGCCGGATGATGTCTTCAAGCGTTGCCGACTCGAACTCGCTGCCCTCGAGTTCCTTGTTGAGTTTCGTCACGTAGGATGCATGATGCTTGCCGTGGTGATATTTCAGGGTCTCGGCACTGATGTGCGGTTCCAGTGCGTCTTCGGGATAGGGAAGTTTTGCAAGTTCATGCTGTTTCACTGTTGATCTCCTTGGCTTGTATGTGATTGAAAATGCGTCGACGATCGGGCCGACACCTTTATATGGCCTTTACTATTGCAGAACGATCCCGTCAGCGCATTGAAAATAGTCAATCGGCCGACCGATCATCGGTGTCCAGTGGCATCCCGAATACTTGCTCTACATGCCTTCCCAGCTCGCCCTTTTCCGCTGGCTCCTGTCACATGCGAAGCAATGATTTCCGGCCTGTTGCTGTTGCGCCAGGCATTTCTCGCTACCCTCGACAACAAGCTGAAAATCGTCAACGCTGACGATGTCGGCAATCCGCTCACCCACATCAGGCGCACATTACTGATCTGCGACGCCTGGAAACACGCCTGTTACATCGACTATCGCAACGCAAGACCGGACTACATCGAGGCATTCTGGCAACGGGTCAACCGGGATTTCGTGGCCCCGAACTTTGCACCCCGATCGTAGCTCCCGCAAAACACGCCACCATCTTACGCTGGCGTTGGCGTTGTCCGGGTGAAAAATCTTTTCCCGACCAGCCCCTGAAATCCTGCCAGGCCGCCGCTGTGCGCGACCTGGGGCTGTTAACGAGGCATTTGCTGTGGTTCGCTGATCGGCTCTGCGGGTGGTCCGTTGACAGCCTGAGAAATTGTCTTTTTACAGTGGCCCGTTTGCTTTATCCTTGGCGCTCGCAAAAGGGCCAGGCAATGGGCATCGAGACTGCCGATCAGAATGAAGACAGGGACGTTACGGCTAGCAGCGAACGCGCGGCCGAATTGCTCGAGGTCGGCTTGCCCGGGTCGGTCATCGACTGCCTGGGGGACACTATTGCCGCTTCAAGCCTGTGGCGGTACGCGCCTGGAGACACGATCTACCAGGCGGATAGCGAGGTCGAGGCGCTGTACCTGGTGTGTAGCGGCCGTATCAAGCTGCTCAGTTTTTCCAGGGATGGCGACGCCCGTATCGTACGCTTGCACAATCGCGGCTCGATCCTGGGCCTGGGCGGATTGCTCGGAGAAACCAACGACCATATGGCGGTCGCCATCGACGAGGTCAGCCTTTACCAGATTCCGATCGGCCTGATCAAGACGATCAGTGACAGGGATAACGAAGCCTATTGCCGTTTGCTGGAATATCTCAATGAATACCTGAAGGCGGCCGATACATGGATTACCGATTTTTCGACCGGGGGTATACGTGGTCGCGTAGCCCGGCTGCTCCTTTACCTGATGCGACACGACGATTCAACCTCGCAGCATGATGTCACCTTGCTGACGGTCAACGAGATGGCCGAGGTCCTCGGCGTCACTCCGGAGAGCGTGAGTCGCGCGATGGCGGGGTTTAAGCGCCTGGAAATTTTGCTGCCTTTTGACGGTAGTTCCCAGCATACCTTCCATTGTAATTTCGAGGCGCTGTCCGGCGAAGCCGAATCATGAATGCCCGGCCGCGCCAGTTGCCGAAATGATGGCGCCGCGGCCAGGCCGGGGCCAGCACCCCGGGTACTTCCAGCCCAGGCTCGATCTTCGCCGACAATAAACTGCCAGTCCATGAATATCGCGATTACGATTCCCGGTCCCACCACCAGGTTGGGCGAGGCCGGCAGGAAGGCGAGCGAGGGCACCACGCTCGACATCCAGAAAAGACCGACGCCGCTGACAGCCGTTATTTTCCGTGGTTGTAAAAACTCGGTAATGCGTTCCTTCCTGGAATTCGGTATCCCTGTGACCGCGCACGGAATTGCGATATATCAATGAGTTTCCCCGCCAGGCTGGTAGGGTAACGGTAACATTATCAAGTAAAGGAATGAAAATGAGTGAAAAACAGGCATATGAAAAGAAGCTGCAGGCGAAACTGGATGAATGGTCCGCCGAAATCGACAAGCTCAAGGCGAAAGCCGATAGTGCGGAAGCCGATGTGCAGCTGGATTACAACCGCCGTATCGACGGCTTGCGTTCGATGCAGCAAGCTGCCAATGAAAGACTCGTGGCGCTAAGGGACGCGAGCGACAATGCCTGGCAAGACCTCAAGGGAGGCATGGAGTCTGCCCTGGATTCGCTCGGAAATGCGCTG
>DATKYN010000203.1:0-7321 GCA_035528435.1 Burkholderiales bacterium
GGCATCCTCTCCTTCTTCGGGAGCGATCATGACACGACGTGGGATCGTCTCGGTATGCAACCGTTTCGTCGCAGCCTCGCCAACGATGGATGGGTCGAGGGGAAAAACGTCATGTTCGAGTATGCAAACGCAAACGGTGACCCGTCGCAGCTTTCGAAGGCAGCCGAGGATCTTGTCAAACGTAAGGTCGATATCATCATGGCCGAAAGTGCCCCGGCACTGCGTGCGGCGTTCGCGGCGACACATACCATTTCCATCGTCGGTGCCGATCTTACGACCGAACCGGTCGTCGAGGGTTATGTCGAGAGCTATGCGCACCCCGGAAAAAACGTTACTGGTGTGTTTCTCGATGCCCCGGAATTTGCCGGAAAGTGGTTCGAGTTATTGAAACAGTTGGATCCCGCCTTATCACGTGTCGCGGTGTTGTGGGATCCCGCGCCCGGGCCCACTCACCTGCAGGCTGTGCGCAGCGTCGCCGCTTCTTTGAATATCAAGCTACAGGTGCTTGAGGTGCGAAAACCGGAAGACATCGACGTGGCGTTTTCTTCAATGAGCGAGCGAACCCAGGCAGTGGTGATTCTGCCCTCACCGATGAACTATTGGCAGAGTCCGCGACTTGCGAAATTGGCGCGGCAGTATCGATTGCCTGCGACATCGATGGCACTTGAGTTTGCGAACGCAGGTGGCGCGATCGCCTACGGCCCGGACACGAATGCCATCTTTCAACGCAGCGCGGTTCTGGTGGGCAAGATCCTTGGCGGGGCAAGTGCAGCAGATGTTCCGGTAGAACGGCCCTCAAAAATCAGTCTTGTGGTCAACCTGAAGACAGCCAGGTCGCTTGGTATTGCGATTCCGCAATCGATCCTGCTCAGGGCAGACAAGGTGATTCGGTGAGCCGATCTGTGACCGGTGCGCCTTTGGCTACGGCCTGTGCCTGTACTGCCTCTGGTAGTGAGGCGCAATGCGGAATGATATCGGTGGAACCATTCGGGTCCCGATACACAACGATGGTATCGTTGATTGCTTCATCCGACGGGAAAGGTTTCCGCATGCTTGCAGACAATGAAGCTGCAGTGGCTCGCCGGGCGGACGCCGAACGGGCTATGCCTGTATGTGTTTCGTTATTTGAGGGTATCGTATGAATCGGCGCATGGCTCTTCGTGTCCTGGCAGCCCTGAATCTTGCCGCCTTTACGGGACATGTAGCGGCACAGCGATCCAGGCAGGTGCCGGTGGTTGGTATGCTGATTACGCATCCTCCGGTGACTGACAAAGTGGTGCAGGCGCTTCGAGACGGCTTGCGTCAGTACGGCTACGAAGATGGCAAGAACTTCAAGCTCGAAGTGCGAACGGCACTGGGTCAACTGGATCGCATACCCGCGCTTGCACAGGAACTGGTGCGCCTGCCCGCCGATGTCATCGTGCTGGTTAACGAGTTGGCATTGCGCGCGGTCAATCAGGTGACCTCTGCAATCCCCGTCGTAATGGTTGGTTACACGGACGATCCTGTGAAACTGGGTTGGATAGAAAGCTACCGCCGCCCTGGCGGGAATGTCACGGGGATCTTCAACGTCAATGCGGCACTCACGGGCAAGCGACTGGAAATCCTGAAGGAAACCCTGCCACGCGTATCGCGGGTTGCCGTTCTTCGGGATATTTCGTTTGGCAAGGGGCAGATAGAGGATTTACGGCGTGCCGGTGACGTTCTGCAGGTGCGTATTCAAATGATCGAAGTCGCGGATTTGGAAAGCATCAGGTCTGCATTCAAAAAAGCAAGAAAGAATGGTGCGGGTGCTGTCATGATGATGTGGTCCCCGCTGTTTTACGTGAACAGGCGGAAAATTGCAGAGTTTGCGCTGGCCGCGAGGTTGCCAAGCATTTCGGACCTCGATGCTGTCGCGGAGGCGGGTTGCCTGCTTTCATACGGATCCGACACGTACTTTCCTTTCGAGCGTTCAGCCTATTTCGTCGACAGGTTGCTCAAGGGCGCAAATACAGCGGAATTGCCGGTAGAGCAGATTTCAAAGCTCGCACTGACGGTTAATCTGAGAACCGCAAAGGCGCTCGGAGTTGTCGTACCTCAATCCATACTGGTACGAGCGGACGCGTTGATCCGATGAATCTGCGTGGCAGTCTTTTTGCCAGGTACTCGATACCTCTTGTGGTCCTGGTCAGTGTCGCATTGGTTATCAGTGGTCTGGTGCAGATTTATTTCTCCTATCAGGAGAACAAGTCCGCACTTGCCAGAATACAGCACGAAAAAGCGGCTGCCGCCGCTATCAGAATTGAGCAATTTGTACGCACGCTTGAACATGACCTGTCGTGGATTGCTCAAACGGCTTGGGGTTCGAGCGGTGTGGCATTGGATCAACGCCGTCTTGACTCACTCCGATTGCTGCGCCAAGCCCCCGCGATCACGGAAGTCAGCCACATCGACCCCTTGGGCCATGAACAATTGCGGGTATCACGGATCGCAATGGATACTATCGGCAGCAATGAAGATGTTTCCGGCGACCCGGGATTTGTCCGGGCGATGACGCGTGAAACCTACTTCAGTCCGATCTATTTTCGCAAGGAGTCAGAGCCGTACATGACCATTGCGATGGCCGGAGCAGCAGAAGACGCGGGCGTCGTCATCGCAGAGGCTAACCTCAAGTTCATCTGGGACGTGGTGTCCAACCTGAAAGTCGGAAAAGGTGGAAACGCATATGTGGTTGACGAACAAGGCCGGTTGATCGCTCACCCGGATATCAGTGTTGTTTTGCAGAAAACGGATCTGTCTATGCTGCCGCAGGTTCGAGCGGTCGCAGTGCAAGATCCAGGCGAATCTTCTACTATCGAGGCAATGGTTGGCCATGATCTTGCGGGAACAGATGTGCTTTCCGCGAATGCCACCATCGCGCCATTGAACTGGACGGTTTTCGTGGATTTGCCGATCGCTGAAGCCTTCGCGCCGCTTTATGCGTCGATTCTGCGAACCGTTTTGCTGGTGTTGGCCGGTGTGGCGGTCTCGACGGCAGCAAGCTTGTTTCTTGTTCGCCGTATGGTGTCACCGATTCAGGTGCTGCGAGAGGGCGCCGCACGCATTGGTGCAGGAGCGCTCGATCACCGTATCGCTGTGCGCAGTGGTGACGAACTCGAGGCGTTGGCAGACGAATTCAATGCAATGACCGAGCGGCTACGGGACTCGCGTGCCGGGCTGGAACGCAAGGTTGAAGAGCGCACACGGGATTTGACCGAAACGCTGGAACAGCAGACGGCAATCGCTGACATTCTCAGAGCGATCAGCAGCTCTCCTGCCGATCTCGAATCCGTGCTGGTCACGGTTGCACATACGGCTGCCAGGCTTTGTGCAGCGACCGACTCGGCGATTTATCGCGTTAATGGGGGGGTCTTGCGCCCGGTTGCGGCAACGGGCAATTTGCCAACGCATCCCATCCCCATCAGGCGAACTACGGTGACGGGCCGAGCGGTGTTGCTGAAGAGTATGGTGCACGTATCCGATATTCTGGACGTCATGGATTCCGAGTATCCGGGTGCGCGGCCGTTTCAGAAGGCTGTCGGGTATCGCACCATTCTCGCCTCACCACTGTTGAGAGAAGGCGTGGCAATTGGTGCAATTATTATTCGCAGAACGGAAGTGCTGCCGTTTACGGACAGGCAGATTGCGCTTCTGCAGACCTTTGCGGATCAGGCAATTATTGCCATTGAGAATGCCCGCCTGTTCGAGGATTTGCAATTGCGCACCAGGGATCTTGCGCAGTCGGTCAAACAGCTTCGATCGCTTTCAGAAGTGAGCCAGGCAGTCAATTCGACACTGGACTTACAGGAGGTGTTGCCCGCAATCGTCACTCGTGCCGTCGAGCTGTCCGGAGCGGATGGCGGAGTCGTTTACGAATATGAGGAAAGCGGCAAGGCGTTTCTACCGCGTGCCACTCACGGATTCACATCCGAATTGGTCAAGACTGTACTGGCAACCCCATTGGCCTTCGATGAAGGTGCCACGGGTCGGGCGGCAACGTTGCGGGCGCCTGTCCAGATTCCGGACATGCGCGTTGAAGGCGCTTACGAGGGACCGTTGCAGGCCGCAACCATGGAGGCAGGCGTGCTGGCTGTTCTGGCGGTTCCGCTGTTGCGCGAAGGCCGGATTCTCGGAAGCCTCGTTGTGTCGCGTAATACGGTGGGCGAATTTCCGAAAGAGCTGGTCGAGGTGTTGCAAACCTTCGCGGCGCAATCGACGCAGGCAATCCAGAATGCACGGCTTTTCCGCGAGATCGAGCAGAAGAGCCGTGAACTGGAGAGTGTGAGTCAGCACAAATCCGATTTTCTTGCCAACATGTCGCACGAGCTGCGCACGCCGCTGAATGCCGTGATCGGGTTTTCGGAGGTGCTTGAGCAAAAGATGTTCGGCGAGCTCAACGATAAACAACTCGAGTACGTTCGCGACATTCATGATTCCGGGCGACATCTGCTGTCGTTGATTAACGATATCCTTGATTTGTCGAAGATCGAAGCTGGCAAGGTTGAACTCGATCTCACGCGATTCGATCTGCCAAATACCATAGAAGGCACGCTAACGCTGGTTCGCGAGCGTGCCATCCGTCATGGCCTGGAGATGAGCTTGTCGATCGACGAGCACCTGGGTGAGATCGAAGCGGATGAACGAAAGGTTCGTCAGATCCTGCTCAACCTGTTGTCCAATGCGGTGAAATTCACACCCGACGCAGGCCGTATCGGGATCGTGGCCAGCGTAACGGATGGCGTGGCCAGGATTTCTGTCACAGATACCGGTATTGGTATCGCGCCCGTGGATCACGAGGCCATATTCGAGGAGTTTCGGCAAGTCGGCGCAGAGCATGATGGCAAGCACGAAGGCACCGGGCTCGGACTGACTCTGGCGCGCAAGTTCGTCGAACTGCATGGCGGCCGGATCTGGTTGAAAAGCGCGGTGGGTCAGGGTGCTACGTTTACGTTCACCTTGCCGATGGTGTCGTCGCTGGATGGTGCAGAACCGGAGACAACTGGAATGCCGATGCACACGAAAGGGGAGGAACAATGAGCGGAGAACTGATTCTTATCGTCGAAGACCAGCCGCTGAACCGCAAGCTGGTTCGCGATGTGCTGCAGGCAAAGGGTTACCGCACGACAGAGGCGGACACCGGTGAAGATGGTGTGCGCGTGGGGCACGAGCAAGTGCCCGACCTTGTTTTGATGGATATTCAGTTGCCCGGTATCAGTGGCATGGAAGCGCTCAAAAGGCTTCGTGATGATCCGGTCACGCGGTCGATCCCGGTCATTGCCGTGACTGCCTCGGCGATGCAGCAAAATCAGCGTGAAATATTAGCCGCAGGTTTTGATGGATATTTGCCCAAGCCGATCAACATTAACGACTTTCTCAAGACGGTACGGGCGAAACTTGACGAGAAGGTTCGTGACGAAGCGAACTGACGAAATCTTCGGCTACGGACATCCGCTGGTATGAACGACCCGGCACGGATACTGGTGGTCGATGACATGCCGGCAAATCGGAAATTGCTGGCCGATCTGCTCGAGATTGCCGGTTATGCAGTGACGCTCGCCAATTCAGGTGAAGAGGCACTTGCCAGCATCGAATCCGACAAGCCTGATCTGGTGCTCCTCGATGTAGTGATGCCTGGTCTCAATGGTTATGAGGTGTGCCAGCGCATTCGTGCGGATTCCGCCAGCGGAGTGTTGCCGGTCATTATGGTGACCGCTCTGGATCCAACCGAAGAGCGGATCAAGGGGCTGGAGGCCGGTGCGGATGATTTTCTGACCAAGCCGATCAACAGGCCCGAATTGCTTGTTCGGGTGCGTTCGTTGCTGCGGATCAAGAGTCTGTATGACACAGTGCAGACGCAAGCGGCAGAACTGACTGTTCTGAATACGGGCCTTGAACAGCGCGTGCAGGAACAGGTCGATCAGTTGCAGCGGCTCGCACAGCTCAAGCGCTTCTTCGCGCCGCAACTCGCTGAACTGATCGTCAATGGCGAACTCGATGATCCGCTCACGACGCGCAGGCGTGAAGTCACGGTTGCGCTGGTCGATCTTCGGGGCTTTACGGCATTTGCCGACACCTCCGAGCCGGAAGAAGTGATGGTTATTTTGCGTGGTTACCATCAGGAAATGGGTGAGGCGATCGAGTCCCAAGGCGGCACGCTGGAGCAACTAACGGGTAACACCATGATGGTGGTCTTTAATGATCCCGTCATGGTGGAAGACCCAGCGGCTCGCGCGGTGCGTATGGCTGCAGATATGCAGGATCGTTTTGCGCGCCTGATGAATGAATGGCGCCGGAGAGGTCACGATGTATCACTTGGCATCGGAATAGCGCATGGTTACGCGACGATCGGTGCGATCGGCTATGAAGCGCGGCTGGGCTATGGTGTGATCGGACGCGTCACCAACCTTGCCGCAAGGTTGTGTACTGAAGCCTTGCCGGGCCAGACCCTGGTGACGGCGCCGGTTTTTGCGTTGGTCGAGAATCTGGTGGAAGCGACGGACGCGCCCAAGGTGAACATGGACGGCTTCGCGCGTCCGGTCTCGGCGTACAGTGTCACTGGCCTCAAGACGGAAGCCGCCGTTCCGGATGCCGCACCGGTGCCGTTGCAGGTTCGCACTTTTGGTCAGTTCGCCCTCAGAGTGCATGGAGAGCCGCTTGCGTTCAGCCGTAAGGCACAGAAAAAGCCGCTCGATTTACTTCGTGTTCTTATAGCGCTCGGCGGCGAATCAGTCGAGATTGGGGGCTTGACCAGCCTGCTCTGGCCGGACGCGGAAGGTGATAGTGCGAAAGTGTCGTTTGACAGTACGCTTTACCGCTTGCGCAAACTGCTCGGCATTCCTGATTTGCTCTCGATTTCAGAAGGTCGGCTGTCGCTTGATCGATCGTTGTGCCGGATCGATACCTGGATGCTGGAGGATCTCGTTACCCGTATCGAAGAGACGACGCGTGAAAACGGCGAACCGCAACCAACGGACATCGACTCGCTCGCCGGGCAGTTGATGCAGTTTTACACGGGACATTTTCTGGATCGCGAATCACAGGAACCCTGGGCTGTGGCGGCTCGCGACAGGTTGCGTGCCAAGTTCGTTCGAACGGTGATTTCGCTTGGGAGTGCGCTTGAGGCGGGCAAACAGTTTGAGCAGGCCGCGACTCTGTATTTGCGGGCACTGGAACTCGACAATCTCGCCGAGGCGCTCTATCGGAGGTTGATGATCGTATACCGCGAACTGGGTGAACCGGCAGAAGCGATCAATATCTATCGCCGTTGTCAGGAGATATTGTCTATCGTGCTGAATACGAA
>DATKYN010000204.1:0-29691 GCA_035528435.1 Burkholderiales bacterium
CCGCAATGGGATGTCGAACGCGCTGTCGATCTTGCAGCAGAAGTCGAACACGTGCTGCAAGGCCCGCAGCACATCGAGTTTGCCCGCCACACCTATGGCAACCAGCCTGACCAATGGGACGACAAGCTGACGGGCTGGGACCGGCTGCGCGCGATCATCAACGCCATGACACGGATGCGGGTGTGCACAACAGATGGCCGCATGGAGTTTCATCACAAGGGCAAACCGGAAAACCTGCCCGAGGGGTTTATGCCTTGGTTCGATGTCCCTGGCCGTCGCAGCGCCAATGTGTCATTGATTTTCGGACACTGGTCTGCTCTGGGTCTGCGCATCTCGCCAAAATTACTGGCAATCGACGGCGGCTGCCTGTGGGGACGCCGATTGTGCGCAGTGCGACTCGAAGACCGGCGCGTGTTCCAGATCAACTGCTCACGGCAGGCAGACTGAGCGCGGCAGCAATGCTGGCGTGGCTCGCCTGCGCGAGCTCCCGTCTGGTTCGCCCTTGCGTTTGTATCGCTGGCAGGATGTGCACTTCGGCACAGATAAGCGGGGCGCGCACGATCGCGGCAAGTGATTCCATCAGACTCATGTCGTCAACGTAAGCCGCGGCAGGATGGCGATTGCCTGCATCATCGGTGTAGCGAATCGCGACCGGCACAATCAGCGCCTGAGCGTCGATTGCCGGTTGCAGCAACGATGCATGAAAACGCAGCAACTTGTCGCCTCGGGTTGTTGTGCCTTCGGGAAACACCGCGACGGCATCGCCATCAGCAAAAGCCTGGTGAATGTCGCTGTTGATGCGTGCCGCATGGCGCCGGTTGGCGCGGTCAATGAACAAGGTGCCGGTGCGCGCAGACAACCAGCCAATGAAGGGCCAGCGCCGAACCTCGGACTTGGCAACAAAGCGCACATTCCACACCGAATGCAGGACCTGTACGTCGAGCCAGGAAACATGATTCGAAACCGCCATGATCCGTGCACCGTGTTCCGGCACTGTTCCCTTGACACGGACCCCCACGCCAGCGCTTCGGACCACACCGCGCGACCAATTTTGCACAGCACGCCACCGTCGCCCTCTGCCATAAAACGGAAACAGGAAAGCGACGGTCAGCAGGCCTGCAAAGAGCTGAACAACAAGCCGGAGATACCGTGCAAACCGCTGCAGGATCGGCGCGGACGATTCGCTACTCACTGTTCATAACGCGCCGCGATCCGCCACTGATGCGCGGGCAGTCATCGAAAAAAAATGGCGTTGCGGCATCGATCTGAAGAGTGGATGAATCGGGATACTGCGGACAAGGTCACGGCAGCGTCATCCCGAAAGCTTCGGAGAACCGTTCGGCAATCGCGTCACGGGTAAATGTATGGTTCTGCGGGCCACGCTGAGCGATCTTGATCGAACCGAGCAACGATGCCAGCCGCCCGGTAATCTCCCAGTCAAGCCCATTGGCAATGCCGTAGAGCAAACCGGCCCGGTAAGCGTCGCCGCAGCCAGTTGGATCGATAACCTGCTCTGGTGGTACCGACGGTATATCGATTTCCTTGCCGTCGACATAAATCAACGAGCCCATGGCGCCCTGGGTCTGGACGAATGCCTTGACTTGCCGGGACAGCTCGGCGACGCTCTTGCCGGTGCGTTCCTGCATAAGCTTCGCCTCATAATCATTGGCGGCCACGTACTCCGCCAGATTGATGAATTCCAGCAGTTCTTCGCCGTTGAACATCGGAAGACCCTGACCCGGGTCGAAAACAAACGGTATGCCGGCATCAGCAAACTCTCGTGCGTGCTGAATCATGCCGTCGCGGCCGTCAGGCGCAACGATGCCCAGACCGACACCTTTGGCATCGGCGATGTGATTGTGATGCGAGTAGCTCATCGCGCCGGGGTGGAAAGCCGTAATCTGGTTGTCGTCCAGGTCGGTCGTGATAAATGCCTGCGCAGTGAAGCTGTCCTTGACCTGCTGAACGTGATCCTGCGGCAGGCCAAGATTCTGCAATCGCTGGGCGTAAGGCTGATAGTCCTCGCCAACGGTCGCCATAATCAATGGTTCGCCCCCAAGCAGCTTGAGGCTGTAGGCAATGTTGCCGGCACAACCGCCAAACTCGCGCCGCATGTCGGGAACCAGAAATGCCACATTCAAAATGTGGATCTGGTCCGGCAGGATATGGTTCTTGAATCGGTCTCCGAACACCATGATGGTGTCGTAGGCAATCGATCCGCAGATCAGCGTTTTCATAACGTTATCGTCTTTCTGTTGAGGTTGATTTATCTGTCAATGACCAGTGGTGAGATGCCCAGCATTCGATAGACGCGGCTCGCATCGCGATCGGCAGCGGCGCGGCTATCGTATGGCCCGGCATGGACCCGGTAAAGGTTCGCGCTCTTGTAAAGGTGGATCGAGTCACCCATCCAGGTCGCATCTGACCGCATCCGGTGCGCAAATGCCTGGGCATTGTCCCGAAGCGAAAATGCTCCAAGCTGCAAAAAAAAGCCGCTCTCGCCTGTTTCAAGGGATCCGGCGCGCGGCGGTGGTTCGGTCGCCAAGATGACCGGCGCGGATGGCGCCGCGGTATCTCCCGGCAGTATTGCCTCGACCTCGACCATGGTACTGCCATCATTGATGAAGCCCAGCTTGTAAGCCGCGACGTACGACAGGTCGATGATTCGCTCTTCGAGAAAGGGGCCGCGATCGTTCACTCTCACGATCACCGATCGGCCATTGCTCAGGTTGGTAACCTTCGCATAGCTCGGCAGCGGCAACACCGTATGGGCTGCGGTCATTGCATACATGTCATAAATTTCGCCGGTTGCGGTCGATTGGCCGTGATACCTCTTGCCGTACCAGCTCGCAACGCCGCGGGCCCGATAGGGCTGGGGTGCGGCAAACGGAAGATAGGTTCGACCCAGCACCGTATAGGGCCGGGTTGTTGCCTGCTTGATCGGTTCGGCACGTGGTGTTGCATCAGGGACACGGTCGAGGTCGATCGGCGGGCGGCCGCCCGGCCCGTCGTCCAGATAATAGCCGCCACTGTTCCTGGACGCAGAACCACAGCCCGCGGCAATCAGCGCTGCGACGCAAACCGCGATGGATGATTTCAGGACTGCCCTCGGTGCCATGGTCTATGTATGCACCAATCGCCGATGGGTACGAATACTCATCAGCAAACCAACACCAAACAATAGCGTCACGAGTGAGGTGCCACCGTACGATATAAGCGGCAGCGGAACGCCTACGACCGGCAGCAGGCCGCCCACCATGCCCATATTCACAAACACATAGGTAAAGAACGTCAGGGTCACACCGCCGGCCAGCAAGCGCGCGAACAAGGTGGGCGCATTGGCAGCGATCACTAGTCCGCGGCCGATCAGTAACATGAACAAAAGAATCAGAACCAGATTGCCGAGCAGACCAAACTCCTCACCGTAAACGGCGAAAATGAAATCGGTCGACCGTTCGGGAAGAAATTCCAGGTGCGACTGGGTGCCATTGAGCCAACCCTTGCCGAGAAGGCCACCGGACCCCATGGCAATGGTCGACTGTATCGTGTGGTAGCCCGCGCCCAGGGGGTCCTGCATCGGATCAAGCAGCGTCATGACTCGCTGACGCTGATAGTCGTGCATGGACGACCAGAGAAAAGGCAGTGCAGCAATCCCGATCAGGCCGGTCCCGATCAGCAGACGCATCGACAAACCGGCGAGAAACAACACATAGAAGCCGGCGACAGCCACCAACAGCGATGTGCCCAAATCCGGCTGACTGGCAATCAGCAATACCGGCACGACCACCAGAAGCGTCGCGATGACAAAATTGCTGAAGCGCAGGACCGCCTCGTAGCGGTCGAAATACCAGGCCAGCATCATCGGCACCGCGATCTTCATCAATTCCGATGGCTGGATACGCGCGAAACCCAGGTCCAGCCATCGCTGAGCACCGTTCACCTCGAGTCCGACCAGTTCAACCGCGATCAACAAAACCAGACCGACAATGTACAAAGGTAACGCGACGCTGGCCAGATGGTGGAGCGGGATGTTCGCGGCCATCCACATGAACGCCAGCGCAATCGCGATGTTTACGCCTTGCGCCGCCGTTCGCTCGGCACTTCCTCCGGATGCACTGAACAGGATCAACAGGCCCATAACAAGGAGAATGCTGACCAGAATCATCAGCTGGCGATCCAGATGCCTGCCGAAAAATGCCAGAAAGCGGTTAATCACCTTCGCTCTCCGGGGTGGCTGCGCGGGGCGCAGGCGTTTTCGGTTCGATGCCGAGAAGGTAGTAATCGATCACCTTGCGCGCGATTGGCGCGGCGGTGCTGCTCCCGTGGCCTCCATTCTCTACCAGTATCGCAAGCGCTATCTTTGGTGCCTCGGCGGGTGCGAACCCGATAAACAGCGCATGGTCGCGGTGCCTCTCGTCGATCGCATCTTCATCGTACTCCTGGCCCTTCAAACCAATCACCTGTGCAGTCCCGGTCTTGCCGGCAAACGCGTACTTCGCACCCGACCCGGCCCACGCAGCGGTGCCGCCCGGGCGCGTGACGTCGACCATGGCTTCGCGAACGAGGTCGAGGTGCCGGGGCTGCAACGGGATTTGCGCAATGGGAAAAGGTTCTACCGTTTGCAGTTCATTGGTCTGGGCATTCTGGATGTGCTGCACGAGGTGAGGACGAAACACTTGCCCTCCATTGGCGAGAATCGCGGTCGCCGAAGCCAGTTGTAAGGGGGTAACAAGGTTGTACCCCTGCCCGATACCCACCGAGATCGTGTCACCCACAAACCAGCGCTGATCGAATCGCCTCTTCTTCCACTGGCGGGAAGGCAACAAACCACTGACTTCTCCGGCAATGTCGATGCCGGTGCGTTTGCCGAGACCAAACTGCGCAATGAAATCGTGGATCATGTCGATGCCCAGATCCTGCGCCAGTTCGTAGAAATAGGTGTCACATGATTCAACAATGGCCTTATGCATATCAACAATGCCGTGGCCGCCCGCTTTCCAGTCGCGGAACACATGACCTCGTCCTCCCAGCGAGAAATAGCCGGGGTCGCTGATACTGTAATCGGGCGTTCGCTTTCCCAATTCGAGTCCCGCTAGTGCCATGAACGGCTTGTAGGTCGAGCCAGGAGGATAAACGCCCTGTAACGCCCGGTTGTTTAGCGGATGATCGGGCGAGTCATTCAGCGCAGTCCAGTGCGTCGGATCGATGCCTTCAACAAACAGGTTGGGATCGAAACCAGGGCGCGACACGAACGCGAGCACGCCACCGGTTTCCGGCTCGATCGCGACCAGCGAGCCGCGGTAATCGCCAAACGCCGCTTCCGCAATCTGCTGCAACCGAACATCCATCGCAAGTAGCAGATTATTTCCGGAAACCGGCAAAATAGAACGCAGGGTTCGGATCGAGTGCCCGTTGGCGTCGGTTTCGACGTGCTCATAGCCGGTCACACCGCGCAGCTCCTGCTCATAGAACTGCTCCAGGCCAACCTTGCCGATGTGATCGGACTTCGTGTAATTGAACGCCCGGCCTTTCTCTTGCAGACCGCTATATTCCTTCTCGCTCAGACGCCCGATATAACCGACGACGTGGGACGCCACTTCGGCATTCGGGTAATGGCGGATCAGCCTTGCGTTAATGTGGGCCCCGGGAATCCGGTAGCGATTGACGGCAAAGTGCGCAACCTCTTCGTCGTTAAGCCGGGTGCGAATCGGGATGCTGGAAAAATCCGGCTCTTCCTCAAGCATTTTTCGGAAGCGCCGCAGATCCTTGGGCGTGATCTCCACCAGTGCGGAGAGCTCTTCTATCAGTCCGTCGAGATCGCTGACTTCATTCGGTATGATTTCGAGCGTGTAGGCGGCAAAGTTGCTCGCCAGGGTCACTCCGTTGCGATCGAGAATGACGCCGCGATGCGGCACGACCGGCACGATGTTGATGCGGTTTTTTTCCGCGAGCAGCTGATAATAATCGTGCTGTATGACCTGAAGATAGAACAAACGCGAAAACAGGACCAGAAACACGATCCCTACGACCACGGCGGCGACCGTAAGACGGAACTGAAACACGTGCAGTTCACGCTGATGATCCCGCAGCTCCACGATGCGCCTCATGCGCACCTCCCGTGGTCATTCGCGTACAACGGCCGTCTGGGTAACCGTGCCTTCACAGTTCCTCGGAATTGACTCGCGGACGCAATGGAGAGGTCACGATCTGACACACGACCGGCCAGATCAGACAACCGCTCAAACTCGGCAGAAAATACCACCAGCCCGGGAACGCATTGCCTGCTACTTTCGCCACCGCCAGCACAATCAGTTGCGCAACCAGCAGCATTCCCAGAACGTGAAGCATTTGCCCCTGAATGCCGAAAAGCGACACGCGCCGATGCCAGGCGACGCCTGCAGCCATGAGCACGCAATACGCCAGCGCATGCTGTCCGAACAAACTGCCATCGGTGACATCCATCGCCAGTCCGATAAAGAATATCGGCGTAAACCCGACCTTGCGAGGATGCTGGATCGCCCAGTACAGCAGAAGGACCGCCACGAAATCCGGCCGGATCATCAGCACCCAGCTGGTAAGTGGCAACATGTTGAGCATGAATGCGACGAAGAACGACAGTCCAACATAGGCCGCTCCGGCCGGCAGCAGGATTTCGTCAGCATAGGCTTTTCCGAATGCGGGAATCGCCATCAGTTCCTCTCCCTGCGATCAGTCTCGGCCTGGTCCGGCGCGATTGGTCTTTCGGGATAAGACTCGGTGCTCCCCAAAACCATCACATGACTGTGGGACCCGACTCCTGAGGCAGGGCGGCAGGTGATGCGTGCAAACGGATAAGCGGCGTTTCGCTCGACGCTGTCGACAAACGCGACCGGCAAGCCTGAGGGATACAGGCCGTCAATTCCGGACGTCACCAGCAGATCGCCTTTTTCGATATCCGCATTGACCGGCATGAACCGCACCTCAAGCGCGCCATCATAGCCGAGCCCGAAGATGACGGCGCGCAATCCATTGCGTACAACCTGCACCGGAACGACCTGCTCCCGGTCGGTAATCAGTGCGACCTCGGACGCCCATGGGTAAACGCGATGGACCTGTCCAATCAGCCCAAGCGTATCGATAACGGGTGCGCCGCGCATAACACCATCAGTGGCGCCTTTGTCGACGACAACCTGGCGCACGAACGGGTCACGAGCGGCAAACAATATGGACGCGACCTGCGAGGATGGTTCGAAGCGAGGTCGCAGGTTCAGCAGTTCGCGCAGGTTTTCATTTTCTGCAACGAGCGCCTGCTGCTTTTGAAGCAGACCTGCGTTCACAAACGCTTCTTCCCTCAACCTGGTATTTTCGGTGCGCAACGTGGACTGCAAGGAGACGTAATTCATCATGCCGCGGCCAATGCGAGCCGGCGTATGCACTATTTCCTGAAACGGATAGAGAATCACGCCAACAACCCCGCGAATGTCGTCCATGTACTGAAATCGGGCATCGGCGAACAGCAGCACCAACGACAGCAGCGAAAACAGCGTCAGTCGCGTGACCAGATTCGGGCCGCGTTTGAAAAATGGGGGAGGTGAATATTCCATCTGCGCGGGATCAGCGTAACCGAAGTCTGACTGGAGTAGCGGGAAAACCTGTTTGGCATCCGCTCATTCCGGCAGCATCTCAGTCGCTGGTAAAAATACCCGTGAGTTTGTCCATCTTGTCCAGCGCCAGACCCGAGCCCCGGACCACACACGTCAGCGGATCGTCGCCCACAATTACAGGCAAGCCGGTTTCCTCCATGAGAAGGCGGTCGATGTCGCGCAGCAGCGCACCACCGCCAGTCAGCACCATGCCCTTCTCCGCAATATCGGCCCCCAGTTCCGGCGGCGTTTGCTCCAGCGCAGATTTGACGGCAGACACGATGCTGTTGAGCGGATCAGTCAGCGCCTCGAGTATTTCATTACTGGATATCGTGAAACTGCGCGGGATGCCTTCGGCCAGATTGCGGCCCTTGACTTCTTTCTCCCGCACTTCGGACCCCGGAAAAGCAGAGCCGATTTCCTTCTTGATTTCTTCAGCAGTGGTTTCCCCGATCAACATGCCGTAATTGCGCCGGATGTAATTGATGATCGCTTCGTCAAACTTGTCACCTCCAACGCGCACCGAGCCGGAGTAAACAATACCGCCAAGGGAAATAACGCCGACTTCAGTCGTGCCGCCGCCAATGTCAACAACCATCGACCCCGTCGCTTCCTCCACGGGCAGCCCGGCGCCGATGGCCGCGGCCATCGGCTCTTCGATCAGTTCGACCTTGCGCGCCCCTGCACCGAATGCCGACTCCCGGATCGCACGGCGCTCCACCTGAGTCGATCCGCATGGCACACAGATCACGATTCTCGGGCTGGGTGCGAAGAACCGGCTATCGTGGACTTTCTTGATGAACTGCTTGAGCATCTGCTCGGTGATGGTGAAGTCGGCGATAACACCGTCTTTCATCGGCCGAACCGCCGTAATATTGCCTGGCGTGCGGCCAAGCATCTGCTTGGCGGCGAGGCCAACCTCCTGGATGGTTTTCTTCCCGTTCGGTCCGCCTTGCTGCCTGATTGCGACGACAGATGGCTCGTTCAGAACGATGCCCTTGCCTCGCACGTAAATCAGCGTGTTCGCCGTACCAAGATCAATGGCGATGTCGTTTGAGAAATATCCAATCAGAAATCCGAACATAATTTGTATACTTGGTTGTGAGCGCAATCCGCGGCACAGGAAAAAACGCCGACTATGATAACCTATCGTACTGGTGCGGTTAACAAAAACAATGCCTTCCACACAAGTTTTAAGGGCTTTTCGGGACAGGACCCTGCCCGCCGGTAATGCTTTCGTTGGCTTGTTGGCACGCCGATTACCGGCCAGGACATCGGCCGGCTACAAAAATCCGAATCACCTCTGAATAGCAATTCATCTACTCATGTCACTATCCCTGGACGAGGTAAAGCGCGTAGCCATGCTGGCACGCATTGAGGTTACGGAAGCCGAAAGCGCCCAGATGCTTGAGCAGTTGAGCGGCGTATTCGGTCTGATAGAGAAAATGCAGGCCACCGACACCACTGACGTAGAGCCGATGGCCCATGCGCAGGACGTGGTGGCGCGGCTACGCCCGGACAAAGTCACCGAGTCTGATCAGAAGGACTTGTTCCAGTCTGTGGCACCGGCAGTGGAAAACGGTCTTTACCTGGTTCCCAAGGTGATCGAGTAATGGGTGGTCCGGTAATAATTGCGGCACAGGTGACACACGAATCATGATCAATTCCGGCCTCAAGGCGCTTTCGCAGAACCTCGCCGACAGGAAGATTTCGAGTGTAGAACTCACGCGCGCCTACCTCGAACGCATCGACGCCCATAACGGGGCGGTCAATGCCTTTATCACCGTCGATGCCGAGGCCAGCCTGGCTCAGGCGAAAGCCGCGGACGCACGCATCGCCCTGGGAGATGCAAAACCCCTGACCGGCATCCCGATTGCGCACAAAGACATTTGGTGCGCGAAAGGATGGCGCACTACCTGCGCTTCGAGGATGCTCGAAAACTTCCGGGCGCCTTACGACGCCCATGTCATCGAGCGCTTCAATGAGGCCGGCGCCGTCATCCTCGGCAAGACCAACATGGACGAATTCGCCATGGGCTCGTCGAACGAGACATCCTGGTTCGGCCCGGTAAAGAATCCATGGGATCAGGAGCGGGTACCCGGTGGAAGCTCCGGTGGCTCGGCCGCCGCCGTCGCTGCAGCACTCACACCGGCAGCGACCGGTACCGATACGGGCGGCTCGATACGCCAGCCCGCTTCACTTTGTGGCGTATCCGGTTTGAAACCCACCTATGGTCTTGTTTCACGCTACGGGATGATCGCTTTCGCCTCCAGCCTTGATCAGGGCGGGCCGCTGGCCCGAACCGCGGAAGACCTCGCGCTGTTGCTCGACGTGATGGTGAACTTTGATCCACGCGATTCAACCAGTCTCGACCGGCCGGAAGAAGACTATTCGCGGATGCTCGAAGCACCGTTGAACGGCCTGCGTATCGGGTTGCCGAGAGAGTATTTCGGTGACGGCATATCGGGCGACGTTCGCACCGCTGTCGAGGCGGCGATAGATGAGTACCGCAAACTGGGCGCCACCACGGTTGAAGTCGGGCTTCCTGCAAGCGAGTTGTCGGTACCCGCCTATTACGTCATCGCGCCTGCGGAAGCATCAAGCAATCTGTCGCGTTTCGACGGTGTTCGATACGGCTTTCGCGCCGAGGAGTACACCGATCTTCTCGACATGTATTGCAAAACGCGCGCGCAAGGTTTCGGTGCCGAGGTAAAGCGGCGCATATTGATTGGTACCTATGTCCTCTCTCATGGCTACTATGATGCCTACTACTTGCAGGCGCAGCGAATTCGACGGCTGATTGCGCGCGATTTTTCGCAGGCGTTTGAGCAGTGCGATGTCATCATGAGCCCGACTTCGCCATCAACGGCGTTCGGGCTTGGTGCCCGGATGACCGACCCGGTACAGATGTACCTGTCGGACATTTTTACGCTCGCTGCGAATCTGGCCGGGTTGCCGGGTATGTCTATTCCGTGCGGACTGGACAGTGCCGGTCTGCCGGTCGGGTTGCAGATTATCGGCAATTACTTCTCTGAAGCACGGATGCTCAACATCGGCCACCTTTATCAGCGACAAACCGACTGGGCTACGCGCATGTCGCCTGTCGCCGCGAGTTGATCATGGACTGGGAAATTGTCATCGGCCTGGAAACACACGCCCAGCTGTCGACCCGCTCGAAGATCTTTTCGGGTGCCTCGACCGCTTTTGGATCACCGCCCAATACACAGGCTTGCGCGGTTGATATTGCACTTCCCGGCGTGTTGCCCGTGCTCAATATCGACGCGGTCGGGAAAGCCATCCGTTTTGGAATTGCGGTCGGTGCCACTGTCAATCGCCGCTCGGTGTTCGCCCGCAAGAACTACTTCTATCCCGATTTGCCCAAGGGTTACCAGATCAGCCAGTACGAGACTCCTGTCGTCGAAGGTGGCCAGGTCGCGATCCAGCTTGACGGCGTAGAGAAAATCATTCATCTCACGCGCGCCCACCTGGAAGAAGATGCAGGAAAATCCTTGCACGAAGACTTTCACGGCATGACCGGGATCGACCTGAACCGGGCCGGCACGCCGCTACTGGAGATTGTCACAGAACCCGATATGCGCTCGGCCGAGGAAGCCGTCGAGTACGCTAAAACGCTCCATGCGCTGGTGCGCTGGATCGATATCTGCGACGGTAATATGCAGGAAGGCAGCTTTCGGTGTGATGCAAACGTGTCAGTGCGCAAGCGCGGCTCGGACCAGCTTGGGACCCGCCGCGAGATCAAGAACCTGAACTCGTTCCGATTTCTGCAGCAGGCCATTGAATACGAGGCGCGTTGGCAAATCGAACACCTCGAAGAAGGCGGGAAGATCCAGCAGGCTACCGTGTTGTTTGATCCCGATTCAGGCCAAACACGGTTGATGCGCACCAAGGAAGACGCGCACGATTACCGGTATTTTCCCGATCCGGATCTGCTGCCGCTGGAAATTGACGACGCCTGGCTGGAGCGCACCCGGGAGGACATGCCGGAGTTGCCGGCAGTGCGCCGCCAGCGTTACCAGAACGAACTCGGGCTTTCTGCGCAGGACACCGTGCTGCTGGTCTCCGACCGCGAGACGGCGGATTACTTCGAGGCGACGCTGGCAGCCATCAGCACCGGCGACCGGGCGGCAGCGGCCAAGCTGACGGCCAACTGGATCAACGGCGAGCTGGCAGCGGCACTCAATAGGGCAGAGCTCGAATTACCGGCATCGCCCGTTAGTGCGTCAGCCCTGGCCGGATTGATCAGCCGCGTCATCGACAAAACACTGTCCTCGAAACTGGCCAAAGAGGTATTCGACGGGCTCTGGAGTGGCGCGGGCAGCGCTGACGAGATTATCGACAAACGCGGGCTGCGCCAGATCTCCGACAGCGGCGCCATCGAAAAGCTCGTGGACGAAGTGATCGGCGCGAACGAACAGCAGGTTGCCGACTATCTCGGCGGCAAACAAAAAGCCTTCAACTCGCTGGTCGGGCAGGTGATGAAAGCCAGCAAGGGCAAGGCCAACCCGGCACAGGTCAACGAAATCCTGAAACAAAAACTGGATAAGCGCTGACCGTCAAAGACCGGCTGGCGTGGTAGCCGGGAGGGTTACCGGAACCGGTTAACGCCCCCTGTTATGGGCTTCGAGCAGTTCACGGTAGCGTTCCTTGTCGGCCTCGAAGCGATCAATAACGCGTTCTACGCTGCGCTGCTTGCTTTCCAGTTCGTATTCAAGCCGCGCGATGTCCGACAGCGTCTCGTCAATCTCCTCTATCAGCGAGAGCGGCGCTTCCTTGCCATCGATCGAGTACTTCACCTCGCGGTTGCGCAGCTCGCTCAGCCGGTCGGTGTAAATCGCAAGTTTCTTTTTCGCGTACTTCACCGCTAATAAAGGCGTTTCCAGGCTGCGCTTCTTGGCAGCCTCGATCTGCTGCTCCGAGCTGTAAGTCTGCATCAGCGCGCGATCCTGCCGCTGTTGGGCAAGTCTCGCCTGACGCTCTTCCGGACTTTCCCCTGGACGCAAAGCGTCCGGACGCTCCATTACCAGGCCCTGCTTGGTCATTTCGTCGGTCTCGCCGCCTTGACACTCCATTCCGGGGCGATCCGAATAGTAGACGCGCCCGTTCTTGTCCTTGCAGCGGTACATGTGCGCTTCGACCGCAAATACCGGTGCTGCAAAGAAAATCAGGACGAACATCAACCCAACCCGGGTCAGTCGTCGCTTGTAAGGCCCCATGTGTTCACACCATATTTCCGGCGATAGTCCTGTACTGAACGCAACTGCTGTGCCAATTCAGGACTGGCGGAAAGAAAGCCGCAAAGGTCGTCCAATGTCGAGATACTGACGACCTCCAGAGAATAGGTGCTGCGGACCTCGTCAATTGCTGACCGGTTCCCGCTGCCACGCTCCATCCGGTCAAATGCGATCGCCACGCCGCACGGAGCAGCCCCTGCTGAGCCGATAATCTCGACCGATTCACGCACCGAGGTCCCGGCCGATATTACGTCGTCAATGATGAGCACACGCCCTGCCAGCGGTGCGCCGACGGTGTTTCCGCCCTCACCGTGGTCTTTTGCCTCCTTGCGATTGAAGCAAAAAGGAACATTTCGCCCCATTTCCGCAAGTGCCACGGCAGTGCTCGACACCAGCGGAATTCCCTTGTAGGCCGGACCATATAGCATGTCGAACGCGAGATCCGACGCAGTAATGGCTTTGGCGTAAAATTGGCCGAGCTTTCGCAGCGAGTCGCCGTCGTTGAACAAGCCGGTGTTGAAAAAATACGGCGAAAGGCGCCCGGCCTTCGTCTTGAACTCCCCAAAACAAAGGACCCTGGCCGCGAGGGCGAACTGAATGAAATCCTGCCTGAAATCTGAATTCATCACATGCTGAAAATTGTCTCGTTAAACCTGAATGGCATCCGGTCTGCCGTTAATAAAGGGATGCTTGACTGGCTGGGTAAACAGTCTGCCAGCGTCGTGTGCCTGCAGGAACTGAAAGCACAGGCCAAAGATATCGTGCCCGCTGTCTACAACCCAGGCAAGCTTCGCGGATATTTTCATTGCGCCGAACGTCCGGGCTACAGTGGGGTGGGATTATATTGCAGCAGGCTGCCCGATCGCGTCATAAATGGCCTGGGGATCGCCGAATTCGACAGCGAAGGACGCTATATCGAGGCACAGTACGGCGATTTGTCCGTCGTTTCGCTCTATGTGCCTTCGGGCACGAGTTCTCCTGAACGCCTCGCGTTCAAGTTCAGATTCATGGAGCAGTTCATCGAACCACTGCACAAGCTGATCAGCAGCGGCCGCGAGGTGATCATCTGCGGCGACTGGAACGTGGCTCACAAGGAAATCGATCTGAAGAACTGGCGCTCCAACCGAAAGAATTCCGGTTTCCTCCCGGAGGAGCGCGAGTGGTTCTCCGGCGTTCTCGACAAGCTGGGCTATGTCGATGTGTTTCGTACCCTCAATCAGGAGCCCGAGCAATATACGTGGTGGTCCAATCGCGGTCAGTCATGGGCGAAAAACGTCGGGTGGCGGATCGACTACCAGGTGGCGACGCCACGCATCGCCGCGCTTGCACGGCGGGCCGAAATCTTCACGTCGCAACGTTTCAGCGACCACGCGCCGCTAACCATCGACTACGATTACAAGTTCTGAGCGCGCTGAAATGACTGCAACCGCGGAAGAAAATTTCCCGGCATGAGCAATGCGTCCTCCTCAGCGCTGCGGCTCACCCGGTTTCTCGCCGATCTCAAAGTGTACGCGCGGCCCCATGTGGCTCGTATGCTGTTGCTCGGGTTCTCTGCCGGCCTACCCTTGCTGTTGGTTTTCGGGACACTGTCGTTCTGGTTGCGCGAAGCTGGCGTAGATCTTTCGACCATCGGATTTTTTTCGCTTGTCGGGCTTGTTTACGGATTCAAGTGGACCTGGTCGCCACTCGTCGATCAATTGCCGATCCCCATTCTCACGCGCCTGATGGGCAGACGGCGCAGCTGGCTGCTCGCATCTCAAATCGTGGTCGCGTTCGGATTGTGTTGTATGGCAATGAGCGACCCGGCGCTCGGCCTCCAGAACATTCTCGCGCTGGCACTACTCACAGCGTTTGCATCTGCCACTCAGGATATTGCCCTGGATGCCTTCCGCATCGAATCGGCAGATGTCGCCGAGCAGGGCGCGATGGCCGCGAGCTATCAGGCCGGTTACCGCAGCGCGATGCTGGTAGCGTCGGCTGGAGCATTACTGATTGCAGCAGCTTTCGACGCCAATGAAGCGACTTACGAGCAGGCGCCCTGGGCTGCAACCTATTTCATCATGGCCGCATTAATGAGCGTCGGCATCGTGACCGTACTGTTGTCCTCCGAGCCAATGCCAATAAGCCCTCGTGACATATCGGCGACACCCGCCACGCAAGCGACCGGAAAATCGGCTGGCGCAATGGAGCGCCTCGGGCAGTGGTTGCTGGTCGCGTTTGTCATGCCATTCTTCGACTTCGTAAAACGCTACCGATATGACGCGCTGCTGCTGCTCGCGCTAATTGGAACTTACCGTATTTCCGATGTGGTGATGGGCGTCATGGCCAACCCTTTCTACCATGACATGGGGTTCACGAAAGATGAAATTGCAACCATCTCGAAAGTTTACGGCGTCATCATGACACTTGTCGGTGCCGCGCTCGGTGGTGTGTTGAGCTTGCGCATCGGCGTCATACGAACACTGTTTCTCGGCGCATTGCTGTCAGCTGCAACCAATCTGCTCTTCGCCTGGTTGGCCACACGTGGCCACGACCTGACCGGTCTCATTTTCACGATTTCAGCAGACAACCTGAGCGCCGGGATAGCGAGTGCCGCGTTCATCGCCTACCTGTCGGGTCTCACCAACGTTCACTACTCGGCAACGCAGTACGCGCTGTTCAGCTCCGTAATGCTGTTGTTGCCAAAACTGATTGCTGGTGGCTCCGGTGTGTTTGTCGAACGCTATGGTTACGAAAATTTCTTCACGGTAACCGCACTACTCGGCGTGCCGGTTCTGGTTCTCGTCTGGCTGGCGCGTAACGTATCGATGTACGACCGCGACAAGATTACAAAACAGACAAAAACCTCAATCTAGCCATTGCTGCAGCCAGCGGCGAGATGAATAAAATTGCTGCCAACGTTATTCAACAAGTTGTCAGCCGCTCCATTTGTCGAATCGATACACTGCCAGCGCGCCCAGAAGATTGGGTAGAAACCTGACCTGCTCGCCCGCCTCATCGAGAACGATGCGCTCTCGTATACGCACGCCGTGCCCGGCACAGAAGATTTCGAAGTCCTCGATGGTCAATACGTGAATATTCGGAGTGTCATACCACTGGTATGGCAATTCACGCGATATCGGCACACGTCCCATCATCACATGCACACGATGGCGCCAGTAGCCGAAGTTCGGAAAGGTCACGATGCCCTCACGGCCGACGCGCAACATTTCCTTTACGATTCGTTCGGTATGCCTCACCGCCTGAAGCGTCAGCGAAAGGATGACGTAATCAAAAGAGTCATTATCAAATCCGGACAACCCGGCTTCCAGGTCTGCCTGCAAGACGTTGACGCCATTCTTCAGACTGGCGAGCACCTTATTGTCGTCGATTTCGATTCCGTATCCGCTGGCGCGGCGTACCCTATGCAGGTGACGCAGCAGGGAACCGTCACCACAGCCGAGATCCAGAACATGTGCACCATCCCTGATCCAGCCGGCAATTGTCTCGAAATCGCGCCGGTCGGTTCGCTTCGTGTAGCGCGCGGGAATGCTCACGTGGACACCCGCTCCAGGTAGGCGCGGATCAGGTTGTGATAAACCGCGTCATCCATTAAAAAAGCATCGTGGCCATGAGGTGCCTCGATTTCCGCATACGAGACATTTAACCGGTTATCCACCATCGATTTTATGAGTTCGCGGGAACGCTGTGGTGAAAAACGCCAGTCCGAGGTGAACGACACCACGAGATAGTCGGCCTTCGATTTCTTCAAGGCGGCCGACAACGCGCCGCCGTGACTGGCTGCCGGATCGAAATAGTCCAGCGCCTTGGTAATTCGAAGATAGGTATTGGCATCAAAGGTATCGGCAAACTTGTCGCCTTGATAACGCAGATACGATTCGATCTGGAAGTCGATGTCAAAGTTGAAGTTCAACACATCCTCACGAAGATTGCGGCCGAATTTCGCGTCCATCGCATCATCAGACAAATAGGTGATATGACCGATCATGCGCGCAATACGCAGTCCCCTCCGCGGCACTACATTGCGCTCGTAATAGTGCCCGTCGTAGAACTCCGGATCCGACGTGATCGCCTGGCGCGCCACTTCATTGAACGCAATATTCTGTGCCGATAACTTTGGCGCAGCAGCGATTACGAGCGCATTTCGCACCCGGTCGGGCTGATCGATAGTCCATTGCAGTGCCTGCATGCCACCAAGACTGCCGCCCATCACCGCCGCAAACTGGTCGATTCCCAAACGTGAAGCAAGGCGGGCTTGAACCTGCACCCAGTCTTCCACCGTCACCACCGGAAACGCACCCCCCCAGGGCTTGCCCGTAACGGGATTGATGCTCGAGGGTCCGGTCGATCCGTGGCACCCTCCCAGATTATTGACACCGACGACGAAGAAACGCTCCGTGTCAACCGGCTTGCCGGGCCCGATCAGATTGTCCCACCAGCCCAGGCTTTCCGGCTGGTCAGCATAGACGCCTGCGACATGATGAGAAGCATTAAGCGCATGGCAAACCAGGATGGCGTTATCGCGCGCTGCGTTGAGCTCGCCATAAGTCTCATAGGCCAGAGAGTAACTGTCGATTCGCGCGCCACCCATCAGCTCGATGGGTTCATCGAACTCCAGGGATTGCGGCGTTACGATACCAATCGATCTTTGTGACATTTTGCTCTTACACTATTTCAAGGTCAGAAGGAACAGACTCTCGCGCGACGCCGTTCTTGCCCCTTTGCACCACAAAATAGCCATCACTGAGGAATGGTGACGAGAGACAGACGGCGCAACAGCTGTTGCACGGCGTCATTACGCATGTCCCTAAACAGTAGTTGTACTTCGGATTCCTTGCCGAGAGTCTGCGTATCGTCATAGGTCAGGTCACGCCGCACCCTGATCTCGTCAGGGGCAACCAAATCTTCCATCAGGCTGTCCATGATGCGGTAGCTGACCCGATACAGCAACTGGTACTCGTTGACGCTGCCCGCTGTGGAAATCGACAGAATTTCCTGTACCTGCTGTTCTTCGATAATCTGGACAACCACCTCTGCCTGGCTCGCGGCATCGGTGAGCTCTACCAGGCTGCTCCCTTTGAAAACGCGGCGCAACTCGGTGGCGAATTGCGATGCTCCAGAGCTTTGAACGTATACGTTTTCAAATGGCACATCCACCTCGCCGCGCAGATGAAAACCGCAACCGGGAATCAACAAAACGAGACAGGTGGTCACCAGCGCTGCGAGGCGGCCATGCGCCTTGCTGAAGTGTGAAACCATATTCACTTCCCCTGTTCTGAAATTCAAGCCACGATGTTGACGAGCCGTCCAGGCACAACAATCACTTTCCGGATCGCCTTCCCTTCGACATGGCGCTGTGCACCGGGGTGCTCTAGCGCGGCTTTTTCGATGGCACCCCGGTCCGCATCGGCCGCCACCAGCAACTTGCCACGCAACTTGCCATTGACCTGCAGCACCAGCTCAATCTCTTCCTGCACCAGTGCGCTTTCATCCAGTTTCGGCCATTCGGCATCTTGCAGCTCGCCGGCGAAGCCCAACTCGTCCCATGCCGCCTGGCAAACATGCGGCACCATGGGGAACAGGACGCGTAACAAAACGCTCATCGCTTCGCGCTGAAAAACCGCGCGCGCAACGTCCGGCGCAGACGAAACAGCCTTGCTTTCCAACACATTCAGCATCTTCATTCCGGCAGATGCTACGGTATTGAACTGCTTGCGATCATAATCAAAATTTGCCTGCTTGAGCAGAACATGCAGATCGCGGCGGGCCTCGCGCAATTGTCCGCCTGCTACTGTATCGGCGCTGCCCTGTTGATTCCCTGCGTCCTTGTTAGCACTTCGCAGTGCATCAGCATTCTCGGCTGCGTATCTCCAGAGGCGCCGCAAAAAACGATACGCACCCTCGACGCCGTCGTCATTCCAGGCCAGCGTATCTTCAGGCGGCGAAGTGAACATCATAAAGAAACGCGCGGTGTCCGCTCCGTATTTTTCGATCAGGGCTTGCGGGTCGACACCATTATTCTTCGACTTCGACATGGTGCGAATCCCGCCGGACTCGACCGGCTTGCCATCGGTGATCAGGGTAGCGCCGACACGTTTACCCTGATCATCATGAGCGAGTTCGACATCCTGCGGGTTGAAATAGACAATGCGCCCTGAGTCGTCCTTGCGTGAAAAGATCTCGTTCAACACCATGCCCTGCGTGAGCAGATGCGAGAACGGCTCGGCGGTTTTTACGAGGCCGAGATCACGCATTACCTTGGTCCAGAATCGCGCATAAAGCAAATGCAGGATGGCGTGCTCGATACCGCCGATGTATTGATCTACCGGCATCCAGTAGTCGGCCCGCGCGTCAACCATCGCATCGTCAGACCCCGGGCAGGCAAAGCGCAGGAAATACCATGACGAATCCACGAACGTATCCATGGTGTCGGTTTCGCGCCGCGCGTCGGCTCCGCATCGCGGGCACTTGCAGAACAGAAAATCCTCGCGCTTGTTCAACGGATTGCCAGAACCGTCCGGCACACAGTCCTCAGGTAGAACAACAGGCAGCTGATCGTCGGGAACAGGCACGTCGCCGCACGCACCGCAATGAATGATGGGCACCGGCGTACCCCAGTAACGTTGCCGCGAAATTCCCCAGTCGCGCAAACGCCACTGCACCTGTTTCTCGCCCAGCCCTTTCGCTTGCAGATCTGCGGCGATGGCATCAATCGCATCAGCGAACGAGAGACCGTCATAGCGTGCCGAATTTACGCACACACCGTGTTCGGTATACCAGTCCTGCCAGGCATCGGTTGAATACGTCTTTCCGGCGACATCGATAACCTGGGTAATTGCAAGGCCATATTTCTTTGCAAAGGCAAAGTCACGTTCATCGTGCCCCGGCACGCCCATGACCGCACCTTCGCCATAGGTCATCAGCACGTAGTTGCCAACCCACACCTCAACCCGTTCACCACTTACAGGGTGCTCGACGAACAGGCCGGTGGGCATGCCTTTCTTTTCCATGGCCGCCATATCTGCTTCCATTGTGCTGCCCTGGCGGCACTCCTCAATGAAGGCCGCCAGTTCGGCGTTCGAACTAGCGGCATGCGCTGCCAGCGGATGCTCTGCCGCAACAGCACAGAACGTCACACCCATGATGGTGTCCGCCCGGGTGGTAAACACCTTGAGTTGATGGCGCTCGCCGTTCAACTCGTAGGGAAACGCGATGTTCACGCCTTCACTGCGACCGATCCAGTTGGCTTGCATGGTCTTCACACGCTCCGGCCAACCATCCATGCCCTCCAGATCGGAAAGCAGTTCGGGCGCATAGTCGGTAATGCGCATGTAATACATCGGGATTTCGCGTTTTTCGACCAACGCGCCGGTTCGCCAGCCGCGACCGTCGATTACCTGCTCGTTGGCGAGCACGGTCTGATCAACCGGATCCCAGTTCACCACGCCGGTCTTCTGATAGACCAGACCTTTTTCCAGCATGCGCAAAAACAGCCACTGGTTCCAGCGGTAGTAGTCGGGCTTGCAGGTCGCCAGTTCACGATCCCAGTCGATGGCGAATCCCAGCGACTGGAGTTGTTTTTTCATGTAGGCGATGTTGTCGTACGTCCATTTCGCTGGTGGCACACCATTGGCCATGGCCGCGTTTTCCGCAGGCAGACCGAACGCGTCCCAGCCCATCGGCTGCAATACGTTGAAACCGCGCATGCGGTGATATCGCGTGAGGACATCTCCGATGGTGTAGTTGCGCACGTGTCCCATGTGCAACTTGCCGGAAGGGTAAGGGAACATCGACAGGCAGTAATACTTCGGGCGATCCGGGTCTTCGGTTGCCTGAAACGCCTTGTTGTCGGTCCAGCGTTTCTGTACCTGTTCTTCTATCAGGCCGGGATGGTACTGACTTTCCATTTCAGCAGCAGGGGATGATTGATTAACGAAAGTCCGCGATTATATCGTTCAGGCTCACCCTAAGTAGTCAATGAGACAGGTATTTTTCCGGCAAACGGCGTCTTTGCCGGGCGCGCGCGAATGCTGCCCTGCTTCGGCACCGCCGTTTCGTTGTACCATCTGCCGCCCGTGCGGCTATTTTGCGCCGGTTTGCAGGTTTCAGATTTATGTCCAGAAAATTTCCCATTGTTGCGGTTACCGGGTCCTCGGGTGCAGGCACGAGTGCAGTGCACGCCACCTTCGAGGCACTGCTCGAAGCCGAGTCGATCAACGCCGCTTTTGTGGAAGGCGACAGCTTCCACAAATACGAGCGCGACGAGATGCGCAAGCTCACCGACGAGTGGGAGCGCACTGCCGGGCGGGCGATCAGTCACTTCGGCCCGGAGGCTAATCTGTTCGAGGAACTCGAGGCACTGTTCCGCGAGTATGGGGAACAGGGAACCGGTACAACACGCTTGTACCTGCACAACGAGGAGCGCGCTGCGCCCTACGGACAAAAAGCCGGGACGTTCACTCCATGGCAACCGCTTCCGGAGGATACGGAGTTGCTCGTTTACGAAGGGCTGCACGGTGGTGTTGTCACGGATACGGTGGATATCGCGCAGCATGTGGATCTCTTGATTGGCGTCACGCCCATCATCAATCTGGAGTGGATACAAAAGATCCAGCGCGATCTTCGCGAACGCGGTCATTCGCTGGACATGATCACCGAAACCATACTGCGGCGCATGCCCGACTACGTTCACTACATTACAACGCAGTTCGCGCGAACCCATGTCAATTTCCAGCGCGTGCCGACCGTTGATACATCCAATCCGTTCGCAGCCACCAGTATTCCGGGCCCGGAGGAAAGTTTTGTGGTTATACGATTCGCCACGCCTGAAGGGGTCGATCTGGAAGCAATCCGGCTTCAAATCGCCGGCGCATTTCGCTCAAGGCCGGACACGCTGGTTGTTCCGGGTGACGAGATCGAACTCGCGATGCGCCTGATTCTCGAATCGCGAATCAGGGAACTGGTCGATGAAGGCAGACGCCTCAGAGCACCGTCCGTATAATTGGCGTCCGGTATATTAACGTCGGTTTTCTGCGGCGCGCAATATCAACAAAATTCATGTTCACAGCGCCCCAGGGCGCGACCCGATAATTCATTCGTGCGCCCGATTATCAGGCGCTGGACAAATTCATAGCACTTGCTTGACGAGCGCTGGACAGCCACACAGTCGTAATGTCGCAAATCCTCGAAGGCCTGAACAACGAGCAGCTTGAAGCGGTCACGCTTCCCCACTCCTCGGCTTTGATACTCGCCGGTGCCGGCTCGGGAAAAACCCGGGTGCTGACAACGCGCATCGCCTGGCTGATCCAGTCCGGCCAGGTCAGCCCGCTGTCGGTGCTGGCGGTCACGTTCACCAACAAGGCGGCGCGGGAGATGCTCACCCGCATTTCCGCGATGCTTCCGATCAATACGCGCGGCATGTGGGTTGGCACTTTTCACGGACTGTGCAACCGTTTGCTACGCGCACACCATCGAGAGGCCGGATTGCCGCAGACTTTCCAGATCCTCGACAGTGCCGACCAGCTGTCGATGATCAAGCGGGTCATGAAGGGCCTGGGCGTGAACGATGAGAAGTATCCACCGCGGCAGGCGCAATACTTCATCAACTCCAACAAGGAAGAGGGCTTGCGCGCCACCGCCGTTGAAACGGTGGACGATTTCTCGCGCCACTTTCTCGATGTGTACGCCGCTTACGAATCCCAGTGCAACCGCGAGGGCGTGGTGGATTTCGCAGAACTGCTTCTGCGCTGCTCCGAGTTACTGCAAAAAAACGAGATCCTGCGCTCGCACTACCAGACGCGGTTCAGGCACATCCTTGTGGATGAGTTTCAGGACACCAACCGCCTGCAATACATGTGGCTCAAACTGCTCGCCGGAGCGGACACCACGGTCATGGCGGTCGGCGACGATGATCAGTCGATCTACGCGTTCCGGGGGGCACGTACCGGGAACATGCTGGATTTCGAATCGGATTTCGGCGTAGAGAAAGTCATCAAGCTGGAACAGAACTACCGCTCGCACGGCAACATACTGGACGCGGCCAACGCCCTGATCCGTAACAACCGGACGCGTCTGGGCAAGAATCTGTGGACCTCCGAGGGCAAAGGCGAGCTGTTGCGCGTTTACGAAGCGGCAACCGACGTCGAGGAAGCCAGTTACATCCTTGACGAGGTGCGGGCGCTGAAAAACGAGGGCGTCAGTCTTTCCGACATGGCCTTGTTGTATCGCTCCAACGCACAGTCCCGGGTCCTTGAGCACGGATTGTTCAACGCCGGTATCGCCTATCGCGTTTACGGCGGGTTGCGCTTTTTCGAACGTCAGGAAATCAAGCATGCGCTGGCTTACCTGCGACTGATCGCCAATCCGCAAGACGACGGTGCGCTGTTGCGGGTGATCAATTTCCCCACTCGCGGTATCGGAAACCGGACACTGGAGCAGATACAGGCTGCAGCGGAAGGATCCGGCATCAGTCTTTGGCAGGCCGCGTGTTCGAGCCCACCGACCGGGCGGGCCGGTGCCGCCATTGCCGCATTCATACGACTGATCGAATCCATGCGTAACGCCACCGAAGGGCTGCCGCTGCAAGAGCAGGTGGAACACGTAATCGAGGCCAGCGGATTGATCGACCACTACCGCAAGGAACGTGAAGGTGCGGATCGCGTGGAGAACCTTGAGGAACTGGTTAATGCTGCCGCTTCCTTCGTATCGGAAGAAGGCCTTGCCAACTATCAAGCCGACACCGCCAATGCGGTCACCGGCGACGCGGATGCGGCCGACGTGCCGGAACTTGATCCGCTCAGCGCTTTTCTCGCTCACGCATCTCTCGAAGCAGGCGACAACCAGGCGGCCGCGGGAGCCGATGCGCTGCAACTGATGACGGTGCATTCTGCCAAAGGGCTGGAGTTCCACACGGTATTTATCAGCGGCCTTGAAGAGGGTCTGTTTCCGCACGAAAACAGCCTCAACGAAGACGGCGGGCTCGAAGAAGAAAGACGCCTGATGTACGTTGCGATGACGCGTGCGCGCCGGCGACTGTATTTGTCGCAGGCTCAGACCCGTATGCTTCACGGACAAACGCGTTACAACGTGGCATCACGTTTTCTGGATGAAGTCCCGCAGGAACTGCTAAAACGTCTAAATGTCTCGGTGAGGCCGGTTGCGCAAGGCGGCAACAGCACCGCACCGTCGCCAGCACCGCGCATCCGTTCCAGACCCGTGACTGTCGGTGGATTCCGCATTGGCCAGCAAGTGTTGCACTCCAAGTTCGGCTCGGGCGTGATCGTCCAAGCCGACGGCAGCGGCAAAGACGCCCGCGTTCAGGTCAACTTTCGCAATGACGGGCTGAAATGGCTCGCGCTGGAGTACGCGAAACTGTCACCAGCCTGACCACGGAGATCAGGCACGGCGGGCCCAGATCGCGCTGACTGGCTCTGTGGGCGGTGGCTTACTCCGGGAAAGCGGTCATGACCGCATTCCCGGCACGATGACTCAACAGCAGATCACGAAATGGCTCCGGGTCGTGCGCGTGCGTGAGTTCGCCCGGCCGTGGCAAGTGAAAATCGTATAGCCGTGACACCCAGAACCGCAGTGCACCGGCGCGCAACATGGCCGGCCAGACAGCGCGTTCCGCTTCCGTGAAACGACGAACCGACGCGTACGCTGCAAGCATTGCCCTGCATCGCTCCACGTCAAGTGTCGCATCCGGGTTCAAACACCAGTCGTTTACCGTGATCGCGACGTCATAGATGAAGCTGTCGACACAGGCAAAATAAAAATCGATAAAGCCGCCGACAACATCGCCGTCAAAAAGTACATTGTCGCGAAACAGGTCCGCGTGTACCGGTCCACGCGGCAATCCGTCCCGGGATACTGTCGCCTGGAACTCGATCTCCGATCGCAACACCTGAGCGTCGTCCTCTCTCAGAAACGGATAAATTTCCGGAGCGGCCGCGGCCCACCAGTTGGCACAACGCAGGTTGTCGAGATGCTGTTTGAACGTCTGTCCCGACAAGTGCATGTCGGCAAGTTGTTCTCCCACCAGCGCACATTGATCGGGGCCGGGATCCATTACCGGCTGGCCCGGCAGGCACGTCACGATAGCGGCCGGCTTGCCGTTAAGAGCGCCCAGAAATTTATTCTGCAAATTGGCGATCGGCTTTGGCGCCGGCACCCCGTGGTTGCTCAGATGCGCCATCAGGTTCAGATAGAACGGCAGCTCTTTCGTCGTAAGCTTCTCGAACAGGGTCAGCACATAGCGGCCGTGCGTCGTCGTCAGGAAATAATTGGTGTTCTCGATGCCCGACAAGATGCCGTTGAGCTCGACCAGCGAGCCAATCGAGTAGTTGCGCAGCCAGGCACGCGCCTGCTCTGGAGTGACTGTTGTGAATACCGACATCGCGCGAGAATTTTAAGGGTTGGCTTTACGTTCAGTTCGGGAATGCGTATTTGCGTATTACAGATTGAGTTGCGCTTCGCGTTCAGCGGCAGAGGGTTCAAAGGTGCGCTTCTCGTAATGGCTGAAGATGGCATCGACGACCTGCTGCGGTTCATCAAGGACCTGGATCAGGTCCATGTCATCCGGACCGATCATCCCCTCTTCGACCAAGCGTTGCTTCATCCAGTCAATCAGGCCCGCCCAGAAGGGTGTGTGCACCAGAATCAGGGGAATGCGACGCACCTTGCCGGTCTGCACCAGTGTGAGCGCCTCCATCAATTCATCCAGTGTGCCAAATCCACCGGGCATGACGACATAGGCAGAGGCGAATTTGACAAACATCACCTTGCGGGCGAAGAAATGTCGAAAACTCTGGCTGATGTCCTGAAACGGGTTGCTAACCTGCTCGTGCGGCAACTGGATGTTCAGGCCGATCGACAGCGACTTGCCGTAGTACGCTCCCTTGTTGGCAGCCTCCATGATGCCCGGCCCGCCACCGGAGATCACGGCGAATCCTGCGTCGGAGAGGCTGCGCGCGATTTGCCGGGCGAGCTCGTAATAGCGATGGCCTTCCTGAATACGGGCACTTCCGAAGACCGAAACCGCCGGACGGATGTGCGCCAGCCGCTCCGTAGACTCTACGAACTCTGCCATAATCCCGAACACTCTCCACGACTCGCGTGCGGACCACGTTTTCTCGACGAGGTCGGGTGCGATCGGGGTATGTATTTTCTGCGTTTCGCTCATTCTGGGTTCTCTTACGGCCTTCGCCGATGAAAAAACTGGTTCTCGTAGACGGTTCTTCCTACCTGTATCGCGCCTTTCACGCGATGCCGGACCTTCGCAACAAGAACGGAGAGCCGACCGGAGCAATCTACGGCGTGATCAACATGCTGCGCCGCTTGCGCAAGGAAACCGCGGCGGATTATATCGCCTGTGTATTCGACGCAAAAGGAAAGACGTTTCGCGACGATCTTTATCCCGAATACAAGGCAAACCGCCCGTCGATGCCGGAAGACCTTGCCACACAAATTGAACCACTGCACCTTTGCATACGCGCGATGGGCATCGCGTTGATAAACGAAGGCGGTGTGGAGGCCGACGATGTGATTGCCACTCTCGCCGAACAGGCGGGAGCCCATGGGCTGGAAACCCTCATATCCACCGGCGACAAGGATATTGCCCAACTGGTGCGACCCGGCGTTACCCTTGTCAACACCATGTCCAATGAGACACTGGATGATGACGGAGTAAAGAACAAGTTTGGCGTCAGGCCGGACCAGATGGTGGACTACCAGACGCTGGTTGGCGACGCGGTGGATAACGTGCCGGGCGTGGAAAAGGTCGGGCCAAAAACGGCCGTCAAGTGGCTCGCCAAGTATGGCAGCCTCAATGAAATTATTTCCCATGCCGACGAGATCAGCGGCAAGGTCGGGGAGAACCTTCGCGCCGCGCTGCCCTGGCTTCCCACCGCGCGCACTCTGGTGACGCTCAAACGCGATCTCGAATTGCCCTACAAGTTCGAGGACCTGATACCGGCTGAAGAAGACGTACCTGAGCTAACCACCCTGTTCGGCAAGCTGGGATTCAAGAGCTGGCTGGCGGAGCTGAACAGCCGCACCGGCGGCGGCGACACCGAAACTTCAGTTGCCGCCGAAACACACGCCGCGACGCAGCGCGACTACGAGCTGGTGCTGACCGAAGATGCGCTGAACGACTGGCTGGCGCGCGTCGACAAAGCACAACTCGTGTCGCTCGACACCGAAACCACAGGCCTCGATCCCATGACGGCACAATTGGTCGGCATTTCGCTGAGCGCCGAGCCCGGCACGGCCGCCTACATCCCTGTTGCCCACAACTATGCCGGTGTGCCGGTGCAACTGTCGCTTGATACCGTGCTTGGCAAGCTGAGCCCCTGGCTGGAAGATCCGAAGAAACCGAAGCTCGGCCAGAACATGAAGTACGACCTGCACATCTTTGCCAACCACGGTGTGCGCGTTGCCGGCGTGGTGCACGATACGCTGCTGCAGTCTTACGTGCTGGAGAGCCATCGTCCGCATGACATGGACAGCCTTGCGGTGCGCCACCTCGGCATCAAGACCATCAGCTACGACGAGATGACGGGAAAGGGCGCTTCGCGCATTTCGTTTACACAAGTCGATCTCGAAGGCGCAAAAGACTACGCCGGCGAGGACGCCGATGTCACCTTGCAGTTACACAACGAGATGTTCCCGGCCATCGAGCGCGACGAAAAACTGATGAACGTCTACAGCGCCATCGAAATGCCGGTGATGGATATTCTGTTCACCATTGAGCGCCACGGCGTGTTGCTCGATGTCGACGTGCTGAAGAAACAAACCGCCGAACTCTCCGATCGGCTCGGAGAAATTGAAAAGCAGGTGCATGAGCAGGCAGGCCAGCCTTTCAACCTCGGCTCACCCAAACAGTTGCAGGAAATCCTGTTCGTCAAACAGGAACTGCCGGTTATCAAGAAAACCCCCGGGGGCCAACCCTCTACCGACGAAGACGTGTTGCAAAGACTCGCGCTCGATCATCCGCTGCCAAAACTGATTCTCGAGTACCGCGGGCTCTCGAAACTCAAATCGACCTACACCGACAAGCTGCCGAAGATGGTGAATCCGGATACCGGTCGTGTGCACACCAACTACGCGCAGGCGGTAGCCAACACCGGGCGCCTGGCGAGCAACGACCCGAACCTGCAAAACATTCCGGTGCGCACGCCCGAAGGCCGGCGCGTGCGTGAAGCCTTCGTCGCGCCCGACGGTTGCAGCATCGTATCGGCCGACTACTCGCAGATCGAGCTGCGCATCATGGCGCACCTGTCTCAGGATGAAAGCCTGCTAAAGGCGTTCCGTGAAGGTTCCGACGTGCACCGTCACACTGCTTCGGAAATTTTTGGTACCTCGCAAGACGAAATCTCCAGCGAACAGCGCCGTTACGCCAAAGTCATCAACTTCGGCCTGATCTACGGTATGTCCGCCTTCGGGCTGGCAGGGCAACTGGGTATCGAGCGCGCCGCTGCGCAGCAATACATCGACCGCTACTTCGCCCGTTACCCCGGGGTAGCCGACTACATGCAGCGTACCCGCGAAATCGCCAAGGAACGCGGCTACGTGGAAACGGTATTCGGGCGCCGCCTCTATCTCGCCGAAATCAGGGCATCCAATCACCAGCGTCGCCAGGCCGCCGAGCGGGCCGCGATCAACGCACCGATGCAGGGCACCGCGGCCGACCTGATCAAGTTGTCGATGATCGCCGTGCATAACTGGATTGCGACGGAAAAGCTCGACAGCCGCATGGTCATGCAGGTGCACGATGAACTGGTGCTCGAAGTGCCGGACACGGAACTCGACTTGATAAAGACGCGTGTCCCGGAATTGATGGCGGGCGTCGCGCAGCTTGACGTGCCGTTGGTGGCGGATGTGGGGGCTGGGCCTAACTGGGAGCAGGCGCACTAGGGTCAGCAAGGAGCTGCGAACCTGCCATGAGGATGCAGGTCGCGTAAGTCACGAGGCGATGACGACCTCGTTGCCTGCCGAACCAAGGGATGAAATTACATGCACTATTCACTGGAAGACCCGAACGAACACCGTAACCACGGTTTGGCCCATAACCCGTTCAAGGCGCTCGTTGCTCCGCGTCCGATTGGCTGGATCGGCACGACCAGCAAGACCGGTGTACTGAATCTCGCGCCATACAGCTTTTTCAACGCGGTCTGCGATGCGCCAGCGACGGTGATGTTCTCATCGGCAGGCCACAAGGACAGCCTCAAGAACATCGAAGAGACCGGGGAGTTCACGTGCTCAATGGCGACTGAGCCACTGGTCGATGCGATGAACCTGAGTTCAGCGCCCGTTCTGGCAGAAGTAGATGAATTCAGGCTGGCAAGACTTGAAACCGCGCCCTCGCTTATGGTCAAACCGCCGCGTGTCGCGGCCAGTCCATCGGCGCTTGAATGCCGGCTTTGGAAAACGCTGGTATTGCCACGCACCGACGATTCACAGATCGAGCACGTAATCGTGTTCGGTCATGTCGTTGCGGTCTTCGTTGACGATGCGTACATCAAGAATGGCATCGTCGATACGGGCGCAATGCGCCCGCTGGCGCGGATGGGCTACATGGACTATTCCGTTGTCCGGCCCGATACCGTCATCACGCTGAACCGACCGACTGTGACCGCGGAGAAAACAAGCGCAAGCGTGAAACCCGGCCCGTGGGACGGGGTCTATCGTTAGGCGCCTTCGCTGCTCATATCCGGTTTCGCGCTGACGTTTGCGGTCCGGCACTCTACCCGCGCGACTGCCGTTGTCGCCAACACGGTGTTCCGCCACCGCTTGATCTTCATCTCGCGCTAAACGTCTTG
>DATKYN010000205.1:0-13578 GCA_035528435.1 Burkholderiales bacterium
GCGCTACGTAGCGATCCAGGTCCGGCCTGGCTGCGGGAACCGCTATCGGTGTTACACCTTCGGGCGCCACCGGTTTACCGGGCGCGTCATTCGAACCCGTCGGTGGCATCGGCTGATCAATCTCTATCACATTGGGTCGCACCTGCAGCGGTGCGGCGTTGGCATCCGGGGGCGGAACGTCTCCGTAGTGCACCTGACCATCGGCGTCGATCCACTTCTTGATTTCTGCCTTCGCGAGATTCGCCCGCTCGACTTGCGCCGCGGCCGCACCAAACGTGTGTGCTATTGCAGCGAAGCATACGACGAGCACAATGCGTTTCATGGAGTGGGGTGTAAATGAACGATCGTTACCGGGCGCGCTCAGTTCAGCACAGCCCGTCCGGGCTGCGTAGTCCGAACGGCTGGCTTATTTCGCCTTGTCGACCATCATGTCAACAGCGGTTTTGATGTCCTCGTCGGGGGAGCTCATCGCGCCGCCTTTTGCCGGCATTGCGTTCTTGCCGTTGATGGCGTTGGCGTAGAGTGTGTCGATGCCCTGGGCAATTCTTGCCTGCCATGCTGACGTGTCACCCGTTTTCGGGGCACCCGCAAGGCCTGCCGCATGACACGCCTGGCAGACGGTATTGAACACTTGTTCTCCGCCGCCCGCGCTACTGGTGCTTTCATCCATCGCTGCAACCACGGTGACTTCGCCGACCGGCTTCAGGCGATTTGCGATAGCGTCTTCGCTCATTGCCAAACTCTCGGGATCGATGTGCATGCCGCCGGTTATGAGTTTGACCAGCATCAGGATGACGGCGATCGGGACCACGAAAGAAAGCACGACGACGGCGATCAATTGCTGCGGGGTTTTGATCGGGGATGAATGCTCCTCGATATGTACATCTGCCATGAATCAATCCTTGCGAAGAGAATGGGCCGGGAAACGGGCACGCATTGAGGCGAAACCCGTCAACTGCGAACCCGGGGCGCGAAATTATAAGCGAATTCTGCACGTCTCAAAAGATAAACGTAGACCAAACAAGTGTTTACGGCTATCCTATCGACCCTTAGCGCCCGTAGCTCAGCTGGATAGAGTGTCGGTCTCCGAAGCCGAAGGTCGTGGGTTCGACTCCCGCCGGGCGCGCCATATAGCGAGGGCTTGCAAGTCTGCGAGCCCCTTTTTCGTTACCGCCGCAAGACTGTGCCTGGACTGGTTGCGCGGTGCAGGCGCTGACTTCGCTGTCTGTGTAACCGGCGCGATTGACTGCACCATGACGTGATCGCGTGTTGATGCATGCGGCGACAGACAAGGACTTACCCAATGGCATTGACGGTATATCTGTCCGGTGAAATTCACACATCCTGGCGCGAGGAAATTCAAAAAGGGGCTGCCGGGAGCGGTCTCGACATCACGTTTACGGCACCGGTCACCGACCATGCGGCGAGCGATGCCGCCGGCGATCACCTCGGACCGGAAACCGATCCGTTCTGGCGCGATCACAAGTCATCCAAGGTCAACGCGATTCGTACCAAGACCCAGATCCGCAAAGCCGATCTTGTGGTGGTGCGCTTTGGAGACAAGTACAAACAGTGGAACGCGGCGTTTGATGCCGGCTATTGCGCGGCCTTGTCCAAGCCCTACATTACGCTGCACGCAGAAGACATCGTTCATCCGCTAAAGGAAGTGGACGCAATGGCGCTTGCCTGGGCGCGAACCACCGATCAGGTTGTCGAGATTCTCAAATATATTGAGAAGCCTTAGCGCGGGCCAGGCCAAGGGCGCTCACCGGACGAGGCTGCGTGACTGAGCCGGTCGGGCTTGGGTCCCTGTTCATTAGCAGCTTTCTGGCGGCCACGTTGCTGCCGGGCGGCTCGGAGCTGGTGTTCGCCGCTTTGCTTCTGTCGGAGAGCGTGAGCGTTGGAAAGGCGGTTATGGTCGCCACGCTCGGCAACAGCCTGGGCGGAATGTCGACCTATCTCATCGGTCGTCTGGTGCCGGAACGAAAGACCGACCTCAGGATGGTCCGCTGGCTGCGCCGCTGGGGTTCACCGGTACTGTTGCTGTCGTGGCTGCCCGTAGTGGGTGACGCCTTATGCCTGGCCGCAGGCTGGCTACGCGTTCAGTTTGTATACGCTACGTTGTTCATCACCCTGGGAAAAGGCGCGCGCTATTGGGTATTGGCGCAGCTCCTGCCCGATTGATCGACTGCCATCCGCTGTATCGGATGCTGCAGTGCGATAAACTCGACTCCTGAACCTCTTTGTGTCTTCCTCGATGGTCTTCTGCTAATGGAACCGGTCCCCAGTTTTGCTCCGACAGGCGTGCGCCTGCGCGAGATACCATATAACTACACGTCGTTTTCCGATCGTGAAATCGTCATTCGATTGCTTGGGCAAGCGGCCTGGGATCTGCTGAACGAGTTGCGCTCGGAGCGCGTGACCGGCCGTTCGGCGCGGATGCTCTACGAAGTGCTTGGTGACATCTGGGTGGTAGAGCGCAATCCTTATCTTCAGGATGATTTGATCGCCAATCCCGGACGTCGAAAGCTGCTTGTGCAGGCGTTGCGGCACCGGCTTCACGAAATCGAAGCGCGGCGCCAGAATCAGGATGAGCGCGTCCTGAAACTCATTGCAGCGGCAACAGCAGCGATCGATGAGTTCGACAAGGATTTCGACACTGTCGTGACGCTCAGGCGCGGTGCGATTCGCCGTTTTGGCAAGTTAACTCGGCGCGACAACATCGCGTTCGATGGACTGGCCCGGGTGTCTCATGTCACCGACGCTACCGACTGGCGCGTGGAGTATCCGTTCGTGGTGCTCTATCCAGACAACGAAGCCGAGGTGGCGGGCCTGGTGCGCGCCTGTATTGATCTTGGCCTGACCATCGTTCCGCGTGGCGGAGGCACCGGTTACACCGGCGGTGCCGTGCCTCTGACCCGGTTTTCGGCGGTCATCAACACCGAGAAACTCGATCGCCACGGGCCGGTGGAACAGATTCGCCTGCCCGGACTGGATCGCGAGGTGGCGACCATCAATTGCGGTGCCGGGGTCGTTACCCGTCGCGTCATGGAAGCCGCCGACGCTGCAGGACTCGTGTTTGCGGTTGATCCGACTTCGGCCGACGCGTCGTGTATCGGTGGCAATGTCGCGATGAATGCTGGCGGCAAGAAAGCTGTCCTGTGGGGCACGGCGGTGGACAATCTGGCGTCATGGAAAATGGTGACGCCCGATGGAAACTGGTTGCTGGTGGAACGCGTCGATCACAATCTCGGAAAAATCCATGATGTCGAAATGGCGCGTTTTCGGCTCAGCCGCTTTGCGGCAGACGGTAACAAGCCGCTTTCGGAACCGGAAATTCTGGAAATACCCGGGCGGCAGTTCCGAAAAGCAGGCTTGGGAAAAGATGTAACTGACAAGTTCCTGGGCGGTCTGCCCGGCGTTCAGAAAGAAGGATGCGACGGCATCATTACATCGGCCCAATTCATTCTGCACCGCATGCCGGCTTTTACCCGCACTGTCTGTCTCGAATTCTATGGCAGCGTTGGTGAGGCGGTGCCTTCGATCGTTGAAATCAAGTCCTACCTTGATGGCAACGACGGCGCCATTCTCGCCGGCCTCGAACACCTTGACGAACGTTATTTGCGGGCCGTTGGCTACGCAGCCAAGGCGAAACGCAGCAGTCGCCCGAAGATGCTGTTACTCGCCGACATCGTCGGCGATGACGAGGACGCGGTAGGGGCGGCAGCCTCGCAGGTCGTGCGCATCGCCAATGCCAGGCACGGCGAGGGATTCATTGCGGTCAGCGCCGAGGCACGCCGCCAGTTCTGGCTGGACCGGGCACGCACAGCGGCGATCGCGCGCCATACAAATGCGTTCAAGATCAACGAAGATGTTGTTATCCCGCTCGAGCGCCTGGGTGAATATTCGGACGGCATAGAGCGAATCAATATCGAACTGTCGCTGAGCAACAAGCTTGCCCTGCTCGAAGCGGTGGAGGATGTGATTGGCGGCGAATTGCGCCTCGACGCGGAGCATCGGGAAAGTGTTGCGGCGGAGTTGATTTCCGACCGCAGCGAAGCAGCGCTCGGTGTTATCGGCACTGTGCGCGCTCGCTGGCAATGGCTCGCCGACCACCTGGACGCGGACCTGGGTGAGTACGCCGCGTGGCTCGGGGAGTCGGGCCAGGACCACTTGGTTTCGGCTGTTGAGGAGGCCGGCGATAGCGCCAGAACTGTGTTCCAGAACCTGCAAACTTACCGTTTGCGTGTTTCCTGGAAGACCGAAGCGCGCCAGCCCATCATGGATTTGTTCGACGGCCGCGCCTTCGATCCGGTTCGTGCACAAATCGATGCCGCCCATAAGCGTGTACTCAAGAGCCGGGTGTTCATCGCGCTACATATGCACGCTGGAGACGGCAACGTGCATACCAACATACCAGTCAACTCCGACGACTACGCGATGCTGCACGAAGCCAATGTCGCGGTGTCACGCGTCATGCATCTGGCGCGTTCTCTCGACGGCGTTATTTCCGGTGAGCACGGGATCGGAATTACCAAGCTCGATTACCTTGACCGGGAAGACATGCGCGGCTTTGAGGAATACAAGCAACGTATCGATCCAGATGGTCGTTTCAACAAGGGCAAGTTGCTGCCCGGTGCCAATCTCGATCGTGCCTACACCCCCAGCTTCAGCTTGCTCGAACTCGAGAGCCTGATCCTGGAACAAAGCGAGATCGGCGAGATTTCGGATTCAATCAAGGACTGCCTGCGTTGCGGCAAATGCAAGCCGGTCTGCTCGACGCACGTGCCGCGAGCAAATCTGTTGTACAGCCCGCGCAACAAGATTTTGTCGACCTCGCTACTCATCGAAGCATTTCTCTACGAAGAACAGACACGTCGCGGCGTGTCGTTGATGCACTTCGACGAGTTTGCCGACGTCGCCGATCATTGCACCGTGTGTCACAAGTGTCTTAATCCATGCCCCGTCGATATCGATTTCGGGGATGTTTCAATCGCCATGCGAAATTTCCTGCGCAAGCAAGGAAAAAAACGGTTCAATCCAGGCACCTCTGCCGCGATGCTGCTGCTGAATGCTACCGACCCGGCGATCATCAAACTGGCGCGCTCGGCGATGATTGGCCTGGGGTACAAGTTGCAGCAGTTCGCCTACCGGGCCGCGAAATGGAGCGGCTTGTTGAAGAAACAGGTGACGCATCCTCCGGCCACCGTTGGCAAGGCGCCGGTCAAGGCACAGATCATTCACTTCATCAACAAGCCCATGCCCGGCGGTTTGCCCAAGAAAACGGCACGCGCCCTGCTCGATGTCGAAGACGCACGCATGGTGCCGGTCATTCGTAATCCGGAAAAGTCGAATGACGACGCTGACGCCGTGTTCTATTTTCCGGGCTGCGGCAGCGAGCGCCTTTTCAGTCAGGTGGGTCTGGCGACCCAGGCGATGCTTTATGAAACGGGAGCCGTTACGGTTTTGCCACCGGGCTATCTTTGCTGCGGTTATCCGCAGACGGCTGCCGGGCAGGAGGATCGCGGGCAGAAAATCATTACCGATAACCGGGTGCTGTTTCATCGCGTCGCCAACACCCTGAATTATCTCGACATTAAAACTGTCATCGTCTCCTGTGGCACCTGCATGGATCAGTTGCAACAATACGAGTTCGACAAGATTTTCCCCGGCTGCCGGCTGCTCGACATTCACGAGTACCTTCTCGAGAAAGACGTTCGGCTGGAGGCCGTAAACGGCGTTCGCTACATGTATCACGATCCCTGTCACTCACCGATGAAAACGTATCAACCGGCCAGGGTTGTCAATGATCTGATGGGAACACAGGTCGATCTGAACGACCGTTGTTGTGGTGAGTCAGGAACGCTTGCTATTTCGCGCCCGGATGTATCAACACAGGTGCGTTTTCGCAAACAGGAAGAAATGCAAAAAGGCGTGGATGCGATTCACGCCAGTCAGCACGACGGTGACATCAAGATCCTCACGTCCTGCCCGTCCTGCCTGCAGGGATTGTCGCGTTACCGTGACGATACCGGAGTCGAGGCCGACTACATCGTTGTCGAAATGGCGAAGCACCTGCTGGGGCCGGACTGGATGGCAAAGTACGTGGCGCAGGCCAACCGCGGTGGCATAGAGCGGGTCCTGCTATGACGCTAACTTAACCGGAAGGCGAGCGATGAATTCGACTGCGGTCCGCTGCGCGCTGTGTGATGAAGCCGGAGGAGAGATAGTCTGGTCCGACCGGCTGGCCCGGGTGGTTGACGTAAAGGATGAGGATCACCCGGCGTTCTGCCGTGTCATTTTGCAATGGCACGCACGCGAAATGACCGACCTCGACGAAGCTGACCGCGCCGGATTGATGCGCATCGTGTTCGCGGTGGAGCGCGCGCAACGAACACTTCTGAACCCGGACAAGATCAACCTTGCCTGCTTCGGAAACATGGTTGCTCACTTGCACTGGCACGTCATTCCCCGGTTTCGTCTGGACCCGCACTACCCGAATCCGGTATGGGGAAGCAGGACAGCCGGAAAGCCACGGGTGCTGCCCGAGAGGTATTGGGAACGCTTTAACGCCGAGCTGACATCACAACTCGATTAGCCGGCGGTTTCAGGGGCGGGTCTGGTCAGACGCCGGCGCAGCGGCCGGTGCCGCTTCGTCCCGCGAAATAATGCGCGTGTCGGGGAACGTGATACTGAATGTGCTGCCTTCGCCGGGAGTGCTGTCGATCACGAGTTGTCCCTGGTGACGGTTGGTGACGTGCTTGACGATCGCCAGACCCAGTCCGGTACCGCCTGTTTCGCGTGAGCGGCTCTTGTCGACTCGATAAAACCGTTCAGTCAAGCGGCCGAGATGATGCGACTCAATACCGATACCGTCGTCCCTCACCGTGAACGCCGGGTTGCCGTTGGTGCGTTCCCAGATCAACTCGATTGTTCCGCCTTGTTGCGTGTAATGGACCGCATTGGTGACCAGATTTCCAAAGGCGCTGCGCAATTCGTCCATGCTCCCCAATAACCAGTCGTCGCACCGGATCTCGGTCCTGATGGTATGTCGCCCCCCGGACAAGGCCATGGCTTCTTGCTGCAAGGATTCCAGCAATCCAGGCACGTTTACCTTGTCGTCAGCCGCTGAGTAGTTGGAGTTTTCCAGGCGTGACAGCGTTAGAAGATCATTCACCAGACGTGTCATCCGAACGGTCTGTTCCGACATCAGCTTGATGCCGCGCGCGAGAAACACTGGGTCGGCGGCGGGTTCCTGTTCCAGGGTTTCCAGAAAACCATGTACTACGGTGAGCGGTGTGCGCAGCTCATGTGACACGTTAGCGATGAAATCACGGCGAGTCGTTTCGAGCCGCTCCCAGCGCGTGACGTCGCGTCCCAGCAAAAGCTTTTGCGAGTTGCCATATGGCACCAGTTGTATCGAAACGGCGCGCTCGCCGCCCTGGCCGAGCAGATAAAGGGTGAGCGGTTCAGAGGTCGCACTCGAGTGCAAATAAGTAGAGAGCTGCGGCTGTCGCAAAAGATAGGTTATCTGCGCGCCCCGATCGCGTTCCAGGCGCAAGCCGAAGTAAGCCTCTGCCCGGGGATTACACCAGGAAATCCGGTCGTCTTCGGCGAGCAGCACGACTGCGTCGGGGAGCGCTTCGCCTGCGCGTTCGAAGCGTTCGAGCGCCTTTGAAAGGCTGAACGCGCTGGCACGTTGCCGTTTCAGCAACCGGACCATATGCCAGAAAATATACTCCCACGATCCAGTGCCGTTGGGCATCGTGTTCGCACTGGGCTCGCGCAACCAGTAATGCAGCAGCGAAAGGTTGTGAATATGGTGCAGCAGCAGGATCAGCAGCCCGGCTGACAACAGACATAGCGCGGCTGTCGCGCCGAACATTGGCCAGCTTAGCAGTGCCGCTGCGCACAGAACGAGAACCGACGACAGCGGTCTGCTCCACAGTCTCATCGAAGAGAAGTCCCTGATCGATAAAGGAATGAATTATCCCAAAAAAGTCCCGGGCTGCGGCAGCGATAGCACAGCCTGGCAAATTGTCGGTGCGGCGCAGTGTCAGGAGGCGGACAAACGGTAGCCCGTGCCGCGCACGGTCTGTATCAACTGGTCCAGATTTCCGGGTTCGAGTGCCTTGCGCAATCGCCGGATGTGCACATCAACGGTGCGTTCCTCGACGAATACGTGATCGCCCCACACATTGTCGAGCAGCTGCGTACGCGAATGCACCCGTTCCGGGTGCGTGAGCAGAAAGTGTAGCAGCCGGAATTCCGTTGGACCCAAATCGATATTCTCGCCGTTGCCCGTTACGCGATGATCCGCCGGATCCACGCGCAAGCCGCCGATTTCGACCGCGTCATCGGTCATTTGCGGCGCACGCCGGCGTAACACTGCCTTGATTCTCGCGTTCAGCTCGCGTGGCGAGAATGGTTTGGTGATGTAATCGTCGGCACCGGTGTCCAGGCCGAGCAGCTTGTCCTGCTCATCGGAGCGCGCGGTGAGCATGATGATCGGAATTGCCCGGGTCCGCTTGTCTCCCCGTAGTCTCCGGGCAACCTCGATTCCGCTTGCGCCGGGCAGCATCCAGTCGAGCAGAACCAGATCGGGCAGGGCATTTGCAACCAGGCGCAGTGCCTGTTCGGCGCTACTGGCGCACAGTGGCTGGTGGCCCGCCTGCTTGAGGTTGTAGGCGATCAGCTCCTGTATGGCGGGCTCGTCTTCGACAACCAGTATGGTTGCAGACATGGGCGTTCTTCATCTTCACTTATTGCGAGGACTGTATAGTATGAATCAGATGTTGCGGATTTGTGACATCTGAAATATTCGACCTATAGCTTCGTTAACCGTACCTGGTCCCGTTATCATCGCGGCATGGTCGCAATCACTTGATAGAGAACTGATTTGACAGGCGCTCAAAATGGCACACGCCAACCTACAGACATCGTCCTCCACCAGCAATCACGCGTACTTGAGATGGCCTTCGACGACGGCAAGCGATACCGGTTGTCTTGCGAGTATTTACGCGTCAACTCTCCCTCGGCAGAGGTGCGCGGTCATGGCGCCGGTCAGGAAGTGCTGCAAACCGGCAAGCGGGAAGTGACCATCACGGCGATCGAGCCGGTCGGAAACTACGCAATCAAGCTGGTATTCAGTGATGGGCACGATACCGGGTTATATTCCTGGGACTATCTCTACTCGCTCGGTAGCGACCATGACACCCTGTGGGAGGGTTACCTGCAGCGTCTCGAAAAAGCTGGTGCCAGCCGTGACGCCTGAACGCATTGACCGCAGCTTATGACCAGGACCACCGATTTCGGATTTGAGAAAGTAGACGAGGAACGCAAAGCCGGCAAAGTCGCCGGTGTGTTCAGTTCCGTCGCCGGTCGCTACGACCTGATGAACGATCTGATGTCAGGCGGACTGCACCGTTTGTGGAAGCGCTTTGCTGTCGAACTGTCGGGTGTGCGTGAAGGCGCACGGGTGCTTGACGTCGCCGGCGGCACCGGTGATGTGGCAAGCCTGCTGGCGCGTCGCGCCGGAGCGACCGGGCAGGTCTGGCTGACCGACATCAATGCAGACATGCTCGCGCGGGGGCGTGACCGCCTGATCGACACCGGGCAGGCGTTGCCAGTAATACGTTGTGATGCCGAGAAGTTGCCGTTCCCGGGCGATTATTTCGACTGCGTGTCGGTGGCCTTCGGTTTGCGCAACATGACTCGCAAGCAAGCAGCACTGACAGAAATGTTGCGCGTGCTGCGCCCTGGAGGGCGACTGCTGGTGCTGGAGTTTTCTTCCGTGTGGAAACCACTGTCACCGCTGTACGACGTGTATTCGTTCAAGGTTTTGCCGCTGCTCGGCAAGCTGTTTGCCAACGACGCCGACAGTTATCGCTATCTCGCCGAATCGATTCGCATGCATCCGTCCCAACCGGAGCTGGCTGACATGCTGCGGGATGCCGGTTTTGCGAAGGTCGAGTATTTCAACCTGAGTGCCGGCGTCGTAGCGCTGCATCGCGGATTCAAGAGTTGAGTATCGGGCCGTGCTGAACGAAATCGTTCTGGTCGCTTCACGTCATCTTCTGCACCCTGCACAGTGGGCCCGTACGCGACTGGCCGAGCATGCCGGGAAGCAGATCCGCATCGATCTCGTCCTCACCGCAGTGACGGTGCGCATCGACGCACACGGGTATGCCGAGGCTGCCGAGCCGGATTCAACGCCCGATCTGGTGGTTGTGCTCACGCCGGCAGCGGCGGCCAAATGGCTGACTGATCGCGAGGCCGCCTGGCGGGATGCCCGAATCGAAGGCGATGTTGAACTGGCAGCGGCGGTGTCGCATGTAATGGCCAATCTGCGTTGGGAATATGAGGAAGATCTGAGCCGTGTAGTTGGTGACGTGGCCGCACATCGAATTGGCCGTGGTGCTCGCCAACTGTCCGCCTGGCCGGCTGAGGTCGCTGAATCACTGGCGCGTGGCGTAGCCGAATACCTCAGTGAGGAGCGCCATGCGCTCGCAACGCCTCTGGCCGTGGAGGAATTCACTGACGAGGTGGACGACCTGCGCGACGCGGTCGAAAGACTCGACAAACGCATCGACAGGCTGGCACGTCGCCTGGACGAAGTATCGTCAAACTGAGCGCGATTGCCCGATGCAGTTACTGCGTTTTCTGAGAATTCTCGCCGTTTCGCTACGATTCGGACTCGACGAATTTGCCATGTCGCATGGCCGGTTGCGCTTTCTGCGCGCGCCGGTACGCACCTTGTTGTTCTGGCGCACCCTGGAGCGTCCGCGCGGTGAGCGGCTGCGCATGGCTCTGGAAACGCTTGGTCCGATCTTTGTCAAGTTCGGCCAGGTCCTCTCCACCCGGCGTGACCTGATCCCTCCCGACGTTGCCGACGAGCTGGTTCGGTTACAGGACCAGGTGCCGCCATTTCCCTTCGAGGAGGTGGAGGCGATACTGAAGCGTGTCTATACGGATTACGACGATGTGTTTTCCAGCTTCGAACGGGAGCCGGTTGCCAGCGCATCGGTAGCGCAGGTTCATTTTGCTGTCTTGCGCGGCGGGAAAGAAGTTGCCGTCAAGGTGTTGCGCCCCGGCATCGGCAAGACGATCGAACGTGACGTCGCGTTGTTGCGGGTCGCAGCGGCAACGATTGAGCGTTTCTGGGCCGATGGCAAACGCCTCAAGCCGCGAGAGGTTGTCGACGAGTTTCGCAAGCACCTCGATGTAGAGCTGGACTTGATGCGCGAGGCGGCCAGCGCCAGTCAGTTGCGCCGTAATTTTCCCGAGTCGCCATTGTTGTCAGTCCCGGAGGTGTACTGGGATTACTGTGCGACCGAAGTGATGGTCATGCAGCGCATGTCCGGAACGCCGATCAGCCAGATTGCGCGGCTCCGTGAGCAAGGGATCGATCTCAAGCGGCTGGCGACCGCTGGCGTGGAAATATTCTTCACACAGGTCTTCCGGGACGGTTTTTTTCATGCTGACATGCACCCGGGCAACATACTCGTCGGCCCCGACGGGCGCTACGTCGCCCTGGATTTCGGCATCATGGGAACGCTGACGGACGTAGACAAAAGTTATCTGGCGCAGAATTTTCTGGCCTTTTTCCAGCGCGATTACCGGCGTGTTGCCCAGGCGCATGTCGATGCCGGATGGGTTCCCGCCGACACGCGTGTCGACGAATTCGAGTCGGCGATTCGGTCGGTTTGTGAGCCGATTTTTGACAAACCGCTGAAGGAAATTTCGTTCGGCAAGCTGTTGTTGCGCCTGTTTCAGACCTCGCGTCGATTCAATGTGGAAATCCAGCCGCAACTGGTGCTGTTGCAAAAAACGCTGCTCAATATTGAAGGGCTGGGGCGTGAGCTTGATCCGGACCTCGACCTTTGGAAAACCGCCAAACCCTACCTCGAGAGATGGATGTCGGAGCAAGTGGGCATAGCTGGCCTGATCGCCAATCTGCGCCGGGAGGCGCCATACTGGTCATCCATGTTGCCACAGTTGCCCCGATTGCTGCATTCCTGGCTGTCGTCAACCGATGCCCTGGATCAGCAGGCCCGGGTTGAGGACATCACCAGAAAGTATCGCCGGGCCAATGCCATGCTGATTTTCGCCGGTCTTCTCCTGGCCGGGGTCACCGGAGCGCTGCTGGTCCTGCTGTTGCGCTGACGCAACACGAGCGCGGCGTTCTGCCGCGTTCGTGACATTTAATCAAACCGTCACATTCGATCGCGACAATTCGCGCGTTCGCCGCTTGGTTGCGTTTTGTCCTGCCTTTGTCGTACCGGCCGGGATAACGGCGAGAACATTTCAACCGTTTCTATATCAGGAGATACCAATGGATGATGTCAAAATGGCAGGGGCGAGAAATCTCGTGCTTGCAGCCTCGATCGCGGCCATCTTCGGCACTGCGTCGAACATGGCGCTGGCGGAGAGCGACAGCCTTGTCGAAAAGCTCTATGAGAAAGGCGTTCTTACAGAGGACGAGTACAACGAACTGAATGCCAAGGCGGAATCGGCCGGTAAGGACGAAGATCCGAACGCGATGGTCGGCAGCTTCAAGGGCGGCGCTCCGAGATGGGAAAGCAAGGACGGCAAGAACAGTCTGCTGCTCCATGGCCGCGTGCAGCTGGACTACCGCTCGTCGGATTTGCCGGATTCGACTGACAGCTTCGACGTCCGGCGCGCCTATCTTGGCGTGAAAGGCAAGTTGTACGACAAATGGACTTATGAAATCACCGGGGATTGGGGTAGAGACTCCGGGCCAAGGCTCGAGTACGCCTATGTCGATTACAAGTGGAACAGTGCCGTTCGGGCGCGCGCCGGCCACTTCAAGTTTCCGTTCGGATTCTCGCAGGTCACCAGCTCGCGCTTTACCGATTTCATGGAGCGTTCATTTACCGACGACTATGAGCCGGGTAAAGACCAGGGTGTAATGGTTTACGGTGAGCCGAAGAAGAAGGTGTTCTCCTATGCTCTCGGCTACGCCAATGATGGCGGCGGGCGAGCCAGTGCGCCGGATACCGATACCAAGGGCCTGATTGCCCGCGGTGCGGTGAACTTCGCGCCGATGGTGAACTTCGACAAGGGCGTGCTGCACCTTGGCGTCGATTACCGGGACGGCGCATTTACCGTGGGGGCGAATGAGTTCGACCGCAAAGCGACCGGCCTGGAAGCGGTCGGCGCCTATGGCCCGTTCAAACTGCAGAGCGAATACCTGACTGTCAACCTTTCGACCGATACGGCTGCCAACCCCGACGTTGACGTCTATTACGTCAATTTGATGTGGCTGATTACCGGCGAACAGTACGCCGACAGCTATTCGCTTAACGGGATGAAGGCGATCAAGCCGCTCAAGCCGCTGGGCGGCGGCGGTACGGGCGTCTGGGAGCTCGGCGTGAGTTTGGCCGAACTGGACGCCGACCAGTCCCAGGACGGGGAGGATAACGTCAAGAGCATGACCGTAGGCCTGAAGTGGATCCCGGTAACGAATGTTCGCTTCCTGCTCAACTGGGTGCAAAACGACTACGACACGCCGATCGACGTCGGCGGCCAGCCGGTCGACAAGGAAACGCAGGTCAA
>DATKYN010000206.1:0-3898 GCA_035528435.1 Burkholderiales bacterium
CGGCGAAATCGGACCAACCTTGCCGATCAATCGCGACGTACCAAATCTCGGGCCGCGTATCAGCATCGTCGATCATGAAGGCAAACTGTTATCGCGCTTTGGCGCCGCGCATGCCGGTTTCGAGCGGCCGGACCAGTTCATAGCGCCGCATGGCATGGCGATTGACTCGCGCGGTGATATCTACGTCGGTGAGGTCTCATACACCACCTGGCCGTACGTTTATCCGGACAAGGACGTCCCGCAACATTTGCCTACCTTGCGCAAGTTGGTACGTGTGACATGATGCCGACTGACGCCATGAGAAGCGATGGCGTCGCACGCCAACCGGTGCATTGCCGGAAGGTTCACATGTTTGCGCATAGCCGTCGGTACACGGGGTCGGGAAAATCGTCGCCTTTGATGGCGGCGGTTTCCATACCGCGTTTGCCGGGGAAATCAGTAGCAAAGAACTCGCGATAGTAAGTGGATGCTTGAGGCGGGCAACTGGCGGTACGCCGCTACGCTGGCTTGCAGGCGAACCCGTTTACGGTGAGTTGGCACCGGTGTCGTTAACTCGTCCGAATCGCTTCCTGGTCCCGCCGCTATGGCTCGGGGGCCAACAGTAGTCGATCCGGGATTACGCCGAAAGCGTTTCGTGGCCGATACAATAGACCGACTCACATACAGGAGCCGGTTTATGAGCGAGCTTACCAAACAGGATATTTTCGAGTCGGGTCTGGCGTTGCGCCGCGAGGTGCTTGGCGACGCCTATGTCGATCGGGCTTTTTCGATTCAGGACGAATTCAACGAAGCGGTCCAGGACTACGTTACGACGCATGCCTGGGGTGCAACATGGGCGCGGCGTAGCGATGATGGCGAGCTGGCCTTGCCAAAGAAGACGCGGTCCATCATGAATCTCGCCATGCTGGCCGCCATCAACCGGCCGCACGAACTCGAGATTCATCTTCGCGGCGCCATCAATAACGGGGTCACAAAGAAAGAGATGCTGGAGATTTTTCTGCATGTGGCAACGTATGCCGGTGCACCAGCGATGATTGACGGCGTACGAATCGCGCGCAAGGTGTGGGCGGAGCACGATGGCAAGGCGGGTTGAACCCGTCTTGACCGGCTGTTTGCCTGCGTCACACGGGAATGAAGGTGCGCAGACGGCCCGCTGATCAGCTTATATTCGTTCCCATAGCTCGGTCTCTTCATCGAGGCGGGCTTGTTCCAGACCGCGGAAGTCGCCTTTGGATACGATTCCGACGATACGATCCCCGTCGACAACGGGAACATGGCGGAAGCCGCCATCCTGCATCAGATGCAGGGCGTCGCTCGCTGTGCTGCCGGGCTGCATGGTGATGGGCGCGGGGGTCATCACATCCTGAATCCGGGTCGTACCGGGGTCCCGGGCTTCGGCCAGAACCCGGCATACCGCATCGCGGCCGGTAAAGATACCCGTAAGCCGGCTTTCCTCATCCATAACGAGAATCGCACCGATGCCGCGCTCGCGCATCAACGAACATGCGTGCTGAACGGTTTCGGTCGCTGTGAGTGCAGCCGGATTCTGGTGATGGACGATGTCCAGCATGTGTCGTTCTGTCATGGTGTGTTCCTCCTGACTGGTTCTTCCTTCGCGGTGAGGCAGAACTGCGGGTGGCAGATCTGAACCGGGCGTGGTTATTGTCACCGTTGGCGGACATTACGAACAATACCTATGTCGCCTCCCGGAAACTTATACCCGGAACGCGGACAGATCAATTGATCTGGATCACGAAGCGGGTTCCTGTTCGGGCCTATCGGTGGCTCACGGTAAGGTCGCGGCGGGAAAGCGTTTGTATTTCATGCACGCCTCTATTCACTGACTTTCGCTCGCTTCGTATACTATCGTCGTGTTCGCAGCAATGCTAAAACAGGAATATCGCCATGAACGAAGCGCTTTCTTTTGACCATGTTCATCTGCTCAGCCGTGACCCGAAAGCGGCTGCCGACTGGTATCGGGATATGTTCGGCGGTGAGATCAGTGCGGTGCAGGAAGACCTCCGTGGCGCGCCGCAGATCGATGTCCGCGTCGGGGGCATGACTGTCGTCATTCGGGGTCAGCGCCCCGGAGAAGAGCCGGTCGATACGAAACCAATGCAGCATTTCGACGGGTATTCGAGTCACGACGAATGGGGAACAGACCATTTCGGTTTTAGTTATCGGGGTGATCTGATGGCGTTTTGCGCGCAACTGAAGAAGAAAGGTGTGCGCATGGCGGTCGAGCCGTGGGAATTCAAACCCGGCATGGTGCTTTGTTACGTCGCCGCGCCGGATGGCGTCAGCATTGAGCTGATTCAGGCGCCGGCTTAATTTTGATTGGCGGATACTGTGCGGATGATGACGTTTTTCGATTTCTATTCTTTCGATTGCAGCGCCCACGCGCGGGCGTTTGTCAGCCTGGGGCGGGGGGCGCGACATGGTCCAGGCAATGTGCCGGTATCGCCATGCGCGGAGCAGGAGTCGTGAGCAAACGCTTTGCGGGATGGTTGCGCATTCTCGCCTGCATTGGTGTTTTTCTCGTAGCGTTTCCAGCCGCCGGTGCCGAGAGTGAAATCACGATCACCAATACGGCAATGCGCAAGATGCTAATGGATGAGTTGTACACCGACCGCGGAAAATACCATCTGTTGCGAGGGTCGCGATGCCAGTTCGCCTATCTGGAGTCACCGGCGGTGAACATCAGTCGCGGACGGCTCAGCGTCAAGACGCGGCTGACCGGGTTGCTTGGAATGGAAGGCGCGAGCGGTTGCGTTGGCTCGGCAGAGTCATTCGATGTAACGGTTTCAGGGCGGCCCTACTTCTCGGGGGAATATCTTGGCCTGACCGACCTCCGTGTCGATCAGGTGCCCAACGAGTTGTACCGGATTGTATTGCAGAGTTTTCTCGATCGGGCGTTTCCCCAGGCGTTGGAGATTAACTTGCGGCAAGGACTGCAGCAGTTGATCGCTGGCCAGCGCTCTTCGTACGAGGTGAATGTCAGCAAACTGCTGGTGACCAATCTCACTGCAGATGACAACCGGGTTCATGCGAACATTTCGTTTGCATTGTCGGCCAGATGAGATACGCGGCAAGCGAACACCATGGTGCGTGGCGGCTACAATTTGACGCAAGCCGCAGCTGCCGCAAGTGCGGCGACGGAAGGTCGGCAAGTATCTTGAAGATGAGGTTTTAATATTGAGATTGTAATGTTGAGGTTGTTGCAACGAATTGGACAGTGGTATCGTGGACCGGCTTTTGGGTCGATCCTGAAGCCGGCGATAGCATTGGCTTTTTCGGGTGTATTACTTTTTGCTGCAGCGGGCCTTTCGTCGGCGCAGGAGCTCACGCCACGTGCTTTCTGGCCAACTCCGCACGGAACGAAGATCGCGGTTGCGGGTTACGCGCATTCCACAGGTGATATCGTCACCGATGCGTCGCTGCCGCTTGTTGGCGTCGACTCGACGATTCATCAGGGCGTTTTTGCCTATCAGCAGACGGTCAATCTCGCCGGGCGAACCACCAATATCCAGTTCGAGCTGCCCTATACCGACGGAAGTACAGACGGGGACTTTCAAGGTGACCCGGTAAGTCGTGAGTTCAGTGGTATTGGAGATTTTTCCGCGACTATTTCCGTTAATCTGATGGGTGCTCCGACAATGACGCGATCCGACTTTCAGAAATTTCGCCAGAATCCGAAGCCGATACTCGCAACCAGCCTGAAGATCGTTGCGCCTACGGGGGAGTACGAAGCGGACAAACTGATCAACGTCGGCACCAACCGCTGGGCTGCAAAGATCAAGCTGGGATATGTGCGCCCGATGCCCGGAAAATGGTTGCTGGAGATGGCGGCCGGAGTGTGGGTATTCGAGGACAACGATGAATTCCTGGGCGTGACTCG
>DATKYN010000207.1:0-15925 GCA_035528435.1 Burkholderiales bacterium
CTTGACATTGACTGTCTGGCCGATCTCCAACTGTTGCACCACGATGCGTGCATCCTCGAGCGACTCGATCTCCGTGCCGTTGACCTGGATGATGATATCGCCGCCAAGGATCATCTCCTGCATCCCCCATTGGACCGGAAGGCTGCCGCCGCGGATTCCGGCCTTGTCGGCTGCGCTGCCGGGTTCAACCGTCTCGACCAGGAAGCCGCGAGTGAACAGGGCCGCCATCGGCGGCGCACCGAGAAGCTGGAGGATGACCGGCGTCACCATCTGACCGTAGAGTCCGTGCCAGGGTCGCGCGACCTTGCCGCTCTCGATCAGCTCCGGTAACTCGCGGCGCAGCGTATCGGCCGGAATGGCGAAGCCGATATTTTCCGCCTCCGGGCTGCCGCTGCGCAGCGTAACCAGTCCGATCAGGTAGCCGCAGCCATCAACCAGCGCGCCACCGGAATTGCCGCCGCTGACCGGTGCGTCGGTCTGGATAAAGGGCGATAGCCAGCTCGAGGTGTTCAGCGGTATCACGCGACCAACGCCGGAAACGATGCCGGCGCTGATTGACTTGCCGATTCCCAGCGGGTAGCCGATCACATAGGCGGGCTGGCCGATGATCACTCCGTTGCCGGGCGCGAACGCGATGGGCTCGATGTGTGCCGACAAGCCTGGGGCGCGCAAGACCGCGATATCGAACACCGGGTCACGGCCGACAAGCTCGGCCTCGAAAATGATGCCCTCGATGCCAACCGCGAGTGCGCTCGCGTCCAGAACCACGTGAAAGTTGGTTGCGACCAGGTCGTCACCCAGAAAAACGCCAGAGCCGCTCTTTGACTCTACCCGGCCGACAACCTTGTACGGGTTGATGCCGAAAGAGAATATCTGCAAGACGCTGGGCGCGGCCTCGCGGTATATCTCGACCGGTGTCCTGGAGCAACTCGCCGATTCGTCACCGACGACTGGTACTTGCTGGGCCGCAACCGGGGTGGCCAGCGTCAACGCGGCAAGAACCGCCAGGCCAAGGAATGACATACGGATTGACTGGATGGTCACGGGAACAGGTGTCATGGGTGATAGGCCGCGTTGTCCGAACGTTGTTGCGTGCTTGGGCGCCTGGACATTGCCTGGTGCCAGCGAAACACATCTGGATAAGGACCTTCGATATCCATTTCCAGAATGTTCGCCATGTTCATCATGAATTATCCGGTGATGTCGGCGATGCTGATCGCCGGCCCGGCGATGAACTCCGATTTCGCGAGCGGCGGATCGATGCGTCCAAGAAGCACTTTTAGGATGTCGGTGCCGCGTTCAACCACGGCTGCCAGTTGCGACAGCTCGCTGCGCGTGCCTGGTATTACGCGGCCCTTGAAGTTCGGCAGCTTATTGCGCACAGCATGCAGGATCGGCATGAAGCCGTCGATTTCAATGCAGCGATTCCACATGTCGATGGTCGCGCGTTTTACCGCGTTGCGGCCAAACAGGGAAGGCTCCGGATGCAACTCCTCGAGGTAACGGCAGACGCTGACCGATTCAGAAATGATGGTTTCAGAAATGATGGTGCCGTCGTCCAGTTCCAGGAACGGAACGCAGTCGAATGGATTGAGGCTCGCGAACGGTTCCTTGAACTGTTGTCCTTGACGAAGGTTGAGTTCAACGCTCGGCACCTTCAGGCCCTTCTCGGCCAGAAATACCCCCACATGTTGGCCGTTTGCAGCAGGTGCAAAGTCGTAGAGCTTCACGGGAAGGACCTTTCCTTTATCTTCAAGGATGGGAGATTTCGGTATAACGCCTGGGGTTCAATATGGCAAGTCCCGGGCTTTGCGCCTTTTTCTCGGCTCGTGTTGGAGCGCAGTCGCAGGCTGTTGCCAATAAGTGAGGTCGTCGTCGAATTGCGTGGAGCTGGTCGCACGGATTTTTCGCATTGTCACTTTTTGCTTACGAAGTCACGCCGGTAGCGAATGACGCGTGATGAGATTGAACACCAATCCGGGAATTCGACTCCGACTCTGTTTTCTCATTCCCGAAGCGGGGCCCGTGGCGCAGGGCACTAACACATATCTGGATATCTTTTTGCGCCTGTTGCCGATCTGCTGGCGGATATTTCCGCAAAAATGGCCGAAACCGGAAAATATTTCTAACTCGACCGGCTGGGCACGGAAAGATGAGGAGCCTTTTCTTGCCCATCATCAGTAACATTCGCTCCGAAGCAACGATCGAATAGTGAGTTAAACGGGGAAGGAGATCGGTGAAAGGCGCAAGGTAGAGGCCGATGCCGATGTTGTTTCGGGTGGAGCATTGCACTGGCGTGCATTGTGGCGTGGTGACAACCTCGTGCAAGGCCCGGATTTCTTTCCACTGATTTTATGCGGCGGACCTTGCGGGCCGCGAGACGGGTTGGGGAGAGACCATGAATGAAGACCGTGTTGTCGCGACGTATCTGATTGAGACACCGCATACGCTTGAGCACGCAGCCGCGGTCATCGCGGGCGAGCAGTCCAGTGGCACCTTCGTGTCGGTGCCGGGTGAGACCAACGAGTTGAAAGAGCGTTTTGGCGCCCGGGTGGTAAAGGTCGACGCACTCGACGTTGTCGATACGCCCAGTCTGCCGGGCAGCAAGGCGCCGCGTTCGCAAGACGGCAAAGTGAAATACCGGCGCGGAAGGGTGGCGATTTCTTTTCCGCTGCACAACTTCGGTGCTTCGCTGACCAGCCTGTTCTCGACAGTGGCGGGCAACCTGTACGAACTGCAGGAACTGTCCGGCGTTCGCCTCGAAGACCTGGAATTGCCGCAGGCTTTTGCCGACCAGTATCCCGGTCCCGCGTTTGGCATCGATGGCACCCGCAAGCTGGCCCAGGTAGAGGGTCGACCGCTCATTGGCACCATCGTCAAGCCGAGCATTGGCCTGGCTACCGATGCGTTGGCGAAGCTGGTACGCGATCTGGCGACGGCGGGGCTGGATTTCATCAAGGACGATGAGTTGCAGGCCGATCCGATGTACGCATCGTTTGCACAACGGGTTGGCGCGGTAATGCCCGAGATCGAGAAGGTCGCCGACAAGACGGGAAAGAAGGCGATGTATGCCTTCAACATCACCGGTGATATCGACCATATGCTGCGCAGCCACGACCTTGTGAAAAAGCAGGGTGGTACCTGCGTGATGGTAAACGTCAATGCGGTCGGGCTGGCGGCAGTTGCCTATTTACGCCGCCATTGCGAGTTGCCGATTCACGGCCACCGCGCCTGGTTCGGCGCGATCGCCCGGCACCCGTTGCTGGGTATCGGATTCAGCGCCTTCCAGAAGTTGTTCCGCCTGGCAGGGGTAGACCATCTGCACGTTGGCGGTTTCAACAGCAAGTTCTACGAAACCAATGAAGAGGTGGCGCAGTCGATTACCGATTGCCTGACACCGATGTTTGGCGACTATCGCGTGATGCCGGCGATTTCCTCGGCGCAGTGGGCGGGGTCGGCGCCGGAGATCTATGCCGCTAACAAAACTATTGATGTGGTTCACCTCGCCGGCGGCGGCATCATCGCGCATCCCGGCGGCACGGCAGCGGGTGTGCGCAGCATGCAGCAAGGTTGGGAAGCGGCACTGGCGGGTGTGCCGCTGGCGCAGTACGCCGAGACACATGAAGAACTTCGCGAGGCCATCAAGAAGTTCGGGGGGCGCGGCTGATGGCAACCGATCCGAACCTGCTGCTCGCATTCTACGGCGATGACTTCACCGGCTCGACTGACGCGATGGAAGCGCTGTCGCTTTCGGGCTTGCGTACCGTGTTGTTCCTGTCGTCGCCGACACCTGAACTGATCCGCGAGAAGTTTCCCGATCTTCGCTGTGTGGGCGTTGCCGGCACCAGCCGGGCGATGTCCCCGACAGAAATGGACGCGGAATTCGAACCGGTGCTAAGGCAATTGTGGTCGCTGGGTGCGCCGGTAACGCATTACAAGGTGTGTTCGACTTTCGATTCGTCGCCCGAGATCGGCAGCTTCGGGCACGTCGCCGACATGGCGCACAAGTCGTTGGTGCCGGGCCAGGTGATCTCGATTCTTGCCGGCGCGCCGCCGTTGCGGCGTTTCACCGTGTTTGGCAACCATTTCGCTGCTTACGGTGATGACGTCTACCGCCTCGACCGGCATCCGGTCATGTCGCGCCATCCGTCGACGCCGATGCATGAGTCCGACCTGCGGGTGCACCTGTCGCATCAGACAAAGACCGAAATCGGCCTGATGAGCGTGACCGATCTCGACGCAGATGACGCACAGGTCGATGCGCGTGAGGTGGAAAAGCTCGACGCCAAACCTGGCATGCTGCTATACGACGCGCTGACCAACGAGCACTTGCGCACTGTCGGCCGGTTGATCTGGCAGCACGGACAGCGTACGCCGCATTTCGTGGTGGGCTCGTCCGGCGTCGAATACGCGCTGGCGGCGCACTGGCGGGCGACCGGCGTCATCAGCGATCAGCGCAAGGTATTCCCGAAGGTGACACCGGTGAAGCAGTTGCTGGCGCTGTCGGGCAGCGCTTCGCCAATGACGGCGCAACAGATCGAGTGGGCCGGCAAGAACGGCTTCGATTGCATTCGCATTCCGACCGACAAACTGGTTCAGCCGGAGAAAGCCGCGCAGGCGCAGCAGGAACTGGTCAAGCAGAGTCTCGCAGCGCTCTCCGGCGGCAACAGCCTGTTGCTGTACTCGGCCGCTGGTCCGGATGACCCGAGCATCAAGGCGACCCGCTCCGAACTGGGTAAAAACACGGGCGGCAGTGCCCGGGTGCTGGGAACGGCGATGGGTCGGGTCGCGCGCGAGCTGCTGGTGAACACCGGTCTGCGGCGCGTGGTGATCGCGGGTGGCGATACATCGAGCTACGCCACACAGGAGCTGCGGCTTTACGCGCTGGAAATGCTGGCAGAACTCACACCGGGCGCGCCGCTGTGCCGCGCCTATTCGGATGATGCGCAGTTCGATGGTCTGGAGATCGCGCTCAAGGGCGGGCAGATGGGCAAGGTGGATTATTTCGGAATGGTGCGGGGACAGTAACCAGCTGTTCTCATACTTTTTTTGTAGCGACCGTGGCCGGCCACAAGCCGGATATGCGGAATTTTTTGATCAGTGGAGGTCACACGATGAGCAAATTGGCAGTTATCGGAGCAGGCGGAAAAATGGGTTACCGGGTGTCCGCCAACCTGAAAAACTCACCCTATGAAGTCAGCCATGTCGAAGTCAGCGAAGCAGGACGCGAGCGGCTGAAGGAGCTGAACATTACCTGTGTCGATGCCGACGCCGCGCTGGCCGATGCGGATTTCGTCATCCTGACCATTCCCGACAACATGATCGAGAAGGTCACCAAACAGCTGGTGGACAAGTTCAAGAAGGGCGCAACCCTGATTGCGCTGGATGCGGCCGCTCCGTTTGCCGGCCATCTGCCGGATCGTGAGGACTTGACGATTTTCGTTGCGCATCCATGTCATCCGCCGATTTTCAATGACGAGACCGACCTCGAAGCCAAGCGCGATTACTTCGGCGGGATCAAGGCCAAGCAGGCCATCGTCTGCGCTCTGCTGCGCGGTGACGAGAAAAATTATGCGGTGGCCGAAGATGTCGCCAAGCGTATGTATGCGCCAGTCATGCGCTCGCATCGCGCCACTGTCGACCAAATGGCGATCCTCGAGCCGGCGTTGTCGGAAACGGTGTGCGCAACCTGCCTGACCATCATTCGCGAAGCGACCGACGAGGCCGTCAAGCGTGGTGTGCCGGCGGAAGCGGCACGCGACTTCATTCTCGGGCACCTCAACGTTGAACTGGCTATTCTGTTCGATCAGCTTCCCGGTGTCAGGATGTCTGATGCCGCCAACAAAGCGGTCGAGCAGGCGAAGAAGAAGATCTTCGCGCCGGACTGGAAAAAAGTGTTCGACCGCGACGAGATCGCCGCGAACATCAAGGCGATTACGAGCTGACGGGCTGGTAGACGTGTCGCGCGTGCTGCACAGCCACCTTATGCGGCTGTATCGGGCACGGGCGCCATTCGAGCAATACCGAACTCAATTACTTTATTTTTTTTGATGCCAGGCGGCGAGGCGCCGCGCTGGCTGATGGAGACAAGATATGCTCAAGAAAACGGTAGAACAAGGCAAAGGTGGCAAGGTCGTCCTGATGGACTCGATCACCAAGGTAAATGAAGATGACAAGGGAGCGGTTGTGGTTTCCGCCTCGCATGGCGGTACCAGCTCGGGGGAGTTTGCCCTGGAGGTTCCTCTCAAGCTGGTGGTCTTCAATGACGCCGGCGGCGGAAAGGACAATGCCGGTACTGCTGCTCTCGAGATGCTGCATGGGCACGGCGTTGCAGCGGCGGCGGTGGCACACACAAGCGGGCGCATCGGTGATTCGCTCGACATGTGGGAGAACGGCGTGCTGTCGCAGGTCAACCCGGAAGCACGCCAGCTTGGCCTCAACAATGGCGACAAGGTGAGTGTGGCACTGAGCAGGCTGGTACAGTAAGCACATCAGAAAAAAACAGGGAGGTTTGCGTGAGCGTGGATCCGAGACATAAAAGCCGTGTGTTGCTGGAGGGGCCGGACCGCTCCGTTGCGAGGTCGATGATGAAGGCCATCGGCTTTACGGATGAGGATCTGTCCCGGCCGCAGATTGGCGTGGCGCATTGCTGGATCGGAACCATGCCATGCAACTGGAATCACCGGGAGCTGGCGCAGAAGGTGATGGCGGGCATCCGTGCGGCGGGTGGCACGCCGATCGAGGTCAATACCGTCGCCATCAACGATGCCATCACCACCGGCACGGAAGGCATGAAGACTTCACTGGTCAGTCGCGAAGTCATTGCCGACTCGGTGGAACTCGTGGCGCGCGGGCACATGTTCGACGGCATCGTCACGATCTCGGGTTGCGACAAGACCATTCCTGCCATGGCGATGGTGCTGGGGCGGCTCGATATACCGGGCGTGACTCTGTACGGCGGTTCGATTCGCTCTGGCGCATGCACCAAGCCCAACAAGGTGTTTGGCGATCGAAAGCTGACGGTGCAGGATGCCTATGAAGCGCTTGGCGCATTCAATGCCGGCAGGATCAACGAGGAAGAGTTCAAGGACGTGGAGGACCATGCCTGCCCGGGTGCCGGTGCCTGCGGGGGGCAGTTCACCGCGAACACCATGGCCACGGCGTATGAGATGCTCGGTATTTCACCGCTGGGATGGAACGATGTGCCGGCGGTGGACCCGGAGAAAGCAGATGTCGCGATTGAGTGCGGCAAGCTGGTAATGGAGCTGGTGCGAAAAGGCGTGACGCCGCGTTCAGTGGTCACGACGCGAAGTTTCGAAAACGCGATTACCGGTGTGATGGCCACTGGCGGTTCAACCAATTCCGTGCTGCATCTTCTCGCAACTGCGCACGATTTCGACATACCTCTGGAGTTGGAAGCGTTTGACCGGATCTCACGCAAGACGCCGGTGCTGGCAGACCTTCGCCCCTGGGGCACCTACACCGCGCCGGAGATGTACGAAGCCGGTGGCATGCCGGTGGTGGGCAAGCGCCTGCTCGAAGCGGGTTTGCTGCACGGATCGGAAATGACGGTTAACGGGAAAACACTGGCGCAGAACATTGAAGCAGCGCCCGAGCCGGCGGATCAGGACGTGATCAAACCGTTGTCGAAACCGCTGAAGAAAGAAGGCGGCCTCGCCATCCTGCGTGGCAACCTGGCGCCGGGCGGAAGCGTCATCAAGGTCTCCGGGCAGACCAAGAAATTCCATCGCGGGCCAGCGCGCGTGTTCGAGCGCGAAGAAGACGCGTTTCTTGCGATCAAGGAAGGGCGCATTCAACCCAACGACGTGATGGTGTTGCGCTACGAAGGCCCGAAGGGCGGGCCCGGCATGCGGGAAATGCAACTGGTCACTGGTGCGTTGCAGGGAAGCGGGCTCGGGGAAGCCGTCGCGCTCATGACTGACGGGCGTTTCTCGGGGGCAACGCGGGGCTTCGTGATCGGGCACATCGTGCCGGAAGCGGCAGAGCGCGGACCAATAGCGGCGTTGCACGATGGCGATATCGTCATTATCGACGTCGATAACCGGCGACTGGATGTTGAACTCAGTGACGAACAACTGCAGCAGCGTCTGTCACAGTGGCAGGAACCGGCGCCGCGCTATACCAGGGGCGTGCTCGCCAAGTACGCACGGTTGGTCGCGGACGCGTCGCATGGTGCGGTCACCGACCTGTAGGGCGATCGGTTTTTCGATCCGGAAGAAAACAAGAGGAGAGCTGGCATGCGTCTAAAGGAGCAGGTGGCGATCGTAACCGGTGCGGCACAAGGAATTGGCAAGGCAATCGGCACGGCGTTTGTAGCGGAAGGTGCACGGTTGGTCATCGGCGACATCAATGATGATCTGGCGCGCAAGACGGCAGCCGAGCTCGCCAAAGGCGGGCGCGAGGTCCGGTCGATTCGCATCGACGTGGCGGAAGCGACCGGTGGCCAGCAGCTCGTCGACTTCTGCCTGCAGGAGTTCGGCCGGGTCGATATTCTGGTCAATAACGCCGGCATCGGCGCCAACATACGCACACTGGAGTGCTCGCTCGAGGAGTGGGAGCGGGTCATCCGCATTAACCTGACCGGCGCGTTTCTGTGTTCGCAGGCCGCGGGCAGGGAGATGGTCAAGCAAGGTTACGGCAAGATCATCAATATCTGTTCGCTGTCCGGGCAGCGCGGTGGCATAGGCCGCGCGCCTTACGGAGCGGCCAAGGCAGGACTGGAGTTGTTGACCAAGGTGATGGCGGTGGAGCTGGCGGAGCAGGGTATCAACGTTAACGATATCGTCCCGGGGCCGATCATGACGGACGTAGGTCGCGCGATGCATGATCCGGCAACGGTGGAAGCATACGAATTTCTGGTGCCGCAAAGGCGCTACGGCGATCCGAAAGAGATTGCCGATGCGGCGGTATTTCTCGCGTCAGGCGAGAGTGACTATGTCAACGGTCACTCGCTCAACGTCGATGGCGGATTTGGTTCGGCAGGATTGATGTATCCGCTGCCCAACTCGCCGCATCGATAGGGGGCGGCCCTCCGAAACGCGGCGTTTTAATGCTGCTCCTCGACAGGCTGTTACATGGCCATGCCGCCGTCGACGTTATATACGTGACCGGTGACAAACGACGATTCATCCAGTGCAAGAAAAGCGATCACCGCAGCGGTCTCTTCCGGCTTGCCGGCGCGACCGAGTGGCGTTGCGGCCATGACGCGGTCGAGCGTCCCGGCCGGCAGCCGCTCGAGCTGACGCACGGCGAAATCGGTCATGGTGAGCGTCGGGGAGACGGCGTTCACGCGAACGCCGGATTTGGCGAACTCGCGCGCAAGGGCCTTGGTCAGCGCAATCAGCGCACCCTTGGAAGTGGAGTAGGCCGCGGTGCCAAGAAGGCCGCCACCACGCTGCCCGGCAACCGAACTGACGTTGACGATGCTGCCGCATTTCTGTTCCAGCATGGCGGGGATAACGGCCTGGCAGCACAGCCATGCGCCGGTGGTGTTGATGCGCATGACCCGCTCGAATTCCTCGAGGCCGATTTCGAGAAACGGTTTGGAGCTCTCGATACCGGCATTGTTGATGAGGATGTCGATACGGCCCCAGTGTTCCAGGGTTTTTTGCACCATTTCGGTGACGCTGACTTCATTGGCGATATCCAGTTCAATCGGCAACGCATCGAAGCCTTCGGACTGAAGCTGTTGCGCTACGTCGCTGGCAGCATCCGGGCGCAAGTCGGCTATGACGATTCGCGCGCCACGTTGTGCGAGTGTACGTGCGGTAGCAGTTCCGATGCCGCCGGCACCGCCGGTCACGATTGCGACTTTTGATTCGTTATTCATGTTCGTTGCCAGTCCAGTTTGAAAGCAGTGAAGGGTGTTGGTTGAAAAATGGGGCCAATCGTATCTCAACTCCCCGTTTCGGGAAATGGCACATCGCGAACAGTGCGCAGAAAAATACGGGAGCCGATCCCCCGCGAGCATTCTCGCGATGGAGAGAAAGGGTTTGTCATTTCTGACAAAACTTTTGCTGCAGTTTGTCAATGCATGAGGCATACAGCGTTAACCGGGCACCACGCGGTGAATGAATGCGCTGTCGACAAGAAGGCCTGGTTTGACCGAAGTGGACCTTGTGAAGGAATAAAGACGGCGCCAGGCGTTTCTTCGTCTGTCAGTATTACGACATCATGAAGTCGTGACCGGCGATTTCAGGGGGGGCGACCCGGCTGAATCCACGCATGGTTGAAAGTTATTGCGACCCGGAGTACTTTAGGTGGCGTCTGTACGCAAGTATTTTGCCTCCAATGCCTCAGGGTTTTGTGCCGGGAAAGAAGATGTTGCGTGTGCTGCGAAACGAACGAGGCAGTTGGGTGGTTCTGACGGCTGTTGTGCTGATGACGGTGTATGTCATGCACATCGACGTTCGCGCGGACTCCTCGACTGCAGTTTCGCTTGACTACGAACTGCGCAGACCGGATGTGGCGCAGTTATTCGTCTGGTCGCCGCACCGTGCGGCTTCCGGCCCGCTCACGCTCCGTATTGACACCTCTGCGCAGGAAGCAACCGCCTACCGCAACGGCACGATGATCGGCTGGTCGATCGCGAGTACCGGACGTCGCGGAAAAGAAACGCCGGCCGGGACTTATTCAATACTGGACAAGCGTGAATGGCACCGGTCAGTACGCTACGGGGATGCACCGATGCCCTACATGCAGCGCCTGACCGATGACGGCATCGCCATTCACGGTGGTCTGGTGCCTAATTATCCGGCCTCGCGCGGTTGCATCCGCCTTCCGATGGAATTTGCAAAATTGATATTCGCTGCAACCGACGCCAGAACGCGCGTCATTGTTTTCTAGAATTCCCCTGGAGGATGCCAGATGGCGACGCCTGTACAAAAACGATTCAGTAGCCCGAACTTCTGGAACGCGAAGGTCAATTTATCCGCACTCGTTGTGGCTGCGATTCTGGTGTTTGTCTGTGTTCGCTTTTTGACGCTGCTACCCGAGCAATACTATTTCGGCTTTGCGAAGATGGTAGATCCTTACGGCTCGTCGGAGTTTCTGGTCACGCCGCCCTCGGTTAGCCCGGAAGAATACGAGGCCTTACTGGAGCGTAATGGCTACAGCGAGTTCGCCCGTTTTGAGGAGCCGGAGGAGGGCAGCGGGGTTCAACCCATCGATCACGACTCGCAGCAACTCGTCATCACTGAGCAAATCATCGAGGCGGGGCAGTTCAACTTCTGGATTGCGCTGTGTCTCAAGATGTTGCCGCCGTTCGTCGTGGGTTACTTTCTCTTCTTTGTGTGGAAGGAAGATGCAGTGCTTGCGGTGCCGACGGGCGCAGCGCTGACGGCGTTCTTGCTGTGCTGGCCGGTGGTCGTATTGTGGGAGCAGGCTGTGTTCGACGTTTGGGACAGGCAACGCTATTTGTTCATCGTGCTCTACGTGGCGTACATCGTTCTTTACTACCATCTTGCACGCCTTGGTTGCATCACTTCGAATTTGACACTGAAGGCTGGTCTTGTGCGCAAGGGAAGCGTTCGGATCGACTGGGGCAAAATTGTTACGAGCCTGGTCACGACAAGCGTGACGGCAGGCGTGACCTGGGTGGTTACGATGGCAATCGCGAAGGCCTGAAGGTGCGCGCCACCCTTGTCGTTGTATTGATCGCGGGCGTTTTTTTCCTTGGCGTGAGTGTGGTTCCGCGCCAACAGGTCGCTTTGCACGGATCGCAAGCCGTGCATTTGCCGGTCCGGGTCGCAGCGCACCGCATAGCGACTTACGCGGAGGAAAGGTTGCCCGCGTGCTTTCGCACACTGGAAGGGGGAGGGGCGGATCTAACGCGCGCACTTGTCGCGGTGGAATACGTGTCCGTGAGCCGGATTGAGCATGCCTTGGAGTACATGGTTGCACACTTCGCCCAGCTTACCGGCGCGCCGTTACCGGATTTGTCCTACGGAGCGGCGCAGGTGCGTCCCTCGACGCTGGCGAGGCTTCGGCCCATGGCGTCACGCCAGGCACGCGACTATGTCAATGATTGCGCCAGCATCGCAATGGCACAGTCGGTGATCGCCTCATTGCTGGAGAAGCATCGGCGAGTGGTGCCATCCAATGCCAGGCTCATGCGCGTTATTCGTGACTACACCGGGCAACTGCGGCAGCGACCGCAGCACGTCGTGCACAACGCAATCGTCGCGCAACTGTATGCAGACTATCGCAGTTGACAGACAAGGCGCGCCTGGAACGAGTTGGCAAGGCCAGTGCTGGAAGTCAGAAGTCTCAAGTCGAAAGTCGGGCAGCTCGGGTCTTGCCTGACGCAGTGATCGTTGTCAGGAGGGCACGTTTCACATACTGAGTTGAGTCCTTCACGCGCGCGGTATGGGGAAGAACGGGGGCAGACCACGCCAAACCTCTGATGATTGCGGAGTAGTCCTTCAGAAAACGCTGCCATCTACTCCTGGCAGTCGGTTTCCCGCACTAAGGCTGCGGTCTAAGCGGACGAAATCTCATGGCGCAAGTAACGGTTTTTTCTGGCCACGGCTTAACGCCATTTTGCGGGAACACCGGGTTTTTGCTTTACGTCTCTGGCAAAGTCTTCTTTGCCTTTCGCGACTGATTGGGACCAGCCCTTATCTGGTCGCCTTTCGATATCGCGTGCACCACTGCTAGCTCCCATGGAAGGTGACGAACGCTTCGAGCGGCTCCCGGACAGTCTCAAGTTTGTTGACCTCGGCCGTCGTGTCTTCGTAGCCAAGGCTCATGCCGCAATGCACGAGCTGTTGCCCGGGAAGGTCGAGGTGTTTTTCGATTACATCGTGGTAAGTGGCCCAGGCCGCCTGGGCACAGGTGTGTAAATCCTGCCCGCGCGCCGCGATGCAGATGTTCTGCATGAACATGCCGTAGTCCAGCCAGCTCATCCAGCCAAGGTCGCGGTCGATGGTGAATATCAGCCCGACGGGTGCATTGAAGAACTTGAAGTTCCGGGAGTGAAATTCGCGCGTCTTCTCGTGCTCCCCTTTTGCAATCCCCTGCAATCCATACAGGTCCCAGCCGACCTTGCGGCGTCGCGCCAGGTACGGGTCGCGCCACTTTTCCAGGTAGTGCACCCGGTCGTTCTGGTGTTTTTCCGGCTCGTTCCAGAATGCTTCAAGCACCACATTGCTAAGCGACGTCAGGGCGTCACCGGTAAGAACATGCACGTGCCATGGCTGTGTGTTGGTCCCGCTGGGCGCGCGGCTCGCGACTTCGAGGATATGCGCCACGGTTTCTTGTGGTACCGGATCGGACTTGAACGCCCGAACGGATCGGCGGCTCGTAATGGCTTCATCGACGCTTGACATGCATTCCTTCCAATTATCCAAAGATGTTCGTTTGAGTTGCTTCGGATTGGATTGTATCTCCGTCGGGAGATAACGCAGTGCGCCTGGTGTAAAAGGAGCCGACGCTAAATATTCTGGCGTGACGTGGCAGATCGTTTTCCTGAATGGGCGCGCGAGACAAGTGGCCGACCAAGTATGGCGCGAAGTGACCCTGCAATGCCTGCGAAGCAGTAGGGCGGGCGATTTGCAAAACCCGGGAGTGCGCCAAAGATGAAGAGCTGGCCGCGAGCGCATACGTCGCGGTGGCCTGATCGCTAGCGGGCGAGAAATCCCGCCTTGGTGTAGTAGACGTGGCGGAAGTCGAGACCGTCTTTCTGTCCGTTATAGCGCGTCAAGTTTTGAGCGTACTGTTCGCAACGCCGGCCAACAATTCGGTCTTCATCGTAGTCGTTGGTCTTGATCACCGAGCCGTCGTCGGCGAGGAACTTCGTATCAAAGACGTTTTTCTTGCTCAGTACACCCTTGCGAACTACGACGTCGACTCTGACGGTATCGTCAGTGAGGTCGAAATAGACGGCGCGGGGAAACCAGGCGGTAAAGATGTGCTGAAGATGTTTGGCGCCAGCGCCGGTCAGCTCATAGTTATCGGAAACGCGTGAGCTGATAATGAGAAGTCTGGGAGGGGTGCTTGTAGCCATTATTGTTTACTGAGCGCCGAAGGATTCTGATCGTCGCGCCTGCCCGATCGACGTGGGCCTGTTAACAAAATGTATTAACAAAGTGTTATGGCCATTTGCCGGGCTATGAGCGCTTATGGCCAAGTGTATTACTTTCCCGTGACATCGTGCAATTCCGGCCGGGCGGGATGAGGCCAGATTGAAAATCGGCAGGAATGCAGTGACAGGGGGAGGGCGCCGTAGCCGGTAGCAGACCCGGGGCGAGTGCCGTTGAACGTGACAAGGCTGGGCCGGCGCAGAGCGATTGATCCCGGGCGGATTGCGCAGGTCCTTGACTCGGTATTTTTGTACGGCGACTAAAAATGTAAAGTCCTTCGCACTGTCTGACCGGTAACAGTTTCACGGGTCAGTACAGTTGCGAAAGGCTTTGGGGTAGTTCCGTTTCCGGGGAAACGTCAGACGGCAGGGTTTAAACGAGCCCTACCGTGCAGCGGTATTGATGGCGCAAGTCGAACGAACCACTGAGCGGGTTTCGTCGTCGTTGGTATTGGTGAAGTTCTGGTTGCCCCACGTCTGGTCAGCCCAGACAACGTCTCCGTTTGCATGGCTGCCTTCGAACATTTTCCAGCCGCTCATGGCGATCAGTCCTTTTCCACAGTCAACCTGATACGTGAGTTTGACGGAGCGGTGAGCGTACATTTCGTCGCCAGTCACCGGATCGTTGCCGAGCGTAATAATTTGATCGTAGTTGCGGAGCACTTCGACCTGCACAACATCTCCGCGTTTCTCAACGGAAGAACTGTCCAGAAAAGTTTGATCTCCGACATTGCCGGCGACAAGGGTCCATTCGGGTGCAGCGTTGGCAGAGATGGAGGCGGAGAGGGCGATGGCAGTAAAAAGTGAGCGGTAAATCATGATTAACTCCTTGAAAAGTATGTGTAATGAATGTGAGTCTGGATCGGTAAATCACCAGGAAACGTTAAGAGATTTGCGTGTTGGACAGAACTATAAATAGACGTGTACAACAAGTCAACAATAATTTGCCAAATTAGTTAAAAAGTGGACAACGAGTAAACATCTCTCGCATTTAAGCCCCGTATCGCCTAATATATTGTGCACATTAACTGGACATTGGGGTGAAAAATGCATCACGCATCAGATTTTATGAGGCTGTTCTACAGTGAGAAGCAATGGCTGATTGCTGGTACTTTCCTGTTTGCTCTCGTTTGCGCCGGGACAGGTCATGCTGCTCACGAGGCTGTGGCAGATGATCTGGTTCTTCCGCTCGAGAATGCCGAGGTTGTTGAGCGCGGCAGTTCCCTGTTTTCCGAAAAATGCTCCGCCTGTCACGGTGGGGAGGGACGCGGGGGGAGAGCGCCGTGTCTGACATGCGGAAAATTTGCCCGGTCGGGTAATTCCAATGCGGGAATTTACGCGACCATCGTCATGGGGATTCCGATGACCAAGATGGGGGGCTTTGGGTCTAGTGTTCCGGCCGAGGATATTCTGAGCGTCGTCACTTATCTGAGATGGAAAGAGCACGAGCGCGTCGATAGCGGAGAGATTGCTCCTCGCAGCCTCGAACCGGAAAAGCCACTTGCGTTCCCGGACGCAGACAACTCTTACTGACCGATGGCGGCCCGGGGAGCGTCAGGATGCATGACTGCGGCGAATGCCCCCCCGGGGATTAATTGACGCTAACCGGGAAAATTTCCATTCCGGTTCGCGCAGAATTGCCAGCGTCGCCTGGGTTTGAGGGCGGACGGCCAGGGCCGTCAAACGGGATATCGTCAACAGCCCGTCGGTTATGGACTGTTGACGATTGCTGCCTGTTGTTGCCCGGTCCGCTCTGGTCGGGTGGCGGCAGTAAAGCGATGTTCCAGGGCGTTTCAGATGCCACCGTGTTGCGAGAGTGCCGTG
>DATKYN010000208.1:0-8048 GCA_035528435.1 Burkholderiales bacterium
CCGAAGAAAATTGCCCCGTGCGCGCCGGCCGCCATGAAAAACAGCATCGGCAGCGACAACATCGTATTGGCCCGCGACACGATGAACGCAAGGCGTCGCGCCTTGTTCTTCTCTTCTTCGCTGGCTTCCACCATGCCGAGAATCTTCTTCTGGCTCGGCCAGATCAGAAACCACACGTTAATCAGCATGATGGTGCCGAGCCAGGCGCCAATGCCGATCACGGCGTGGCTCGGGCGCAGCATGAAGGCATTACCGAAATTCGGACCCAGCAAGGCGGCGCCCGCCAGCCAGGTCAACACCGCCGACCAGCGGAAATAAAACAAGGCTCTCGGAGCGACGTGTTTCATGATCGCCGCCGCAGAGCCGTCGGCCTGTGCCGCCTTGAGCGCTGCGACCTGTACAAAGTTGAAGTAGTAGAGCAAGCCAAGCCACATGATGCCGGCAAGCAGGTGAATCCAGCGGGATATCGCGGGCACATAATCCATCGTTATCCCCCCATCAGCCAGATCGCCACCTGATACAGCACCATCGTGACGATGACGCCAAGAATGAATGTTCCCCACAAAGAATCCAAAGGATTTGGCACGTTGTTCCCCGCTTGGAGTGACTGGATCATGCTGGTCGCTTGTTGCGACCGGGACAGTCTAGACAGGCCGCACGCTGCTCGCAACAGCGTTTGCGCCCGGATGCAGCGCTGCCAGCGGAACTGCGTCAGTTCCCCGTGCCGAGGACCCGCGTCACGAGGGCCGTCGCATCATTACGACCCATATAGCGTTGCTGGCTTTGAATCGACTGTTCCACCAAGTCGCGCGCGATGACCTCGGCGCTCCGGTCACTGGCCAGCAACTCCTCCATCACAGAGCTGCCGAGCACCTCCCAGACGCCATCGCTGGCGATCAGAAACATATCATCCGCGCGCACCTCGCCCGACAAAAAATCGATCACCAGGTGGCTGTCCAGCCCGACCGCCCGGCGAAGTACATGGCGCATGTCGCGTCGCGGCCAGGTGTGATCTGCCGTGAGCCGCTCCAGCGTGCCGTCACGCCAGCGATAGACACGGCTGTCACCAACGTGTGCGAGATGAAAACCGTCGCTGCCGAACAACAGCATGGACAAAGTGCTGACGACCCCGTCGGATTCCGGGTCCCTGCTATTGTTGACGTACAACCAGTCATTAACCGAGCACAGGACAGCGTCAATTGCCCGCTCCACGCTCCAATCCGGCGACGTCCCGTAGAAATCCTGGATCAAGGTGCGAACGGTCAGTTCTGACGCCACGCGCCCGGTCCCACCCGCACTGCCGCCATCAGCAAGTGCGACCACCGTGCCGCGCTCGGCCGCCTCCGGCATTTCCCGCGGCGTCACCAGACCGAAACAATCTTCGTTCGTCTTGTCACCAGCTGCCGATGATGCGTAACCAATCGCCAGCATTCCGGAGACATCCGCCGCTCCGTGCACCAACCCGGCCGGATTCACCCGAACCTCGCTTGCGCTTCAAGAAACCTCAAACCTGGATACTCCCTGCGATCATCACCCAAAAGCATTCACCCAATCAGCCGACTCGACACAATCATTGCAATTGGCCTCGAGTGTAACGTTGATCCATCATTGCCGTGAATCCGGGACGGTGACGTTGTGAGCAGGTTCCGCCCTGGCTTCGCCCGCCAGCAATACGCCCGATTCCATGGCCGCAATTGCCTTAGCCTGATTCATGTCAGCAGCGTATCCGGAAACATAAAGACAGCATGCCAACTGATTGACGAGTGGATGAGGAAGCGGCACCTCTCCCGCAATTGCCCGCCGCGTCCATGAAGCCGTTGCCGCAACATCGAGTGGGTCCGGAAGGTCAACGCGCCATTGCAGGCTGCTACTCTCGGGCTCGAACAGCACATTGCGCAACCCGCGCCGAAACGCCGATATTCCGGGCCTGCGGCACGGCGTCACGAAAGCATCGTCGTCGGCACCATCAAATACCAGCGCATCGAGCGCTTCTTCGCTGCAGACTGATTCGAGAATGCTGCGCAACTCCGCATCCGATGCGCCAACGATCCGCACACCGTCGCCACGAAACGGATCAAGTAACGCAGCCAGTTTGTAAGCCCAGTCGTGCAATCCCAATCGGTTTTGTAAGGCAATCAGATTCGCCAGACCGGGACACAGCACGCCAGCGGGCACAAAAGCCAGCCCCTCTGTATCCAGTGCCGTCTGAATCTGCGACAGGGTCGCACTCGGCATCACCCCGAGTTCCCGAAACAGATAAGCGCTGGTCGCTCCGCCAGAGCCACCAAGATTTCCGTGAACCAGTACCGGGATACCCAGCCGGCGCAGAACAAGAGCCAGCCACGGCAACAAGTTGGGGCTCTGTCGGGCCATGTTGTAACTGGCAAAAACCAGCGGTCTGCATGCTCTGTCGGGCGGGCGCAGGTGCTGAACCCGTTCAGCCATCGCGCGGTACGCGCCAACGACGTCAGCCACCGAGGGTGACCGGTTGTGAATCGCAACAACCAGTGCACCGAGTTCCAGATCGGGCACGCCACCGTCGAATACGGCGGCGAAGACGTCCTGTGTTCCGAGAGTTCCGGGGCCTGTCGTCCCGTTATCCGGATCGACCATGGATCTGACGTATCTTGAAAAGTTCATGAACGGGCGGGCTTGTTTTAGTTGGCGCAGTTAACACACTCTTCGCAACCCTTATGCCATTCCGAAAAACACTCTAACCTATTGAACTATAGTTAAAAAATAAGTTATCCGGGCTGCTGCTGGGAAAGATAACGGTGCGCCAGATCAAAGTCTCGCCCCGAACTGGTGCATGACTGGACATCGATCCGGCAAGACGCCGTGGCAGGTTGGCGATGCCGCTACAGGGATGAGCAGCGGCGATTAGCGGGCGAGCATTGGCCGGAAATACACGTCCATCAGGCGCTGGGCAACGAGACGGTTGCCTTCGTGGTTGATATGACAGAAATCCAGATAGACCTCGTTGCCGATCTCCCTGCCATCGAGGGCGTCGGAAACGTCGTAAAACACCACGCCGTGCGCTGCGAGCTCTGATGCCACAGCCCGCAGCCGCGGGTAGCCTTCGCGAAACGCGATATCCACGCCTGGTGCCGTCACCAGCGGATTCTTCAGCGTCTCCCGCTCATAAGGCGAGAGCTTCGCAGCAGAATAGGCGGTGGGCTGCAAGAAATGAACGAATGATGCATTTGACGCATCAGCAATCGCTACAGCATCTGTAACCGCCGTTCGAAAACTCTCCTCTGTATGCGCCAACACCTCCCGCATCTGCGCGGCATCGGTCACCGTGTCCGGCATTCCGCGCTGATAGATGTCCAGCGCTACTTGCGCTGTATAACTGTAGTCCTTGAGCCGTTTGTGCCAGGCGTGCATCCACTTGTGAACGGCACTCAGTTTCTGCACCGGGCGAAAAGCCGGCACGCCCCGCTCCCACCCCTTCTGGTAACCACCAAAAACCAGATAGTAGACATCGTTAACGCCGTGATAATAAACAACGATGTCACCGGGCCTGAGCGCCACCCGCTTCAGTATCAGTGTCTGCTGGGTAGCATTCATTCCCGGCAGCCCGAAATTACGCACCTCCCATCGCACGCCCGTCTCATTCAGCATGCGTTGCAGATAACTGGCGATGGTATGGCGATCGGGGACTTCCTGGCCGAAAAGCGTTGACCCGCCGAACATCAATACACGTCGCTGCGGATTCGATGGCACGTCAGTCGTTACCCGGAACCCGTTCCGAACGTTGAAGTAGCGGCCGCTGAAGTCGCGCAATTCGGCAATGGTAGAAATTCGCCCCGACACCGACGCCTCGGCCTCGGAGAGAAAGGCGCTTCCAAAATAGTCGGCGTCCTGGTACGGCGGCGGTTGCGTCGCGCGAAATTCCCACTGGGTGAGGTGCTGCGGGCGAATGTGACTCACCCAGATCCATGAACCGAACTCGATGAATGCGAGGGTCACGACAACCGACCCGAGCACGACCATGAGATTGATTAGAACCGATACACCACGATGTTTCAGTGCTTGCTCCTCCTGCTTCACAATTCAGGTAAGCGTGCTGATCCGGAAAAGACCGGTAAGAGAACGTTGGTGGACCCAAAAAATCGGCCACCAAACAGAATCCACCCCCGCCAGGCGTCCTGCTCCCGGCTTCGGGTTTCCGGCCAATTATAGCCAGACACAAACCCGTACTCACCCAACTGCAAGAAACAACAACGCCTCCGTAAGCCGCAAGTTCGGGGCGGTTCCTGTTTCGCCTGTGGTTATAATCTGCGCGTTGCGCCCGCTGGCATTCTGTACCAGCCAGAAATGGTCCGTCCTTCCACCTGAAAGCAGCGCCCGTTTCCCGACATGCTCCCGCCGATCCACCGCCCCTCCGATCCAGACTGTGTTACACGTACCGACACTGATCAGGTTTCTCGCACCAGCCGCCACGCTCACAGACGATCGGACGCAGATCACGCATGTTCAGCAACTTCGACTCTGACCTCCTGACGCACGTCGTGCTGTGGGCGAGCCTGACGATCACAGCGATCGTCATCGCCATCGTATGCTGGACTGCAACGTTGCGGCTGCAAGGCAAATTCATCGGTGTCCACGAATCGCACTTCCTGCGAAGCTGGCGGCCTTTGCTGCTTGAGACCGTCGACGCCGTGCCGACGCAACTTCCAAAGGTCAGAAAGAGGGACTGGTTCGTGTTTCTTGCCCTGTGGAACCAGTTCCATGATTCGCTGAGAGGACCCGCACGACATCGCCTCAATGCGGTGGCACTGCGTTTGCGCATGGACTCGGCCGCACGCAACCTGCTCGCGACACGAGATACAGAAAACCAGCTGGTCGCCGTTATGACGCTTGGTCACCTCGGCGACCAGGACTCGTGGAACATCCTGGAAACAGTCGCCCGAAGCCGCACACCGATTCTGTCGCTGGCTGCGTTGCGTGCACTTTTTCAGACTAACGCTTCGCGTGCCATGGCAATCATGTTGTCGTCAATCGGCGCGCGTGATGACTGGCCGACCGGACAACTCGAGAAAATACTTGCTGAAGCCGATTCGACAGCCGTATCGGAAGGACTGATTCAGGCGGCCGAAATTGCGATTCCGTCCGAACTGCCACGGCTGGTTTCGCTTATGGACGCTGCGCACCCGGCTGCCGCCACACCCTATTTGCTGCGACTGGTCCAGTCTTCGAAAGATGAGGAAATCCTGATCGCCTGCCTCAAGTCGCGGCACGCCCCGAAGAATCTGGACGCGATTGCGCCTTTCATGGATCACACTAGCTGGCAGGTGCGTACCCAGATCGCCCGTCTTCTGGGTGGCGCGATCTCGCCCGGAGAAGAGCATCTGCTGATCAGTTTGCTTGCCGACAAGGTCTGGTGGGTACGTTACAGGGCAGGTCAATCGCTCACACAGCTGCCGTTTCTCTCGCAGGACGCGTTATGGAAGCTGCGATTTTCACTCACCGACGAATTCGCGAAAGATATACTCGATCAGGTAGTTGCCGAGATGAAGATCAAATGAATCTCGCTGCCTTCGACAACGCCCCCGTCATTGCATCCCTCGAGTGGCTTTTCATAAGCTACTTCCTGTTGCTCCATGGCGGCCACGCACTGCTCACGGCTGTATCAATGAACAGTTTGCGCCGGCGCATGGAATCGATTGCCGTAAAAATGCTCCCGAGACTGTCCTCGGGCTACGAAATCCCGGTATCGATCATTGTCCCGATCAGCGCGACCAACCGGGATGCAGGACAATTCGTACAAGACCTGTTCGATCTCGATTACCCGCAATTTGAGGTCATTGTCGTCACTGACACAACCGACACGGAGACTCTCGCGCGTCTGAAATCTGCGCTGCAACTGGCAGTGTTCCCCGAAGCCTACTGGCGCCAGGTTCGCGCAAGACAGGTTCGCGGCGTCTACCGGTCTCCGCGATTTCCGGCTCTTCGGGTGGTCGACAAGGACTACGGCGGTCCGGGCGACGCAATCAATGCCGGCGTCAATACAGCGCGCTACCCGATCGTCTGTATCGCGCAGCCAGGTTGCGTGCTCAAGCGTGACAGCTTGCGCCGGCTGATCCCGGATTTTCTCGAAGATGCCACAACCATTGCTGCGGGGCCGGCGGAACGCGTCGCCAACGGCAGCTTTATCGTCAACGGTTTTCTGGAGCGCTGCCGGCTTTACGGAAACCCGCTGGTATGGATACAGGCCAATGCAGCGCTGCGCAGGGATTTGTGTGCCCGGCATGGATGGGCTGCCGGCAATGCCATGCTCGCCTTCTCGGACCGGTTTTGTGCCTTTCGCAAGGACGCCGTCGTGCGTGCCGGCGGTTTCGCACGCTCTGCCCGCAATCCCGTTCTGGAACTGCTGGCACGTCTTCATCGCCTGTACCGTGCCGAAGACAAACCCTACAGAATTGCTTTCCTGCCGGCTCCGATTGTGTGGCGGTTCGCTGCAACCGCGCCGGGCGCGATATGCCAGTCGATCGCAGAGACACACCGCGACCAGGCAGATGCACTCAAATCAAACCGTCAGCTGTTCTGGCGCCGTAATGGCGGCGCAGTGGGGCGCCTGGCGTATCCCTTCGCCCAACTGACCGAAGTCGCACGGCCCTCCATCGAATTACTGGCCCTCGTGTTCTTCGTGTCTGCTTATGCGCTCGATCTTGTTTCCGGCGCACACCTGATAGCCTTCGCCATCTGCGCTGCCGGGCTGGGCATACTGCTGTCCTGGCTCGCCATACTGCTCGACGCTTTCATCTTCCGCACTTACCGAAGCGGGGCCGCTTATGCGTTGTTGTTCGTTGCCGCAGTATTCGAAAACATCGGCTACAGACAGTTGGCAGCCATCTGCGCCCTGACAAGCTTCCGGCGACAACCGCCGGCCCGCGGCAACGAAAGCGATAGACCGAAAGACCGGCGTCATCAAACAGGTTGATCACGGTCAATTGCGTCGAACGGGATTCCGGTTATTGAATACGCTGCATACCAGTGGTCGTGCCACAGTGCACAGGTAAACTGGTGAGCTGGCGCACTAGCGAACCGATGAACTGACAAACCGGCACGAGACCGCAAATCACATCAGACCGGGAGAACACGGGGGAAAACATGACCGAGACAATCAAATACCTGTTGCCCGAGACGGACATTCCGAAGTCCTGGTACAACCTGGTGGCCGACCTGCCCAGTGCGCCGCCGCCTCCGCTGCACCCGGCAACCAAACAACCCATCGGACCGGACGACCTTGCGCCGTTGTTTCCCGAGTCGCTGATCATGCAGGAGGTGTCGACCGAACGCGAGATCGAAATCCCTGAACCGGTACGCCAGATATACCGACAATGGCGGCCAGCCCCGCTGTTTCGGGCGCGCAACCTCGAAAAAGCACTCGATACACCAGCCCGGATCTACTACAAATACGAGGGTGTCAGCCCGGCCGGCTCACACAAACCGAATACCGCTGTCGCGCAAGCGTTCTACAACCATGAAGCCGGAATCAGAAAAATCACTACCGAGACCGGCGCTGGCCAGTGGGGCTCGTCGCTCGCCTTCGCGGGCGCACTGTTCGGAATTGAAATCCAGGTCTTCATGGTCAAGGTCTCGTTTCAACAGAAACCTTACCGGCGCGCATTGATGGAAACCTACGGCGCCACGTGTGTCGCCAGCCCGTCAACACAAACCAATGCGGGTCGCGAAATCCTCGCGAGGTCACCGGACAGCTCCGGCTCTCTGGGCATCGCCATCTCGGAAGCGGTCGAGATCGCGGCAACCAACGACGACACCAAGTACGCACTTGGTTCCGTGCTCAACCACGTACTGTTGCATCAGACTGTGGTCGGCCAGGAAGCAATGAAACAGATGGAAATGGCGGACGACTATCCCGATGTCATCGTCGCGTGTACCGGGGGCGGATCAAACTTTGCCGGTATCGTATTTCCGTTCCTCGGCGCGCAGCTTCGCGGCGGAAGAAAAGTCGACATCCTCGCCGTCGAGCCGACTGCCTGCCCGTCCCTGACCAAGGGCAAATACGCCTACGATTTCGA
>DATKYN010000209.1:0-13752 GCA_035528435.1 Burkholderiales bacterium
CACCATGAACGCGTTCGAGGCCGCCGAAAAGGATGGACGCGCCGGCGAACTGCAGCAGGAGCTTGAAACCCTGTTCATCGCGCATAACAAGAGTACAAGCAAGGATGCCATGTCGATTCCGGCAACGTTTCTGCGGGTCACAGTCGCGCTCTGAGCATGCTCCGCGGTTTGCGCAGTGGTTTTTTTGATGGCGCGCTTATGGAGGTGAGCAGAAGGGGTTGCGCCGCAATCTGTCGCAGCCGCGAACGAAGTACTCTGGCGACCCGCTGGTCTGCCCTGTTGATGGGACGGAGCATGGCAAAGTCGCCGGAGTGGCGGCGTTCTTGGTGCTTCGTGGCTCAACCGAAACGATTTGTTCGGGCAGCAGCGTTGTTACAATCGTCCCTGTTTTGGCCGGGCGGTTCCGTGCCATTAATACTGATTCCGCAGGATAGGGCTGTATGAAACACAGGGCTGATCAAAACATGGACGATAGGAGCTGGGGCGATCAATTCGCGATCAACACGTACTCGTATACGCAGTCCATGTCTGCGATCGACTGTGTGCGCGTACTGGCCGAACGAGGCGTCAGGTGCGTTGAACTGATGCTCTATCCGGGTCATCTGTGGATTACTGACAGCCGGGTGACTTTGCGCAATTTGCGCCGGACGATTGAGGACAACGGCGTATCGCTTGTCACGCTAAACGGTCCGAATATCGATCTGAATATCGCGGCGGCAACCGATGAAATGCGCAAGCACAGTATCGGCTTGAACAAAGAATACCTGCGGCTGGCGGCTGAGTTGAACGCGAAGGCCCTGATTCTCGGGCCCGGAAAACCCAACCCACTTTTTCCACTGCCGGTTGAGGCAATGGAGCCGCATTTTTTCCGCGCTCTGGATGTACTGCTGCCAGTCGCGGCGCGCGAGGGTATCGAACTGTGGGCGGAGAATATGCCGTTCGCGTTTTTACCCGGCGCTGACGGCCTGATGGATTCGCTTGGACGGTATGGGGCCGATGAGATCGGTGTGTGTTACGACGTGGCGAATGCGCATTTCATCGGCGAAGATCCGGTCGCAGGTTTTGATCGTGTCGCCGGGCGGTTGCGCCTCGTGCACCTGTCGGATACCAACCAGTCAGTCTATCGGCACGATCCCGTCGGAATGGGTGACGTTGATTTTGCGGCCGTTGCCGTGAAGATCGGTACGCTTGGCCTCGAACGCGCACCCATGCTGGAAATCATCTCGCGTAGTCCGGACCGTGATATCGCCCAATCGATCGAAGCGCTCTCAGCGTTGAGTTGATACCCGGGGAGGGTGCGTGGGAAGTGAGCGCGGCAGGGCGGACCCTGGCGTTATGTATGACACCGGTAGGCGCCGCATCAAGCGGCCGTTCTTGGACCCAGCGAAGTGCGGGGGCCACGCTGCCCCGGGTGTGAAACCGGGGCAAGGCAAGGCCGTAGGCTGGCGAAGAGCTGTGTGGCTGGCAGCCCGATCAGGCCGCCAGTTTGGTCTCCGCGTCGGAGGTATTGAAACCGACCGCCTGCTCGACACCGCGAAAGCCGTGTTCCAGATTCCTGGGTTGGCCGGCGTTCTGTGTGTTAACTTCGCGCATCGCGGCCGATAGCCCGGGTACCGGCAGTGGGTCTTCGGCCTTGCGCCACGGCCAGGCTTCAGGGCCTTGTTTGAGCAGTTGCCGTGAAAGCCCCATATCTTCAAGGTAACCGTCACTCAGGCCAAGAAGATAGGCTTGGGTACGTTGTTGCGCGCTGCGCTCGAGGGCGGTCATGATGCGCCCCAGAAAAGTCAGATTGTTACTCATATTGATTACTCCAAAAACTACTACGACGATGCTAGGATATGGGCCATGTTGCGCCGCAACAAGCGAATCTTTCTTACCACCCCGTTAAGCAGAACTTGACTCCATTAATCAGTCACTTACCGCTGAGCGCCTTGCGTGGTTTCGAAGCCGTTGCCCGACTTGGGAGCTTTCGCAAGGCCGCCGAGGAGCTACATGTCACACCGGCGGCGGTGAGCCAGCAAATCAAGGTGCTGGAGCAGCAATTGGGCCATCCGTTATTCCATCGCCTGGCGACCGGTTTGGCCCTGACCCGGTCCGGGCAGATTGGCCTGCCGCTGGTGCGCGAAGGCCTGGCATCGCTCGAAAGTGCCGCCCAGTTGATGGCCGCGCAGCGCGGTGCAGATACCCTGACCGTGTGGACGGCACCATCTTTTGCCACCAAATGGCTGATGCCGCGATTGCACCACTTCGTCGACGCGCATCCGGGGGTCGACTTGCGGCTCAGCGCGTCAGCGTTGTTGATCGAGGGAGCACGTTCAAGTGGTGTCATCAGCAGTGACGATTTACGTCTGCATGGCGTGGATGTCGCAATCCGTTTCGGTCGGGGCCAATACCCGGGCTGCCGGGTCGAGATGCTGCTGCCGGTGTCCGTCGTTCCACTGTGCAGCCCGAAACTCATGGAAGGTGAGCACCCGCTACGCGAGCCGGCGGATTTGCGCGATCAAACGCTGCTCCACGATGACACGGCATATGAGGGTCGGCCAGACTGGGCAAGCTGGCTCGAACTGGCAGGTGTCCGCGGCGTCGATCCTTCTCACGGCATGCGTTTCAATCACTCGGCCCTCGCGCTCGATGCGGCCGCCGACGGCCAGGGCGTGGCACTGACCTTACTTCCCCTGGCGGCGACAGATCTCGCCAGCGGGCGACTGGTGGTGCCGTTCACCCAGAGCGTCGAACTGGACGCGGCCTACTACCTGATCAGCTTACCCACCGTTGGAGAAGACGAAGCGCCGCAGATCGCTGCATTTCGCAACTGGCTGCTGGCCGAGGCGCAACGCGAGCAGTAGACCGCCTGAGTGAATGGAGTCAGGGCCGATCTTCCGCGGCGTACCGGGCGCGATCGGGCTGCGATTTTTTCTCGCGCGCCAGTCAACGCGAATAATCACAGATTCAGGCTTGCACGACGATGTACACCTGCGCGCGAGATTGCATGGCGCCTTGTGCCCGGCCACTGGCTACGGTGTTTTCAACAAAGTGCTAATTTCGACCAGATCCCGACAGAGTCGCAATGATTACGATTTCAATACCCGGTTTCAGTGAACCGTTCAGCTCGATCAGTCATTTACTGGGCGCGTTTGTTTTTTTTATCTATGGCATTAAGTTGATGCTCATGGCGCGGGGCCATTTGTCCTGGATTGTTGCAGTTGGTGTTTTTGTGTTCTCGGGTGTTTTTTTGCTATCCATGAGCGGTGTCTTCCATTTGCTGGAAGTGGAGGGCGCCGGCCGTGTTGTTCTGCAACGCCTCGATCACGCCGGCATCTTCGCCTTGATTGCCGGCACGTTCACGCCTGTGCATGCCATTTTGTTCACGGGCTTCTGGCGCTGGGGTTTTTTGACGGTGATCTGGTCACTGGCTATTGCCGGGATTGCCGTTAAATCGATATTCTTTAATGAACTGGCTGAATGGGTGGGCCTGATCGGCTATCTCGGCCTCGGTTGGTTGGGTATTTTGTCGGCGTATATGATGCATCGGTTGCACGGGCTGGCCATCCTCAAACCGCTGCTGTTCGGTGCGCTGGCCTACACAGTTGGTGCGACCCTGGAATTCCTGCGCTTACCTGTGGTGATCATTGGCGTCATCGGGCCGCACGATCTTTTTCACGTCGCGGTACTGGCGGGCCTTGCGTGGCACTGGGTGTTCATCAGAAACCTGTTGATCCTGAAGCAGGCTGAGAGCCAGGGTGCAAACGATACGCGGGGAAGAACGGGATTGCAGCTTGCGAGATAGCGTTCATCCGTATGCAAGCATGCCGACCGGATCAGACTCGTGGTGCGAATGGCTGTGCTACTTTTCCTGACCTGTTGACTGCACGACACGAGTCGTTCTGGAGAATTTAATGGCGGACAAATCTGGCCCGGGAGCCTTTGGCGGCATGCTAAAGGCGGTATCGAAAATCGAGCCGCAAGAGCTCAAGGGCACCGCGGCCTCGTTCTTGTTGGTGCTGATACTGATGGCGGCTTATTACGTCCTGCGCCCGGTGCGGGACGCGATGTCCAGTGACTGGACCGACGCCGAAGTAAGCCTGTTGTGGACGATTAACTTCTTCTTCAGCTTTGCCGTAGTCGCTATCTACGGTCTGTGTGCCACCAGAATATCGGTCAGGCACCTGGTGCCGGCGGTGTACGGTTTTTTCGCCGTGACCTTTGTTGCTTTCTATGCGGGCGCACGGTTTGTCGACGATGCGGTGCTGATCGACAAGGCGTTCTATGTGTGGGTGAGCGTGTTCAGCCTGTTCCCGATTTCGGTGTTCTGGAGCTTCATGTCCGATCTGCACACCCGTGAGCAGTCGAAACGATTGTTCGGGGTCATCACTACCGGTGCGAGTGTGGGGGCGATTATCGGCCCGTCCATCGCGTTGGCATTTTCCGATCTGGGGACCTATAACCTGATACTGGTAGCCAGTGGTGTTCTGATTGCCATGCTGCCGATCATCGCCTATCTGCAAGCTATCAAGCGTAACAACCCGTACTACCAGCGCACCGAAGGCCGGATGCAGGCGCTGCCGACCCTCGGCGGTAATCCGCTGGCAGGTTTCAAACTGTTTCTACAGAACCGATTTTTGCTCGGCATCGGGTTGTTTCTGTTCCTTTACACCGGCATCGGATCGTTCGTGTACCTGGAACTCAAGAACCTGATGGCTGATTACAGCCGGGTCGATCGTACGGAAATCTGGGCGTTCATGGATCTGGCGACAAACACGCTTACCATTTTGACTGGATTGTTCGTCACTTCACGCCTGGCGACGCGTTTTGGCCTGGGTTGGACATTGGCCTTGCTGCCGGTGGTGGTAGCAGGCGGTTTGCTGTCGGTGGCGATGGTTCCGGTGCTCGCGATTGTGGTGGGATTGCAGATTTTTCGCCGGGCGGGCAATTATGGCATCACCCGGCCCGCGCGCGAGATGTTGTTTACCTATGTGGATCAGGAGACCCGCTTCAAGGCCAAGCCGGTGATCGATGTGGTCGTTTATCGAGGCGGTGACGTGTTCTGGGGATGGAGTTTCGCCGGGCTGACCCAGGTTCTCGGTCTGGGCATGGCGGCGGTGGCGGTGATCGGAGCCGGTATCTCTGCGATCTGGGCACTGGTCGGGTTTTACCTCGGGCGTCGCGCGCAGGCAGTTGATACCGAAACCGAGCCTCCGTCCGGTACTGCCGGTCAATAACCGCGCTCGAGGTCAACTACGTTCAACATCCTGTCGCCATCGATGTAGCGCCGCATGCTTTCTTCGACAAGGGTCCAGACGCGTTCGCGCAGTTTATCGGAGCGAAACGCCATATGCGGTGTGATGATGACCCGGGGTTGTTTCCAGAGCGGATGATCGGCGGGTAGCGGCTCGGGATCGAAAACATCGAGACCCGCGCCGCCAAGCTCGCCGTTTCGCAGCGCTGCGACCAGATCGTCCGTGTTGGTACTGAGGCCACGGCCGATGCTGATGAAGTAGGCGTGCGGTTGCATCGCCTTGAAAAATTCCGCGTTGAACATGCCATTTGTCTTGTCGGTTAGCGGGGCGGTATTGATGACCACATCGGCCTGTCTGGTCAATTCGAGTAACTCGTCGGCCAGACCCACATAGCGCACATAGTCGGGACCTTCACGACGGCTGTTGCGCGTTGCAATGACATTCATGCCCAGTCCATGCGCACGGCTTGCGACTTCCCTCCCGATGCCGCCCAGCCCGACGACCAGCACGGTACGCCCTTCGAGTTCCCAGATCTGATCCGCCAGCAGTGATCGATCCCAGACCTGCCGTTGCTGATTGGCGATGAACCCGTCCAGCCCCCGATTAAGCGCCATCATCAACGCGATGGCGTGTTCCGCGATTTCGGGGCCCGAGAGTTTCTTGACGTTGGTGATCAATGTCTTCTGACGCTTTAGGCTTTCAGACGTGGCGCAGTTCTCCACGCCGACGGCCAGCGACATCATCCATCTGAGCTGATGGTCACTGTTCACGCCTGCCGGTATGCAGTACCCGATAAACACATCAGCGCCCTTGAGCGCCATGGGCAAGGACGCAGCGTCCGGGACTGAATCAAACGTGATCGAAGGATAGGCAGCCCTGAGTGCCGGCAGCCGGTCCTGGTTTTGCCAGACAACGACCTTGCCGGGGACCTTCCAGTTGGGCATGTTCCGCACGGGCTGACGCGCTTCGCGCAACCCGAACTTCTGGATCAACTCCTGTGCCTGCGTACTTTGTGCAGCGGCGGGGATTGCCGTCAAGGAAAGCGGCGCACTGAGGACGATTCCGGTAATCAGTGCTGCCCGTAAGGAAGAAACGGTTCCCATTGAAATTCTCATCACGTCGATCCTTTTTGTTTACCAAGAGTAGTCGGTTGCGGTGATCTGTCTCACCTTGATCGCTTTTGCGCTGGTCGTATAGTGCGACGTTGATTCATCAGTGCAGCAAGAACCGGCGTCGCCACCACCACCTGTATACGCTGCGACGTGCATGGTCTGCCCGAAGGTGAGAGGCCCCTCGTCAATTCGGAAACGAAACCTGAAGAGTGACAGTTTTGCATCAGCACCTGATACGGGTGGTTACGTGATTCGGGTTCAGGTCGCGCGCCACTTGATTGAGCAGCCCATGCTTGGATGTTGAATGTCCGGGCCTTTACCGGTCGCTGCAATGCAGCGCATCGCGTCGAGTAGTTCGGCCTTTCGGTCAGTCGCGTCTCCCATGCGTGCATTATCCAGACGGCCCCGGTACTGCAATTTTCCAGTGGCGTCGAAGCCGAAAAAATCAGGAGTGCAAACGGCGTCGTACTCGCGGGCGATCGACTGGTCTTCATCGACGAGATACGGAAAACTGAAACCGTGCTTTTCGGCGAATCGCTTCATTATGGGTGGGCTGTCATCGGGGACCCTGTCATAGTCGTTCGGATTGATGGCGACGACATTGACACCTTCGCTTTGCAGGATATTGGCGTCGTCGGCGAAACGATCCGCGATCGCCTTGACATACGGACAGTGATTGCAGATGAAAGCGATGACCAGGCCGTGCTGACCGTACAGGTTTTTCAGGCTGTGTGCCTGGCCGTCGGGGTCCGACAAGGTAAAGGGTCGGGCCTGCCATCCGGTCTGCACCGTTGGTGTACTAAGGAGCATATTCAGCTTCGCTTTGCATATCGTATGAGTCCGTAATCCGCGGGCGTCTCGCCGGTTGCCGCATCGTCGATACGGGATGGATTGGTTGGATCGTTCTTACTGGCAAGATACCATCAGAAACCACAGAGTGCGGCCGGGCAATGGTGGCACTGCATTTTCCGGTGTCATTGCCACTTGCCTGAAATACAGAGGCAGCGTAAAAACAATTCATTATCAATGCTCTGGTACGGGAGGTGCAGTGCGGCAGCGAGTTTCATTGTTGGCGGGGGTGTTTCTGATGGTCAGCTTGTCCGTCGTCTTTTCGGCGCCGGCGTCGGGCCAGGTGCAGCGGCAGGTGATTGTCGGCGAGCAACTGGCTGCCTGGCTACAGCAATCCGATGTGCCGGGTCCCGGTTCCTTCACGGGATTTGTGCTCGGCGTGCATGACGCCTTTAACGAAATCATGTTTTGCACGTCTCGGGATGTGGACAATCAGTAGATAGAAATGGTCGTTTCCGATTTTCTGAATGCGCATCCGGAGATGCTGCACAAGTCGGGTGCTGACCTGGTGCGTCAGGCATTGGCAGGGGCATTTCCTTGTCGACAGTAGACAGGCAGGCATGATTGGAACGGTCCCGGCGTTCACGTCTGGACTTCATCCAATTAATAACGGGGGGGGGGCAGCTAGATGCGAAAAGCTAAATGTCATCAGCATGCGAGTTCATGGCGGGCGGCGGCAACGGGGTGTTTGCTGCTGGTGTTCCAGGCCGTACCGGCACTGGCGTATGCACAGCAACGAGCGTCGAATATTGTCGTTACAAGTGTCACTTTCGTCGGGACGCCGAAGAAGGGGCCGTGCAATCAGGTGCGGATTTCTTTCAGAAATGACGGCAACGAGACCATCTCCACGCCTTTCGATATCGGAATATCGTTCGACCAGCGGTCGCCATCCGGGATAAGAGTGCCGGTCGACTGGGGATACAAGAGAGTTTATGACATCAATCTGCCCGCCAACGCTTCGCGCACGGTCGGTTTTCTTGATGTTGAACTTCCCGTGCCGGATGGCGTCCCGATTGTTGCGCAGGCCACTGCCGGATTGCCGTTTGCCACCAGCGGCTCGATATGGGGTTGGGTGGATATGCCTTTCGACAACGATTATGGCGCCATCGACGAAGCCGGCAATACGTGGGAATGGGCGAGCGGGACGCTTGATCCCCATGATACGACCGACAACGCCAAGGTAATCCCGTGGCAAATTGAAGGCTATTGCGCAACGTTGCGCGTTGCCGATGCGTTTACAAGCGCTGGTCAGGATGCCGTATTTACGGTTTCAATGTCACCTGCGTCAAAAGACAACATTGTTCTCGGATACGTCACCCGAAACGGATCGGCCCGGGGCGGGCGGCAGTGTCTGACGTCTAGCGGAAAGCGACCTGATTTTCTGCATCGCAAGGGTACCGTTACATTCTCACCCGGTGAGACACAGAAGACGGTAAGAATCCCGACCTGTCCCGGCAGAGAAGTCATGTCGAGCAAGACCTTTACGATCCAACTTGGAGAGCCTGAATTTGCGACGCTCTCGGACAACGAATCCACCGGGCACATCCTTCCCCTTGTGAAGCGCTTGCCCGAACTACGCAGGAAGAACGTGTCGAACAAGGAGATCCGAAACTAGTACGCGTATCCGTTCTGATTGAACGATGTCCAGGCCGGCGTAAATCTCAACCGCATTTGTATTGCCTGGATGACTCATGGGAGATGGATTCTTGTCCAGACGAGTGGCGTTAATTACTGATACAAAATTGCATCTGGGCCCCGACCTTGCCCGTGAACTGGCCCGCAGCTCGCATGATCTGGTGATCGGTGAACCGGGCGAAGGACTGGCTGACGAGCTCAGGCAAACAGGGGTGAACGTCGAAGTGGTCAATGGCGTTGCCGATCTTGGTGATCCGGCCTCGGTGGCGCGCCTTGTAGAGGCAGCCCTGACACGTTTCGGGCGGCTCGATGCGGCCTGCATCCGAACCGGAAACCATCCGGTTCTTACTGGCGACTTCCTTGACTCCACGCTCGAGGAGTTGCGTTGGGTGAGCCGTGGAAATGTTGAATCGACTTTTCATGCGCTTCAGGCCTTGCTTCCGCCGATGTTGAGGGCTGGGCATGGACAGATTGTGATCGTAACCAGTGCGACCGGAGCGAAACCCTCGCCAAAATTGCCTCTCTACAGTGCGACGCGCGCCGCTGCCAACATGCTGGTAAAGAACGTCGCGCTGGCGGTGGCCGATCGTGGTGTCACCGTTAACGCAATCGGAACCAACTTTCTGGATTACCCGTGGTTTCGCGAAGCTACCGGATCCAATGATCCGGAGGTTCGAAAAGCTGTCGAGCAGAACGTTCCGCTCAAGCGCCTTGGTAAACCGGAGGAGGTGGCCCATTTCTGTGCAAGTCTGCTTGATGGCCGTTCCTGTTTTCAGACCGGGCAGTTTTTTTCACTGAGCGGTGGCTGGAGTGATTGAGTTCTGGCGCAATGGAGATGGCGCTGCTGTTGTGTGATCAAATCAGACGGGCATTTTACTTGCGTGAAAAACGGACCGAAATGCTTTCGGAGGCGATTCGATCAATTACGTCGTCGTCAGTCATGGTCCGGACTCAAACGACATTGGTGCGACCGATACGCGCATAATCGTGCATCATCGGATATCGTGGCGAAAGTTTGATCACGCAGAACGTGGTCAGATGCTTGCGCACTTTTTCGCGGTCGCTTCGCGCACTGTAATCGTCAGCAACCGTAGCGGCTGCGCGCAATCCAGTACGTGACAGCCAGGAAACAGGACAGGAAGGGAGTCGGGCATGGCTTGGTGGGGGTGGATCGTTATCGGCACACTGTTGTTCTGTGCGGAGTTGTTCGCGATTGATGCACAGTTCTTTCTGATCTTTATCGGTGCCGGCGCCATCGTTGTCGGCCTCACGGGATTGCTTGGTGTCGAGTTGCCTGCCTGGGGGCAGTGGTTGCTTTTTGCGGCACTCGCCGCCACGAGCATGGTCATGTTCCGGCGCAAACTTTACGACAAGATTCGCGGTGGGGTGGTCCCGGTGTCGGATTCCGTGGTGGGTGGGAAGATCGTTCTGGTGCAGGAGCTAAAGCCGGGCGCGACCGGCCGGGCTGACTACAGAGGCAGTTCCTGGACCGTATTCAACACCGGGGATGAACTCATTCCCGCCGGCGGCAGCGCGACTATCGAGGCGATGGACGGGTTCACGCTGCGGGTCGCATTGACGCAACGACAAACGTAGGGAGAAAAGATGTTCGATATGTTTGCAGGACAGGCGGTATTTTTCACCGTTCTAGTCATCGCGATTCTGGTCATTATCGCGATCGCAAAAACGGCTACGGTGGTGCCTCAACAAAGTGCCTTTGTCATCGAGTCACTCGGAAAATTCAGCAAGACGTTGTCTGCCGGATTCCATATTCTGATTCCGTTCATCGAGAGGATTGCCTACAAGCACAGTCTCAAGGAACAGGCGGTCGATATTCCGGAACAGGTTTGCATTACGCGAGACAACGTGCAGGTCGGGATTGACGGCGTATTGTACCTGCAGGTTCTGGATGCCAAGAACGCGTCCTATGGCATTACCAACTACCAGTTCGCCATATCGCAGCTGGCGCAGACCACATTGCGTAGCGAGATCGGCAAGATCGATCTGGATCGTACTTTTGAAGAACGCGCCACGATCAATTCGAATGTTGTGAGCGAACTCGACAAGGCATCCGAAACCTGGGGCGTCAAGGTGCTGCGCTACGAGATCAAGAACATCAATCCGCCGCATGATGTGCTGTCCGCGATGGAGAAGCAGATGCGCGCGGAACGGGAAAAACGGGCGGTCATTCTGAATTCCGAAGGCGTGCGGGATGCCAACATCAACGAAGCCGAAGGTGAGAAGCAACGGGTAATCAAGGAGTCCGAAGCTGCCAAGCAGCAGCAGATCAATGAAGCCGAGGGTGAAGCGCAGGCGATACTGGCAGTTGCGACGGCAACCGCCGAAGGCTTACGGCAGGTGGCCATTGCCGTGAATGCGCAAGGCGGGCGTGACGCCATGCAGTTGCGCGTGGCCGAAGATTACGTCAAGCAGTTCGGCAACCTCGCGAAGGTCGCAAATACGTTGATAGTGCCGGCGAATCTGAGCGATGTCGCGAGCATGATTGCGATGGCGACCAAGGTATTTGAACACGGCTCCGCGGATCACGGCCCCATTCGAAATGACGCTAACGGTCCTGCTGACCGGAGTCCGGCCTGATGCTCGACTGACGAACGGTCTGCTACACCGGGGAGGCATGGCGCGGACAGGAATCGGGTATGGTTGAGTCATGGAGGATCGTTCATGATTGGCTTTTTCAAACACGTTCCGGACAAACTGTTCTGGCGTGGAGTGGTTGCCGCGCTGGCTGTCCTCATCCCGCTGTGTTTGTTCGCGACACCGGTGCACGCCGATCAGCCTGGAAGCGGTCAGCCCGGCTCGTTCGCCATGGAAGGCGTGTCAGTCTGGTTCAAGAGCAAGTTCACCGCAGCCGAATTACAAAACTATCAACCTGAGGATTTCCGGATCGAGTCGCAGTTGTGTAATTGTTCCGACCGGCCGGAACCACACTATCCATACATTCTGGTGTTCTTCAATACGCCCAAGGGCGATCTGGTCGGCCGTCCGGACAGGAAGGGTTTCGAAACAGTCATTACACGCCTGGCAGTACGCCACGGTGAAGAATATTGTGATGTCGATGCGGAAGACGAGTGTTACGGGTCATTCTCGCATCCGTGCGACTTCAGCGATTTTCGCTACGGCGCGCAACTGGCGCCGTATTTTCCCACCTGCAAGATGGTCGAGCCTGAGCCTGAGCCCGAGCCCGAGCCCGAACGCGATGCCGGGCGGACGCCCGCTCAACATGATGTCTTGCGGCGGCGGTGAATAGCGCAGGTTTGGCACGCGCCGAGCGTGGATGAATCATCTCTTGTCGCTACGGGTTTGTCGCGGCACCATGTTGTTGAAGAAACAGTGCGGTTGAAACCGGTGTTGTTGAAATCTGTAGCAGTGCTGTCGGACAATTACGTTTGACAGGATCCAGAAGACTGGCATGAAAGCGATTGGATTCAGGCGGTATGGACCACCGGATGGCCTTGAGTCAAGAGATGTGCCGAAGCCAGTGCCTGGAGACGACGAACTGCTCGTACGTATCCGTGCGTCGTCCATCAACTCGTGGGACTGGGAGTTCCTGAATGGAAAACCGTTCATCAACCGGCTCATGTACGGACTCCTGAGGCCACAACCAGCAAAGCAGATACTCGGCGCCGACATAGCGGGGACCGTTGAGGCAGTCGGCAGGCAGGTCACCCGATTCCGACCGGGAGATGCGGTGTTCGGGGATCTCTGGGATCACTGGGGTGGTTTTGCGGAATATGCCTGCGCGCACCAAACGGCGCTGGAAGCAAAACCTGCAAATCTGACTTTCGAGGAAGCCGCTGCCGTCCCTCAAGCCGGTGTCCTGGCGCTGCAAGGACTGCGTAAAGCAGGCCGGATGGAACCGGGAGGAAAGGTATTGATTAACGGAGCGGGTGGCGGTGTAGGTACATTTGCCATTCAGCTTGCCAGACTCGCCGGAGCCGAAGTCACGGGGGTGGATGCTTCGCACAAGCTCGATATTGTTCGCGCGCTTGGCGCGGACTACGTCTTCGATTACGCGATGAAGGACTTTACGAAAACCGGAGAGCGTTACGATCTGATCATCGATTGTCAGAATTATCGCTCCATGTTCGACAACAGGCGCGCGCTAAGGCCGATGGGTGTTTATGCAATGATCGGCGGTTCCATACCACGCGTCTACCAACTCTGGCTCCTTGGCTTCTTATCGTCGATTACCCGCGACCCCAGGAAGCTTTGTCTGGTAGCAGAGGGACCAAACAAAGGGCTGGCGGAACTCAGGCAGTTGATCGAAGCGGGAAAGATCGCACCTGTTATCGACAGGACCTATCAGCTGGACGAAGTGCCTGAAGCATTACGTTACTTCGGAGAAGGTCGGCACAAAGGGAAAATCGTAATCGCCATCCAAAGATGAACGGCCGTGGCACGAGCTAACCGACAATGAAAGCGGCTGTTAACGTACGCTATGGATCGCCGGACGTGCTGGACATCCGGGAACTGCCTGTGCCGAAACCGCAAGCGGGTGAGGTCCTGGTCAAAGTCCATGCGACGACCGTGGGCCGCACGGACAGCTGTGCGCTTCGGGCGCATCCGTTTTTCGTCAGGCCTTACACTGGACTGCTGCGCCCCAGGCGGAAAGTCCTTGGCCTCGATTTCGCAGGAACGGTCGAAGCGGTTGGAGACGGCGTCACGAATTTCAGGCAAGGCAATCACGTCTTCGGATTGACGCCTGGCGGATACGGTGCCCATGCCGAGTACGTCTGCGTGCCTGCGGAAGGCGCAGTCTCTGGTATGCCGGCCGGAAAACGCTTTCACGAGATCGTGGTTTGCGAGGGCGCCTGGTATGCAAACACATTCCTGAAGAAATTCAACCTCAAGCCGAGGCACAAAATTCTGATCTACGGTGCGTCCGGAGCCATCGGTAC
>DATKYN010000210.1:0-3094 GCA_035528435.1 Burkholderiales bacterium
TTGCCGGCGTCGGCGAGTTTGCCGGGGGATTCGTAGACGACGAAGGTAGCCGGGACACCGAGTCGCCGAGCCAGTTCACGCCCGAGATCGGGTGCCACGCCGTGTGGGTCGGAGCCCTCAACATAGCGCGATACCAGCAGAAAGTTCGCGGCGTTTATGCCGATACGCAAGGTGCCAGAGGGCGCGAGATCCGTCCGCGCGGATGCAAGTGCGGCGTTCGTCATCGTTGCGATTCCAGGTTTGTGTGCCGGAGGTCAAATATTGAGGACATGCCGGGGATCACCCATTGATCCGGTTTGATTCGCTTGCAGGCACCTGTATTCATGTCGTTGTCCCTATTGATGTAGTCCCACCAGCCGCAGGATAGCCGGTTCATTCGATTGGCGACCGCAACGCTTGGCCGAGGTCACCACTCCACCAATAGTATGCCTTGAGGCCGGAGTCAGGGCACGAACGCTTCGCCCGCCGGCCTCGAGCCGGTTTCTGTTCGGGCGGCTGCCGGGTAGTTATCGGGGCTACCTTACACGCTGACAGTATTTGGCTTTATCATGACAAGGGCAAGTTGGTCTGAACGTGCATCATTGGAGGAGACACACACATGGACTCCGTGACAGCCGCAACGGCGCAATCACTTTCCTACTGGCCGCTCGCCGTGCTCGGTATCAGCATGATTTTCATCATCGTTGGCATCGCATTACTTCGCATTCATCCTTTTCTGGTGCTCAGCCTCGCTGCAATTCTGGTCGGTCTCATGTCCGATCAGCTGCCGGGGGTTCCGCCAATGAATCCGCTGGTGCAGGCAGTCGAATTGTCGATGTCGGAATTCGGCAGGTCTGCGGGCAGCATCGCGTTTGTGATTTTGCTCGCTGCGATCATCGGCATGTGCATGCTCGAAAGCGGTGCCGCAGACAAGATCGTGCGCCGATCGATTGCCGTCCTTGGTGAAAAGCGCGCGCCGCTGGCACTGCTTGGAAGCGGTTTCTTTCTTTCCATTCCGGTGTTCTTTGATACGGTGTTTTTCCTTCTGATTCCGCTGGCGCGCGCGCTGGCCCTGCGGACCGGGCGCAATTACATTCTCTACGTTCTGGCAATTTGTACAGGTGGCGTGATTACCCACGTTCTGGTGGCGCCGACACCCGGGCCACTGCTGGTGGCCGAAATCCTGCGGCCCCTGGGGCTCGATCTGGGTACCTCTATGGTGGCCGGCATTCTCTGCGGCATTATTCCCGCCATTGGCATGCTGTATCTGGCGCGCTGGCTGGACATCAGGGTTCCTGTGCCGTTACGAGAGACACCCGGTGCATCCTTGGCCGAACTGCAAGCCATTGTCGACAAGCAAGATAGTGAACTGCCGCCATTTTTACTTTCGGTGATGCCAGTTCTGCTTCCCGTGCTGATGATCGCCACTGCGTCTTTCATGGGGCTTGCAGAAACCAGCCTGCCCGGCGTGGTGTCCTTGCTCGGCGGCGCAAGCGCGTTCGATTCGCTCAAGCTCTATATTGACTTTATCGGCAACAAGAACGTCGCCATGCTGACCGGCACTGCGATCGCGGTTTATATTCTGGTGCGGCAAAAGAAACTCGGATTGCACAAAGTGAGCGACGCCATGGGCCCACCCCTGGAGACGGCGGGCGTCATTATTCTGATCACCGCGGCAGGCGGAGCTTTTGGCGCGATGATCCGCCATTCGGGAGTGGGTGATGTCATCAAGCACCTTGCTGATGGTTATGGTGTGAATTACGTGCTGCTGGCGTGGGTGGTCGCAGCGGTCATTCGTGTGGCGCAGGGTTCGGGTACGGTGGCGATGATCACCGCAGCCGGCTTGATGGCGGCTATTCTCGGTGACGGGCAGGCACTGACCGTGCATCCGATCTATATTTTTCTCGCGATTGGCTTTGGCGCGCTGTTCGGCTCCTGGATGAACGACAGCGGCTTCTGGGTGGTGGGCAAGCTGTCCGGTTTTACGGAGAGTGAGACCTTGAAGACGTGGACGGTACTCACCGTTTTTGTTTCGATGACTGGTCTGGTTCAGATTTTGTTGCTGTCATGGATTTTTCCGTTCAGGTGAGCGCGCATCGGCCATTGCCGATTGCCACCGCATGAATGAAACGATCGCTTGCCGGATCGGTTTGCCGGCAGACTTTCGTCAGCGCGACATTCTGGTTTTTCACGGCCGTGATTCGCAGCAGATCGCCGAGCGTGTCGGGGAACATTTTTTGCAAAAAGGGATGACATGGCGAGGCAAGCCCGCCTGTCTGAGTTTTCAATTCGGCAGCGGCAGTGTCGAGGCGGAGTTTTCGATCGACGGTGCGGCGGCAGGCGATGACGCTGTGCAGTTCAAGCGCATGGCCGCGCGAATGCTTGGACTCACTCAGCAAGTCGGCGTGTTCGAGGAGACTTATCGAAACCATCCGGAGGTGGGGGTGCTGATTGAGCGCAATGCCGGTCTGCGCGTGTCGCTCACTCCGACGCCATTTGAAGCGGTGGCGTGGGCGATCGTCGGTCAGTTGATCAGTGTAAGTGCTGCTGTGTCGATTAGAAGAAGACTGATCCAGGCGGCAGGCGTTCAGCACTCCACCGGCATCTGGTGTTTTCCGGATGCGACAAAGGTCGTTGAGGTCGGGGAAGAAGCGCTGCTCGGGGCAGGTTTCTCCAGGACGAAAGCGAATAGTCTGGTAACGTTGGCAAAGCTGATTGATGATGGAACTTTGCCGGTGGACGAGTGGATCGCATCACCTGTTGTAGACGATATTCGCGAACAGCTACTGGCGATTCGCGGAATTGGTCCGTGGACGGTCAGCTATGTGCTGTTGCGCGGTTTTGGTTTTCTGGATGGTTCCCTGCACGGCGACGTGGCGGTGCGCCGTAACCTGCAAACCCTGCTTGGCCGGCCGGGGAAGATCGATGAAAATGAGACGAAGCAGTGGCTGAGACAGTTCTCACCCTGGCGGTCACTGGTGGCGGCGCATTTGTGGGCGATGAAAAAAGCGGACGGGTATTGAGTGGCTTGCCCTGCTGAGCCAGCAATCGGGTTGGTTCAGCATGGAATTTGCTGCCGGTGCTGCGAAGGCAAACCGCACCGATTTACCAACTA
>DATKYN010000211.1:0-3134 GCA_035528435.1 Burkholderiales bacterium
GGTCCGGATGTCTGGCAGGCCGAGCAGCTGATCCGCATCGGCGAAAAATTCAAGGAGAACCCATTATGCTCTTTACGCGAGGCTACGGCTTCAGGGCACGGCATCGGCAAGAGCGCGGAGGTCGCGTTCATTGTGCTCTGGGCGATGTCGACAAGGCCCCATTTGAACGGTGTTGTGACTGCCAACACCCTACCCCAGTTGACCACCAAGACGTGGCGCGAACTCGCCGTCTGGCACAAGCGGGCGATCAATGAGCACTGGTTCAAATGGTCTGCAACTAAATTTTACCATCGACAGCATCCCGAGACGTGGTTCGTTGCCGCCGTGCCCAATACTGAGCATAACTCTGAAGCGTTCGCGGGGCTGCACGCAACGCACGTGTTGGTCATATACGATGAAGCTTCCGGTATTCCTGACAAGATCTGGGAGGTCTCGGAAGGTGCAATGACCACACCACGGGCGATGTGGTTCGTCTACGGCAACCCGACCCGAAACACCGGCCGGTTCAGGGAGTGCTTCTACTCCGACAAGTCGCGCTGGGTCCGCCGGCAGATCGATTCACGTACCGCGAGGATGACCAACAAAGAGGAAATCTCTTCCTGGGTCGAGGTGTACGGCGAAGATTCCGACTTTATCCGGGTACGCGTGCGCGGGGTTTTCCCCCGGGTTGGCGACATGCAGTTCATCGCCTCCGATCTGGTGGACCGGGCGATGCACTGGGAATGTCCCTACGAGGCACACTTCCAGCTGCCCGTTCTGATCGGGGTTGACGTGGCGCGCTATGGCGACGACAAGACCATCATCGCGATCCGCCAGGGGCGCAAGCTGCTGGAGCTGCGTAAATTCCGCGAACTGAACACCATGCAGGTGGCAACGCAGGTGGCTGATGCAATCCGTGAATTTCGACCTGCCGCGGTGTTCGTTGATGGCATTGGTGTCGGCGCCGGCGTCGTCGACCGGCTGCGCATGCTCAGTTATGAGATCGTCGAGGTCAACGCCGGCGTGAAAGCGGATGACTTCGAGACCTACTTCAACAAGCGCGCCGAGATGTGGGATCGCATGCGGATCTGGTTGCGCGAGGGCGCGGATCTGCCGAACGATGCCGAGCTGCGCCAGAGCCTGATCGGTATCGAGTATGCCTTCGATGCCAAGGAACTGATGCGCATGGAGCGCAAGCAGGATATGAAGAAGCGTGGCCTGGAGTCTCCGGACGAGGGTGACGGCATCGCGATGACTTTTGCCGAGGCAATCGGTGATTACACCAACAACTTTTTCGAACCGGATGATTCATTCGAACCCGAGGACATGGCAGCATGAAATGGTGGTTAACAGCAATCTGGCGTTCATTGCATTCACGCTGTCCGAACTGCAGTAAGGGTCGGCTGTTTTCAACCATGCTCGACATGGAGATCGACCGTCTGGTCTACGAATGCGACTGCTGCAGCGAGGAATTTATATGACAAAAATCACTAAAATGACAATGGATGTGGTGTACTGGGCCACGCCTGGAAAAGTGGTTGCAACCACCCAGCGCGTGGCTTCGGCATCCATGGCGGAAGCCTTTGGGCCCGCCGGCACCAAGAATGAATGCCGTAAAGTATCCCAGGGCGCTGCACGGCAGTTGAAGGAATTTTATGGTTATAAAGTTGTCATGTGGCTGCGTGAACCCTTCGAGCGCGCGGCCTGCGCGTATGTGATCTGGCACAAGCCGCCGTATACCAAGATGAGCCCGACCGAGTTCGCGCAGAAGATCCTGGGAGAGACCAATCCGCATTTTTCGCCGCAGATCAAGCTGCATATGGCCGGTGACACGTTTCTGCCGACCGTGCTCTACCCGTTTGAGAATCTGGCGCAGACCTGGGCCTTTGAATTCCCAAAATACCCGTTGTCGCACGTCGGCGCCCAGCCCAAACGCATGTCGGGCCAAGAATTTAAGTCGTTGATTGAGCCCGGGGTGCGCAAGGAGCTGGAGCAGCACTACGCGCAGGACACCGAATCACACAAGATCCTGATGAACATGGGCATGATGCATGTTGATCTGGTGGAGGAACCCTGTGGCGCAGCCTGAACCAGACATCTGCACCATCTGCAATGGCGAGTTCAGCCTGGAGGACGAGGGCGGCAACCAGGGTTTCATCGGCAAGCTGCCGGTGACCTTCTGCCCGACCTGCAGCGCCGGGATTCACGATTTTGTTGAGAGCGGCTGCTCGTATTGCATCGAGCGCGAACAGGAGGAAGACGATGAGTCATGATTTGAGCAACGACCAAGCCATCAGGAAATTCCTGTACCCCAAAAAGGTCATGGCCGAAGAGGTGTTGCACAAGAACCCAGGTGCAAAGATACTGCCGACCCAGCCGCTGCCTGATGAGCTGCCGCCAATCGAGGGCATGATCGCAATCCTGCACAAGACCTGCGGCGGGATCGCGTTCTACTACACTCACGTACCAATCGCAGGCGAGATGATGCTGTCCACGCACGCGCGGACCGTCGATGGCGACGCCATCGAGCCCGGAGGGCGCATGTTCTGCAGCGCTTGCAACTCGTCCATCGAGGGCGCGAATTATCTGCAGGTGCGCAAGTCCGATTACGAGGCAGCGAAATGAAACCTGGGCAGCGAGATTACAACCACGAGTACGAGAGCTACCACGGCAAGCCGGCGCAGATCAAAAAGCGGGCCCAGCGCAATGCGGCCAGGGCGAAGATGGTGGAAAAAGGTGCCGTGAGCAAGGGCGACGGCAAGGTCGTGGACCACAAGACCCCGATCCGTCAGGGTGGCGGAAACGCGGATTCGAATCTGAAGGTAACTTCTCGCAGTGCCAACGCGGGATGGCGGAAAGGCGCATGAGCACATTATCACTCCACAATTCACGCGGTAAGTTCGGGCGCGAAATAGCGACCGACTACAACGAGATCAATTTGCTGGAAACCAACGAGGCCAAGCAGGCCAAGCTGGAAATGTGGATCGCAAAACGCATCGGCGATGACTTGATTAAACACTTCAAAGGACGTGAATGGGGGGTCAGAGTCGACATTGCAGGTCAGGTAATTATCATCACCTGTGACTCGTTATCTTGTGAAAAAGGCTTTCACATTCACATGGCTGGGCGTAATATCCACGATCTACAGCTCAAAG
>DATKYN010000212.1:0-2451 GCA_035528435.1 Burkholderiales bacterium
GCACGTTCTTCGGGTAAGAACGGATCGATCCCCTTTCTACAAGGGCATCGAGGTATCGGTCATTGAACAGAGGCTCGAACATGATTGCGGCATGATATGCGGCGTGCGCAATTCTGCGCAACAGAGAAAGGACTGGAACCCTACTCGCGTTGGACGCACTGAGTGAGTTTCGTCGCTTGAATGCCGCTCTGTCACGGGGCCGGTATTCGTTTTGCGCATCACCGGATCCAGCGCATAGATCGACTTGCCAGCGAGTCAGAATACGATCCGATGAACCTGAAGGCGATCAGGTTCTGATCTGAAACCGGGCAGGGCCGTATTTAGGTCGCGCTGGACCTGTTGCACTGCTCCGGGGCACAATTGACGCGTGAGTAAAGGACAACCCGACCTTGACGATCACTCCCTTCGGAACACAGTCATCCGTTTCGGGGTGGGGAGCATTTGCACTTTTGTCATAGCAGCTGTCGTCGCGTGGTTCTTTCTGCCACCCCCTCTGCCAGATGTTGTGCGGTTTGGTACCGGCCCGGATGGTGGTTATTACGCACGATTCGGCAAGGCACTGCAGCAACAAGTCTTCGAACGCGGCGTCAAACTCGAGCCAGTCACCACTGCCGGATCGATGGACAATATTCGCCTGCTGTTGGAAGGCACGATTGACGTCGGCCTCATACAAGGAGGAAATCTCAGTCATGTAGAAGCCAGGCAGCTGTCTTCGGTCGCAAGCGTTTTCTATGAACCCCTGCTGCAGGTGGAGCGTGCTGACTGGAATGCCAGCCACATCGAAGGCGGGCGCATCGCCATTGGCGACCTCGGCAGCGGGGTTCACGCACTGGCCACCCAGCTTCTCGAAGACCAGGGCGTGCAGGATGGGACTCCGCCTGGAACGACGCTCGTTTCCATAGGCGGTCAACGTGCGGTGGACGCGCTTCGTGCGGGCGAGATCGACTCTGCCGTCTTCGTAACGCCGATCACGGTTCCCTGGGTCCGGACATTATTTACAGATCCCGGTTTGCGCATCGTTAATTTTGCGCTGGCAGAAGCGTTTTCCCGTCACTATCGCTATCTCAAGCGAAGCGTGATTCCAGCGGGCCTGATCGACCTCCGGTCTGAAGTTCCTACCGAAGATATTGAGGTCATCGTCACAACCGCGAGCCTCGTTGTCAGGCCGGACATTCATCCCGCGCTCATCCCTTTGCTCATTGAGAGCGCACGCGAGCAGCTCCATCAGGGGAGCCTGCTCACAAGCCCGGGAGAGTTCCCTTCAGCATACGGCGTTGAGGCGCCACTCGCCGAAGAGGCACGCCAGTATTTTGAGCAGGGGCCCTCGTTCTTATATCGGTGGCTGCCCTTTCGCTATGCCTCAGCCGCCACCCGGTTCATGATCATTCTGATACCGTTACTCACGCTGCTTTACCCGCTGATCCGCATGGCGGGACCCGCGTATCGCATGGTAAACCGCGGCCGCATCTACCGTTGGTATCGGGTGCTGAAGAAAATAGAGAAAAACATGGACGCCGATAATGACAGCGCGAGCTTTCAGCAGATACGCAAGGAACTAGAGCAGCTCGACGCCGAGATCCGGAGCATGCATGTTCCGTCCGGCTATTCCGCAGAGCTCTTTACCTTGCGAGTGCATCAACGTCTCCTGGTCGATCGCCTCGCCAGCCTTGAAACGAAAGATTGAAAACAGAAGTTCGAAGTCCGCGTCATCAATGAGTGCCGGCAGCTGTTCCGTGCCAGGTTGTATGCTTTTCCCGATGCACCATATCGTTGGCGCACCGATCGTTTAACTTACCGTTTTATCGACACTAAAAAATGATCCGGATACGCGAAATCGACCATCTTGTGCTGCGCGTGAGCGACCTCAACCGGATGCTTCAATTCTATTGCGATGCGCTCGGCTGCACAGTCGAGCGTCACCGTGATGACATCGGATTGATACAACTGCGCGCTGGGCAATCGCTGATTGATCTGGTGCCGGTCGAGGGTAAGCTTGGCCGGGCTGGCGGCGCAGCGCCCGGTAAAGAAGCACGCAACCTGGATCATTTCTGCTTGCGGGTCGAGCCATTCGACGAAGCCGACATCCGTCACCACCTTAAGGCGCATGGCATTGAGGCCGGGCCAGTGGCCTCGCGGTATGGTGCGCAGGGACAAGGACCGTCCATTTACGTTTCCGATCCGGAAGGTAATGTCGTCGAGCTGAAGGGTCCTCCAGTGCCCTAGTAGCTGCCGCCATTACGGGTGGCCACTCCCTGACGGATTCGCACCAGTGCGCCTATTGAGGGAAGGGGTGCTATTACTTCCGGATTCGACAGTTTGATTGGCATGCTGTGGCGATCAGTTCCGTCCATTGGCGATTCCGCATTTACAGGACGCGCACGGTACGGTTTGTTTGTCAGGCGATAGCCGTTTAAAGGTGAAAGAGATTTCTCGCTTCTCGCCATGTCAGCA
>DATKYN010000213.1:0-3115 GCA_035528435.1 Burkholderiales bacterium
CACAAGCAAAGATAGTTTACGTCATCACGTGCACGAAACAAGGCATTTAGGGGAGAACGCCCTCGGGCGGTTCACTCCTCTGAAAGGCAATCCCGGCTATTCTCCCAATTGCTTCTTCTAGTGGCACTGCACTAAACGCCAAAGCTATGGTCGAAACGTGTATGTCAATTTTTCGATATCTGTTTGTTGTGCTGTCCGCTAGCCTGCTGGCCGGATGCTCCCCTTTCCTGTATCTCAACGCCTTCTCGCCGTCCGGGCAAGCGCGAGAGAACATTGATATTGCCTATGGCCCGCTGGACCGACAGCGTCTCGATGTTTTTGAACCGGTCATTTTGCACGAGCAACCGGCGCCGGTAGTGGTCTTCTATTACGGCGGCGCCTGGGACAGTGGCAACAAGGCAGATTATCGTTTCGTTGGCCGCACGCTGGCGGCACGGGGTTTCGTTGCAGTGGTTCCCGACTACAGGGTTTACCCGGAGGTTGTGTTTCCTGGGTTCATCAAGGACGCAGCTGCGGCAGCAGCATGGGCTTTCGAGAACGCGTCACGGTTCCATGGCGATCCGGCCAAAGTGTTTCTGATGGGGCATTCTGCCGGAGCGCATATCGCGGCGATGCTCGCACTCGATGATGGCTACCTGAATGCGCTCGGACACTCACCGGAACAACTGGCGGGATGGGTTGGTCTGTCGGGACCGTACGATTTCCTGCCGCTTCAGAGTCGACGGTTGAAAAAAATCTTCGGAGATCCGACCCCGCGTAATACCCAGCCGATCGAATTTGTCTCCGAATCGGCACCACCGGCATTGTTGATTAGCGGTGACGCCGACACCACTGTTATCCCTCGTAACACCCGGCGCCTGGCGGCGCAATTGCGCGCGACCGGCGTTAATGTTCGCGAAATCATTTATCCCGAAGTCGGTCATGGTCGAACGGTTGCAGCGTTCTCCAGCATCGCCGACGGCTTGCCTGTCGTTGACGATGTCGCGCAGTTTGTTTCCAGTCAAGAACAGGTGCACTGGCACAACGCGGAGATAGCTCGCTGATGGAAACATCGCCACTTTGATCGAACCTGCGCCGGGAGTTGCCACGTACCCGGCATAAACGCGGAACCGGCGACGCAAACACGGCTTTGGCTCTGCTGGTAACGAACCGCTAGCCGACGAACACAATGTCGTGATCCCCGCCCTGTACCTCCCTGCCGTGTACTCCCTGCCCTGCAACACCGGAACAGGGTCTTGACAGCCACCGCGAAAAAGATTCACATCTGAGCGACGGTTGACGCAGGCCTGCATATTTTCCGTGCGCCAACACCCTCGCGCGTAAACTTGTTGATTCAGGGAATACCATGACTGATTCCACGCCATCGAAGGATCCGGAAAATGCAAGCGATGCGCTGCCTTTTGCCGCGCCGTGCAAGGACCTGCAAGCAAACGCACCGGTCAGATGGATCAAGCTGGGTTGGCAGGACCTGCGTAAGGCACCCGCACAGAGCCTCGGTTACGGTGCACTCCTCGTCGCATTGAGTTATCTGCTTGCCTTTTTCGCCGTGACGTTCGGCAACTTCGTGGTATTGCTCGCGCTACTTTCGGGATTCGTTTTTGTTGGCCCCTTGCTCGCGATGGCGTTCTATGACATCAGCCTGCAACTTCAGAATGGCCGCAAACCCACACTTGGCCATTCGTTGCGCAACAGCTGGCGCCATATCGGCAATCAGATGGTATTTGCGTTGATCCTGATGATCGTATTTCTGGTGTGGGCGCGGGCAGCATCGCTGGTGCATGTGTTCTTTCCGGCGCTGGCGAGCCCGGATATGGCTGAGCTGGCAATCTTCCTGGGCGTGGGAACGCTCGTCGGATCGCTTTTTGCGGCCTTCGTCTTCTGTATCAGCGCATTCTCGCTGCCGATGATCATGGATCGCGATGCCGATATGGTGACGGCAGCCGTGACCAGCTTTAATGCCGTGCTTCGAAACAAGGCAGCCATGGCAGTTTGGGTACTGCTGATTATTGCTGCGGTGGCATTGGGGATCGCTACCGCTTTCATCGGATTGGCTGTCACGCTTCCCCTGATTGGACACGCAACATGGCACGCCTATCAGGAGACTATCGACAGTTCCGCCTGGCCACACCATAAGGAATAGGGTTTGCCGACGGTATTGACTCGTTTTTCTGGCTGGACAAGCATGCGGATGCTGTAACGACCGCTTTGCCCCCGATGCGCTAGCGCGCCAGAAAAGCAAGCCTCCAATACACATTTACCAGACACGCCACGCGTCCCACTACGTGGACACTCCGGGGCGACCCGCAGCTACTGGCATGCTGCCCGGTGCAGCCGGTCAGCGTCGGGCGCGCGCCGCATCCAGCAACCGTTGGGCATCTCTCACAGCTTGTTCGTTTGCCCTCTGGCGATTGTAGTAAGCGTCTGTGAGGCGACTGGCCCCACCGGCGGTGCCCTTTCGCTCGCCTGGCATCGGTTCCTTGCCGTTTTCAAGGGCGTTGCGCGCATTTTCGAGTTGCTGCTCGGCCGCTTCTATACTTGCCTGACCGGCTGATTCCTCCTCAGAGCGCTGGGCAGATTCATCCGCGCGCTGAGCCGCCTCGCGGGCAGCTGCTTCCGCCTGGCTACGTGACTCAGGATCGACCGGCGGGGGCGGTGCAACCGATCCGGCTTCGCGCGCTCCTGGTATCGGAACATCGGAGTAGATCGTCTTGCCTTCAGGCGTAACGTACTTCTTGATCTCCTGGGCCTGTGAAACTGCCGCTGTAAGCATCAACAGTGAGGCCGCGGTACAAACAAATTTCGTTATCCAGGTCATCGATTACATTCTCCATCGCGCTGTCATGCGCCAGGTCCCGGTGATAAAGCAAGTCTCATGCGGGCGCGTCCCGCCGGGAAGTATTCGCAACGAGACGCCCCGTCAACACCTCGCTATCAGCGGCACACTCCTATCATCGCATGACAGGGCCTATTCCCCGGCACCACCTGCTTCTACCGGCACAAGAATCTCATTGCGCCGCAAGAACCATGGCGTAAAAGGCGCGTTGTATCGCGCCCATACCGGGTCGCCAGCAATGATGAGCCCCTCCCCGGCCATCCACTCTTCCAGTTCTGCCTT
>DATKYN010000214.1:0-2119 GCA_035528435.1 Burkholderiales bacterium
AATACAAGCAGCATACTGTGCTCACATCTGCCGAGATCGCGCGTATCGAGTCGCCACGCACCTCTCTTGCGGCACGCAACGGTTTGCGCTTCGGCTACGGCCTGGGCATCTACACGCAGTACCGTAACGGCTTTGAATTCACGGGTCATGGCGGTGACGGCGATGGTTATCTGTCGCGATTCGGGTACTGTCGGCAACTGGGTGTTGGCTACTTCGTCACATTCAACAGCGCGAACCAGCGCACGCTCGGGCAGTTGCGCCGCGCGATCGAGAAGGCACTCACGCGAGATCATCAACCGCCTCCGGCTCCGCCGATCGCCCAAATCAGCCGGCAACAGTTGCACTCCTATACCGGTCGCTACGACCTTGCCGCCTGGCGCTTCGACTGGCAATCAGATGCGAACCGTTCACGGCGCTACCTGCAGGTCACCATTTCAGCCGATGGCCGCTTGTTCACCCGGGAAGAAGGCGAGAAACGTAACGCGCTGCTGCCGGTGTCCGCTCACACGTTCCGGCGAACTCGTGACGGCGGTGCCACCTCCGGCTTTTATGAAGAGGGGGGGCATCTTTATTTTCAGGAAGACGACAACTGGATCAAGGTCGAAGGCCTTGCAGAGAAACTCAACAGCAATATCCCAAAGCCCGCACCATAACCGGACGTCACGGAAGGACTCACGGGACTGAATTCAATCATCGAGAGATGACGCGCAGTTGTTCAAGCGAATGTGAACACACGGGCGATCGGTGGGAAACATGTGAGCGCATTTGCGCTTGGCAGGAAAGGTGCGCTCGGTCCCTATCGAACCGGTGAGGCCCGCCTCCCTTGGCAGCACAGGGTTGCCGAGCGCACCGGATAATTCGCAAGTGCCATGCCACTGTGATTGCGGCTGAACTGCGACAAACGTGAACCGCGTCTATGAAACAAGCATTTATCGTCAATCCGGGCATATTTCACAGGGCAATCGGCGAGGTATTCTGCCGAAACCTCACAAGAAAACACCTGGGCGCGGAAGGTAAACGTCGACAAATGCACGATTCGACCATGTCTAGTGTCGACCATTCGCCATCTTGCAGACAATTCATTAACCGGACTCAGTCGGCCCAGACTAACTCGGGCACAACACCATGCTCGCCGTAGACGATCGCGTTCTGCTGCCAGCGTCGCGCCAGCGCCAGCGCCGCCTGCCGCCCAATCCCAAGTATCAGAACGCTCTGTTCCGGCATCCAGTCTGAATTGTCCGGCACACCGACCGCGTCCAGGCACGACCACCCTTCGTCACGCAGCGACTGCATCAGCTTGTCGTTGCGTAACGCGTTGTCATCGTCAGTCAGTTGCTGCGAGCGCGGGTTGCTTGCCGTCAAAAATGCCCATGTGCGTGCCCCTCGGGACTGTAACAAGGCAGCGAGCGCGGGATTCAGGACGCCGATACGTATGTCTACCGGTTTGGCCGCGGTTATCACGCGGTAAGTCGTTTGAAGGTATACGCGCGCCAGGGCTTCATGCTGCGTCATGTCTGCAAGCCATCGCTGTGCGCGCCGGTTTTTTGTTCGACATCTTGATCAGGCAACCAGCGTAGGCCAGGCGACGTAACCGAGGTAACGCTGCGGAGCAATCAGGACGACTGGGTTATCCCTGATACGGCGCGCCGTGGGTGAGCGCCCCACACTCAGGTAAGTCTGTAGCGCTGCGACCGGGTCATCGCTCGGCCGGCAAGCGAGCGAGCGCCCGGTAAACCGAATCCGGCGACCGGCGTAACCCTGATCGGCCTCGCGGCGGCCAAATTTCGATTTACCAAAATCACGGTAACCTGACCAGTGATGCGGGAACGGGGCCTCGGCGTGCGCCGCAAAGAAAAGACAAATGTCGAAGCCGTCGATTCCGCTGGTGCCGTTGCAATAGTGCAAGGCACTTTGACCGTGCAAGATCGTGCACAACAAGCGGCGACGGTACAGCAACCTCCAGTCCGGCCGGCGCGCAAAAAAATCTTCCCGCTCCTCGTCGGCAATACGCGCCAGACGGCGCAGATGAACTCTGGAAACTCGCTCGTACGATCGGTCTGCCATAAGCCCTGATTGTTCGACGCGGTAATAATTGGACATGGCCGTTATTGAATTTGGC
>DATKYN010000215.1:0-9325 GCA_035528435.1 Burkholderiales bacterium
AGATCGGATGCAGTTTCAGCATAGGGAAATGAAGGACGCAAGCCGGGCAGAATATTGCGGTTTCTGCCGGAATGACAGCTGGTACACGGGCAGGCACTTTGGTCCGGTCTGGCCCGCTGACGCGCATTGGCAAGAACCCTGAATAAGGGGCGCCACTACCTGTCGAACGGTGTAACTCGCGCACGCGGTTTCGTGCTGAAATGCCCAGAAATCGATGGCCGGGCGGGGCTAGCCGGACTTGTTTTCGGCACTTCCCCGTAATTGCGCGAGCAGGTAGAGCACTGACCACGTCAGGAAGGGAATGGCTACCGCTGCCAGGGCCAGGAACTGTGCCTTATCGGTACTTAGCGGTTGCGCGACCAGGGTCATCAGGCCAATCAGGGACCATAAACTCATTCCGGCGACCTGGAACAATGCATACACGATCATCAGTACCCGCGCCCAATTGGCCTGGAAGTACAGACCTGCGCCCAATAGTCCGTGTAACAAGCCGACACAGAGGTAGAGCAGGGCGCGCCCACCCGAGTACTGTGGGAACATGATGAGCAGACTGAGTGCGGTGAGTGCGTTAACCGCGACAAGCACCTTGATTCCGGTCGGCCGGCCGTTTGCGGGATGATTGTGCTGGTGTTGCTCTCGGGCGTTCTCCGCCATCACGGGTTGTCGCTGATGGTTTCACCACCTTCAGGGCCGTAGAACACCACCCACGTGCAGAAGTCGTCCGTGTACTTCTCGAACCGGTGCTTGCGCCCGGCCGGAACGAACAGCATGTCGCCGCTTTGAAAGGGATGACGATCATCGCCGTTTTGAAACCAGCCAGAACCACGGACGATGAAATAGACTTCGTCGCGCTCGTGCGGCGTCTGGAAATCTTCGCTGCCCGGACGATACATCTTGACTTGCAGTGAGCCTCGCTCAAATACGGCAGCCGACGGCAATTTGCTGCGTACCTTTCCGACCGCATCGAGCGCATCGGACAGACTGACCCTACGGCGATCGCGCGAGTCAGTGTGGTTTTGTTCCGCTTTCATCATGATTCAGGTCCTCGAGTGACTGGGTTTTGTGATGATGCCCTTTGATTGTTGCAACCGGTGTTATGTGCAGAACTCAAGCCATGTTCAACTGCGCCCACCGAAAGCAGTCGATCGTATGGTCGTTCACCATGCCGGTGGCCTGCATGAACGCGTACATGATGGTTGTGCCGGCAAACTTGAAACCGCGCTGTTTCAAATCCCGGCTCAGCGCATCCGATTCGGGCGAGCGGGTCGGCACATCCTCGCCGGACTTCCAGGCATTTTGCCGCGGGGACCCGTCGACAAAGCGCCAAAGATACTGATCGAAGCTTCCGAACGATTGCTGTGTCTCGAGAAAACATCTCGCATTGGAGATAGCCGATTCGATTTTTCCCCGGTGACGAACAATACTGGAATCTTTTACCAAATCATCAATTTCGCGCTGGCCGAAAGCGGATATCTTCACTGGATCAAAATTGGCAAATGCGTTGCGGTAGCCTGCTCGTTTGTTCAGTATGGTTGACCAGGATAGTCCCGCCTGCGCCCCTTCCAGAAGGAGAAATTCGAACAATTCCCGGTCATCATGTATTGCCACACCCCATTCACAATCGTGGTACGCAAGATAAGACGCATTGCCCGACGCGGCCCATTTGCAGCGCACCGGCTCAGCGGTACTGAGTGGACCGTTCGTCATGATTCACGTCAACCCGGTCAGGCAGGAAGGCTCGGGTGAGCCGCCAGAGACACCCGGTTGCTGGAAGATCCCGCGGACGATAAGCGTCAAGGGCGAAACCGGATGTCGGCCCACGGGCAGTCACGCACTTGCGGAGCGTTGCGCGTTGCCTTCCACCTCGAGTTCCAGTGTCCGTGTCCAGCCATAGGGGTCCGCAACACGGCCATATTGAATATCGGTCAGGGCATCGAATACGCGCTGTGCAACCGGGCCGGTTTGATTGTCATTTATAACGTAGTCCCGGTCCTTGTAGCGAAACCGCCCAACTGGCGCAATAACGGCCCCCGTTCCCATGGCAAACACTTCCGAAATCCGTCCGGACTGGACATCCTTGAGCATGTCTTCGACGTCGATTCGGTCTTCCGAGACTTCAAACCCAAGATCAGGTGCCATCTGCAGAATCGAGTCGCGCGTCACGCCGGGAAGAATACTTCCGGACAACGCGGGCGTGCAGATGTGTTTGCCCTCGTAGACGAAAGCGATGTTCATTCCGCCAACTTCCTCTACCAGTCGCCGTTCGGTGGCATCGAGCCACAATACCTGCTGGAATCCCTGGCGCTTCGCCTCCTCCGTGGCAAAGATGCTGCCTGCATAGTTCGCTATGGTTTTGGCTTCACCGGTGCCACCGCGCACCGCACGCACATAGTCATGAGAGATGAAAACCGGTACCGGACTCAGGCCGCTTCCGAAGTAGGGCCCTACCGGGCTCAGGATGATGAAATGCAGGAATGTCCGGCTCGCGCGCACTTCCAGTGTTGTCTCGGTCGAGATCATGACCGGGCGAATATACAGCGCCGATCCGGGTTGATCAGGAATCCATTCATGTTCGTACCGGACCAGCGTTTCGATCGCCGCAATATGCGCTTCGGCGTCGATCTCGGGCATCCCCATTCGCAACGCAGAACGGTTGAAGCGCGCCATATTCTGCTCGATGCGAAACAGGTTGATCTGTCCATCGGCTCTCCGATACGCCTTGGTGCCTTCAAAGACGTCCTGACCACAGTGCAGGACTTGCGAGGCCGGATCGAGCGTGAGTGGCTGATAGGCAGAAATGGTTGCATCGTGCCACCCCGATTCGGGCGAGAAGCGCTGGGTGAACATGCGATTGGTGAAATAACGGCCGAAGCCGAGCACATCCGGGAAATGTACCGGGCGAGGATTCACGAGCGGTTCGATCCGGACGTTCAGCGAGTGATGTGGCATCAGTATGGTTGTTCCATATACGGGAGAAATAATAGCCAAGGCTCTGAAAAACCGGTTAACCCGGTCTCAACGGCCTCATAGCTTCAATGTTACTAGAAGCGGGCGGTCGAGCCGACCCATTGCGACGGTTTCCGGCACAAGGCCGGGCTTCTGCCGGCAGATCAGGCTGTTCGAAAGGGTGCGTGATGGCACTTGCCAGGGAATACCCCCCCAGAGCACGGCGGGTGTAGCTGTTTTGCAGGGGATGCCCGGTCCGGGCGAGAAGGCCCCGGCCAGGCAGAATTATCAAGCGGTCTGAAGCGCCCGTTTTCGCCAGTCCACTATGGTGACGGCAACTCCTGCTGCAAAAAGCACAGGGGCCAGCAGCCACGGCCACGACGCCGGTTCGGGAGGCTGTGAAACAAACGTTGTGTAGAGGGCAAACAGAGCACATGCATGGCCCAGGAACAAGATCGCCTGCGCAAATCCTGTGCGCAAGCCGGCTTTACGATAGCGCGCGACTGACGTAGCCGGATTGAGCCGGATGACGGTCTTGGCAAGCACCAGCACTGTTAGCATCAGTGCGGCCAGAGCGTAGGCTGCGGTAAAGTATGGCGCCAGCGAAGGTGCTGATGCCATCAGGCCTTCGAGAATCAGAAACCGGCCGACAAAGAAGAAGACGAGTACAGTCAGAAATGCGACCGCGAACAAGAAGTTTAGGCGTGCAATCATGCGCACAATGGTATCCGTTTTCGTGCCGCACGGCGACGGTTCATCGCCATGAATACGGTACTAAAAGATGAAGAACCCATGTCCTGCTTCACTGCTATTGCAAGTTCGCGTGGTTGCGGCATTTCGACGCGGTTGTTGATTCGATGCTGAATGCCATTGCCGTGCTGCTTGTCTGCCAACTCCTGGGCGAGATCAGCAGCCAGCTGCTCGCCATTCCGGTACCCGGCCCGGTGATCGGCATGGTGGTATTGATTCTGATCTTGAGAACAGTCCCGACGGCTGCCGACGCACTATCTGAAACCAGCAACGGCATCCTGCGGCATTTGTCTCTGTTGTTCGTTCCAGCAGGCGTGGGCGTGATGCTGCATGCGGCTACTGTGAAGCAGCAATGGCTGGCCATCATGGTCTCGGTGGTGCTCGGAACCGCACTCACGCTGGCGGTAACCGCGCTGATGATCAAACTGACGCTGCACCTGACACACCTGTGTCGTAAGGCGCAGCGATGAGCCCGGTACGGTTGATAGATATCTGGGTTTATCTCGCGGCATCACCATTGCTGCATCTGACCCTGACGGTGACTGCCTATTTGTTCAGTGACTGGCTGTACAGGAAATCCGGTAACAGATCGTTATTGCATCCGGTGCTGATCGCCGTCATTGTATTGGTTGTGATTCTGACTACGACCAACACGGGCTACCCTCGCTATTTTGAAGGCGCCCAGTTCGTGCATTTTTTTCTCGGTCCCGCAACCGTGGCACTTGCCGTGCCGCTCTATCGAAACTTCGCGCGGCTCAGGCAGATGTGGTTGCCATTGTGTTTTGGACTGTTGACCGGCGCCGTGACAGCAGCCCTGTCTGCTGTTTTCCTTGCCTGGCTTCTCGGGGCAACACCGCAAACGCTCCTCGCACTGGCGCCTAAATCGGTGACGGCACCCGTCGCAATGGGTATTACCGAAAAACTGGGAGGGCCTGCCTCACTGACAGCAATTCTGGTGGTATCGACAGGTATTGTCGGCGCCGTCATTGGCCCAACGATCCTCAACTGGTGCCGCGTCAGCGACCCGGCGGTTCGCGGTTTCGCGATGGGAACCGCGTCACACGGCATCGGTACTGCACGTGCGTTTCAGGAAAGCGAAATTGCGGGTGCTTTTTCCGGACTGGCCATGGGGCTGAACACACTGGTTTCCTCGTTATTGATCCCGCCCTTGCTTGATGTGCTGGGGCTCATCCCATGAATCCACCAGCCTGCGATGTCGCGTTGGCTGCCGGCCTGTTCAGCCAGCATCGTTGCGAGCCGGACGGTGCCGTCGGCGCCACTGGCACCAAACCGCTGTAAGGGCAGACCATAGATGACCGCGGATTTGCGTGAGATCTTCGGAGAGGACGGGCTGTTGTCCAGAGCCATTACCGGCTACCGATTGCGAACACAGCAACTCGAAATGGCACAGGCCGTTGCCGCAGCGATTGAAGATAATTCAATACTGATCGCCGAAGCGGGTACCGGTACCGGCAAAACCTTCGCCTACCTTGTTGCGGCCCTGCTCAGCGGCGGGAAAGTGATTATTTCTACCGGCACCAAAACGCTGCAGGACCAGTTGTTCGATCGCGATATTCCGCTCGTGCGCAAGGTGCTTGCAGCGCCGGTCACGGTTGCGCTGCTCAAGGGGCGCGCAAATTACGTCTGCCACTACCACCTTGAACGTGCGAAGGCCGATGGCCGCTTTCTGACGCGCGATGACACGGTTCATCTTGCCCGCATTGACAGCTACTCCCGAACATCGGCCAACGGCGATCGTGGCGGACTCGCTGATGTGCCGGAGGACGCAGCGATCTGGCCACTCGTTACGTCGACGCGTGAGAACTGCCTGGGGGCGGAATGCCCTCATCATGCGAAGTGCTTTGTTCTGGAGGCCCGCAAACAGGCGCTGGAATCGGATGTCGTTGTCGTCAATCATCATCTGTTTTTTGCCGATCTGGTGCTGCGTGATGAAGGCGTTGGAGAACTGCTACCCGCCTGCAACACCGTGATACTTGATGAGGCCCACCAACTCCCCGAGACAGCAAGTCTGTTCTTTGGCGAGCGCTTATCCTCCAATCAACTGATTGAACTGGGCCGTGACACCCGGATGGAATCCGCAGCCAGTGCAACCGAAGCGACCGGGTTGCAGGACCAGGCACGTGCAGTTGAAAAGGCAGCGCGTGATCTAAGGCTGCAATTTCCAGGTGACATGGTTCGCAAAACGCATGAGCAGGTGCTTGCGAACCATGAATTTGTGACCACTCTCGACGATGCAGTACTTGCGTTGCAGGAGTTGATCGAACAGTTGGAAGCGCATGCGGCCCGCTCCGAGGGACTGCATCATTGCTGGGAACGGGCAACCATGCTCGAGGCGGCATTGCAACGCTGGAAAGACGAAACCGAAACTGACACCGGGCATGTGCGGTGGATCGAGACGTTCGCGTCTTCGCTGCGGCTCAATTCGACGCCACTGTCCGTTGCAAACGTGTTCCAAAGCCAATTGGCAGGACATCCGAAAGCGTGGATATTCACCTCGGCGACATTGTCTGTCCGGAAGGACTTCTCCCATTACCAACAGCAGATGGGACTGGAGGACGCGGTCACAGCCAGTTGGGACAGTCCGTTTGACTACGAGAACCAGTCGATGCTGTTCGTTCCCGAGAAGATGCCTGATCCGAATAACGGCGCTTATACCGAGGCCGTTATTAACGCGTGCCTGCCCCTCATTGAAGCCGCGCGAGGACATGCGTTCCTGCTGTTCACCAGCCTCAGGGCGATGCGTGAAGCGAAACAACTCCTTGCGGCCTGCATGCAAGCGCGGAAGCTGGATTTTCCGCTACTCATGCAGGGAGAAGCTTCGCGCTCGGATTTGCTGGAACGCTTCCGGAGCCTCGGCGATGCCATCCTGCTGGGAAGTCAGTCGTTCTGGGAGGGCGTCGATGTGCGTGGCGACGCGTTGTCTTTGGTGATTATCGATCGCCTGCCATTCGCTCCGCCCGACGATCCCGTATTGGCAGCAAGGATTGCGAAGATCAACCGGGAGGGCAGAAATGCTTTCATGGAGTATCAGCTACCGGAGGCCGTTATCAACCTCAGGCAGGGTGCCGGCCGGTTGATCCGCGACGAACGCGATAGTGGGGTGCTGATGATTTGCGATCCCCGACTGATAACCAAGCCATATGGTCGGCGAATCTGGCAAAGTTTGCCACCAATGCGGCGCAGCCGCGATCTGGATGAGGTATGTGCTTTTCTGAGAAAACTGGAACCCGGCTCTGGCGTGGTGGAAGCATAAGTGTGCCGGTCGCCGGTTTGGCGGGCAAAACATTACGCAAAAGGCCTGGTTGCGTCTAAGCGCACGCAGCAATGGCAGGCGTGGAGAAAATCGCAATCAACCACCACGCAACCGTGATCCAGATAACGATGACGATGATGGCGCCAAACGCGCTGCGCGGCCTGCTCTTGCCGGCGGCAAGCCAGTCGTCGGCCCGCGCCCTGGATTCGGCGAGTACGTCGACAGGCATATAACGAACGATCAGCCACAATCCGGCGGGCAGCAGAATCAGTTCGTCAAGATAGCCAATAATCGGTAAAAAATCGGGAATCAGATCAATCGGCGACAGCGCATAGGCAATGATCAGAATGCCAAACCAGCGTAGCCACCGTGGGGTACGTTCATTGCGAACCGCAAACCACAAAGCGAAAGTGTCTCGCCTGATCCGCTTCGCCCACTGTTTAAGCGCCTGCCACACCGGTCAGTCGGTGGTTGCAAACAAATCGTATTCGTCTGCACCCGTGATGCGAACTTGTACGAAATCGCCTGCTTTCAGACCCTCGCTACCGCTGATCTGCACGACACCGTCGATTTCCGGCGCATCCGCACTGGTTCTGCCAATGGCGATTTCAGGCTGGACCGAGTCAAGCAGAACCGTCTGCGTGGTGCCGACCTTGCGCAGCAGGCGCGCAGCGCTTATGGCTTGCTGGTGTGCCATGAGGCGGTCGCGGCGCTCCTCACGCAATTCTTCGGGCACCGGATCAGACAGTGTATTCGCCGACGCCCCCTCGACCGGGGAGTAGGCGAAGCAGCCCACCCGATCCAGCTGTGCCTCGGTGAGGAATTCCAGCAGCTCCTCAAATTCGGCTTCGGTTTCACCCGGAAACCCGGCAATAAACGTGCTGCGAATCGCAATTTCGGGACATTCGGCACGCCAGTGCTGAATGCGCCTGAGGGTATTCTCTGCATCGGCCGGGCGTTTCATCAGCTTCAGAATACGGTGACTGGCATGCTGCAGCGGAACGTCGAGATAGGGCAGAATTTTTTCGTCGGCCATCAATGGTATGAGCTTATCGACATTGGGGTAGGGATAGACATAGTGCAGTCGTACCCACACGCCAAGCTCCCCAAGTGCTGCGGCCAGTTCGGTCAGCCGGGTTTTCAACGGACGGCCACCCCAGAACCCGGTGCGATAACGCAGGTCGACGCCATAGGCGCTCGTATCCTGCGAAATCACCAGCAATTCGCGCACACCGGCATCGACAAGCCGCTGCGCTTCCTGCATGACGTCGCCGATGGGCCGGCTTACAAGATCGCCACGCATTGAAGGAATGATGCAGAAAGTGCAGCGATGATTGCAGCCTTCGGAGATTTTGAGATAAGCGTAGTGCTTTGGTGTCAGGCGGATGCCGTGCGGTGGAACCAGGTCGGAGTAAGGATCATGCGGCTTTGGCAGATGCTTGTGCACAGCCCTCATGACTTCGTCGGTGGCATGCGGGCCGGTGACTGCCAACACCCTTGGGTGCTCGCCCGTAACCAGGCCGTCCCGTGCTCCAAGGCAACCGGTAACGATGACCTTGCCGTTCTCTTTCAACGCCTCGCCGATGGCATCCAGAGATTCCTCCACGGCTTCGTCGATGAAGCCGCAGGTATTGACGACTACCAGATCAGCACCGTCATAGGTGGCGGAGATCCGATAGCCCTCGGCACGAAGCTCGGTAAGAATACGTTCCGAATCCACGAGTGCCTTTGGGCAACCCAGTGACACAAAGCCAACGGTCGGAGATTCGTTGTCGAGTGGGGCAGGCAAGATCGAGTCAGGTCAATTGCATCGGTGCATCACGCAGCCGGCATGAAGCAGAGCGTCGCCAATGTGGCCGTTCCGCTATGCGCAGAGCCTATTTCTCTTCGTCGGACGATTCTTCCGACGCCGGCTGATTACTGTTGTCTGCCTGTTCTCCCATACCCGCAGTCGGCATGCCGAAGGGAAAGCCGCCGAACATGTTGCGGGCCTGACTCTGCATTTGCTTCTGCATATCGAGAAAGGCATTGGCGCTTTGTTCCAGGTAATTCGACATCAGTCCCTGGATTGCCGGGCCCTGCATTTTGACGAACTGCGAATATGCATCGGGATTCAGCATGGGATTCCCACCAACCTTGCTGATTCCCTGTTCCTGGAGTTTGCTCTGGATATCCATGAAGGTATGGATATTCTTTTCGAGGTACTTGCCCATCATGTCCTGCAAGGCATCGCCATAGAAGCGGATGATCTGGCACAACATCTCGGAGGAAAACATGGGTGCACCAGCGCCTTCCTCCTCAAGAATGATTTGCAACAGGATGCTTCGGGTAAGGTCCTGGTCGCTCTTGGCGTCG
>DATKYN010000216.1:0-53256 GCA_035528435.1 Burkholderiales bacterium
GTGTTCCTCGCTTATTACCTTGCCTACACCGGCTTCGTCATTCTGAAAGCCACTGAACATGATCTACTGAATCCGTTCAGCCACGTCATGGTGGTCTTCGTGTTGCCGATCACGATACTGACGCTGGTTGTCGTGTTGATCCGGGCCTGGTTCGCTCGAGGGAAGCCGCATGCGTGAACCCTGGGTGATCAAACTTTCTGTCCGCTGTATTTCATCTGTTTGCCTGCCTGTGTGAGCCGTTCCAATGGCACCCGGAAATGTTGACCGAATTAGCTGCCGGGCAGGATTTCTTCACCTCGTGAAACCGGGTTCAATAGTTACAGGGTGATTTGAATAGACTCGACGGGTTCGAGGGAACTCGGACTGGCCTGCAGGGTCAATCAATCCGAACCCGCTAACGTTGCTCGCTGGATGGCAGAAGTTCCAGTCTCGCGATCGGCAAATGGGGTGATGCCCGGGGCATTCGTCCGGCAACCCGCAGCTGCCGCTGCAACGCGATTCCAACAGGAGATGATTCGGCAATCCGGTGCGCCACGGAGGCAGAGGTTCGCCCTCAAACAACCCAAGGAGAAAGTCATGAAAAAGATCGTTGGAATTTCAGCTGCTGCAGTTGTTCTTGCGCCGGCGCTGGCTTTCGCGGAAACGCCCCTGCACGCCTACCAGTACGTATACATCAAGGCGCCGCCGGCCAAGGTCTGGAAAATGATCGAAGGTTTCGACGGCATGCAGGCGTGGCACCCCGATGTGGCCGAAGCGAGAATCGTGGAGGGTGCTCCAGGAGAAGCTGGTACGGTGCGGGAGATTATTTACAAGGACGGCACCACGGTTCGCCAGGAACTCACGCGCCATGACCATACGAATATGCGCATTGATTATCAGACCGTGGGTGAATCCCGATGGGGCTTGAAAGATTATCGTGCTGTCATGGATGTCGTCGAACTGAAACCCGGACAGTCTGCGTTGGTCTGGCGATCCAGCTTCCTCAAGGGTGATTACCTGAGCGAGGTTGATGTGGTGGGCAATGTCCAGGAAGGTTACGAAGCGGGTCTGGATAACATCAGGCAGATCGCTGAAAGCGGTTGATTGTTCAGCTGGTTCACGTATCAGTTTGTTGTTCATCGCGCGGGTTTACACCCGCGCGTTTTTTCGTGACGAATACCCACCGGGAGTGATTTTCCGAAGAATCTTGCACCGGACTTGGGTCTTACAGCAAGCTCGCCTGACGTGCGCCCACCACACCCCATACAGCGATGGCGATGCACGATGAATTGCGTACTGCGTCGCACGTTCAGTGGGAAACGCTTTGTTCGGCACGCTGTAAACATGCTTGCTATAACCGCAGCCGCATTGCGGTTTTGTCTGTCGTGAAAAATGGCCTGGTAATGGAACTCCGATTTCGTGCATTGGTCTATCTGTTGGTCGATTCGCGACCGACACATAGAGGAGACGTGATGCGCACTTACACAAGAAACAGTCCCGAAGCAGTTTCCCGGCTGGTGGCAATGGCGTTGATTACTGATGCTGAGGTCGACGATCGCGAACTCGACGCGCTCGACCGGATGAATTTTTACGGTGACGTTGGAATTAACAAATGGGCGTTTGGCGATGTGCTTGCAGATTTTTGCGATGATCTTAAACGCAAGGCGGACCCGCGAGGGCGCATCCGGCTTCTCGATCGCCGGCAACTCGACCATGCTTTGTCGGAAGTCGATGACCCTTTATTACGGGCCAAGACGGTGGCCTTGATTGCGAACCTCGTCAAGTCCGATGGTCGTGTGGCAACCCAGGAAGCAGCCTTTCTTGCCTACCTTCTCAAACAATGGGATTTCTCGACCGATGCCGCTGTGTCGGCCGGACTGCACTAAGGCGAAATTTGCATGAAATGTCCAGTTTGCAGTGAGTCGGAGCTCAAAATGACGGATCGTCAAGGTATAGAGATCGATTATTGTCCGCAATGCCGTGGCGTTTGGCTTGACCGGGGTGAATTGGACAAGATCATCGAACGCACCGTCGTTTCACAGACCCCCGCACCCCAGTCTCGCGCACAACCGCGTCCAGAGGGACGCGACCGTGATAACAATCGAAATGATCAGGGCAGTTATAATGACAAGCGCCATCGCAAGCGCAGCTCGCTTTTCGATCTGTTCGATTTTGATTGAACCAATTCTCGCGCTGGAAATGAAGTGACCGGCAGCGGACTTCACTCATCGGGAGCGAAGCTGCAGTAAATCAATCAGGCGGGTGGGCTGAAATAACAAAGCGGCCGGATGCGATGGGCATCCGCCGTTTTTTTTCGACGAAATGTCTTCTGTATTGCCAACCACAGCCGTTACGGGGGGCGATGTTCGCGCCCAGTTCCAGCGTCTCGACCGCTGCACTATCGCGGATCGCTGGCGGCTGCGCCGCGCACTGCGACGGATGCTAGACGTGTCGCGCACGAAGTCGGTGCCGCAGGAAGAGCTGGCACGCTTGTCCGCCGCGCTCGATGCCGCGGAGCGAAAGGTTGCTTTGCGCTGCGCTCGCAAGCCGGAAATCTCGTACCCGGAATCACTGCCGGTTTCCGGAAAACGCGACGAGATCGCGCGTGCCATCACTGATAACCAGGTTGTTATCGTCTGTGGCGAGACAGGGTCCGGCAAGACGACCCAATTGCCAAAAATTTGCCTCGACATTGGCCGTGGCACCTTCGGCCAGATTGGCCATACACAGCCACGGCGTATTGCTGCACGCGCTGTGGCTAATCGCATCTCCCAGGAACTGGGCGCCTCCCCGGGTGATGTGGTGGGCTATCAGGTGCGGTTCACTGACAAGTCCAGTGCCGAGAACCTGGTCAAGCTGATGACCGATGGCATCCTGCTGGCCGAGACACAGTCTGACCGGTTTCTGAACGCATACGACACGCTGATCATTGATGAGGCCCACGAACGCAGTCTCAATGTCGATTTTCTCCTCGGTTACATCAAACAGCTCCTGCCCAAGCGCCCGGATCTGAAACTGATCATTACCTCCGCGACGATCGACGCCGACAAGTTTTCCCGTCACTTTGACGATGCACCGGTGATTGAAGTTTCAGGTCGCCTCTATCCTGTCGATACTATTTACCGGCCATTCGACGAGGACGACGAAGATGCGCATGACATCGACCTGCCCGAAGCCGTGACGCATGCGCTTGACGAAATTGCGCTACAGGGACCCGGCGGAGATGTGCTGGTGTTTCTGCCCGGAGAGCGGGAAATTCGCGAGTGTGCCGAAGCGCTGCGAAAGCACTCTTCATATGGCCATGGGTCCGGGCGCGTTGAAATCCTTCCCTTGTATTCGCGCCTGTCTGCGAAGGAGCAGGAGCGCGTATTCAGTTCTGGCGGGCCCAGACGCGTCGTGCTGGCGACCAATGTCGCCGAAACGTCCCTGACAGTTCCGGGCATTCGTTATGTGATCGACTCCGGTCTGGCGCGTATCAATCGTTATAGCTTCCGTAACAAGGTCGAGATGCTGCAAGTAGAGAAGATTGCACGCGCCTCAGCCAATCAGCGCGCCGGACGATGTGGCCGCGTCATGAACGGTGTCTGTGTTCGCTTGTATAGCGAAGACGACTTCGAATCACGTCCTGAATTTACCGATCCGGAGATCCTCCGATCATCCCTGGCCTCAGTGATTCTTCGCATGCAGGCATTGCGCCTGGGTGAGGTTGCCGAGTTCCCTTTTGTTGATGCACCCGCATCGAAAGCGATCGCGGATGGTTATCAGTTGCTGCTGGAGCTGGCGGCAGTTGACGAGCGCAAGCGCCTCACTGCAGTGGGCAAACAGCTCGCAAAATTGCCAATCGATCCGCGTATCGCCCGCATGATTGTGGCAGCGCAGGAGTTTGGTTGCCTGCGTGAGATTCTTGTCATCGCCTCCGGTTTGTCGGTGCAGGATCCGAGGGAAAGGCCTTCCGACAAGCAGGAAGCGGCGACACTGGCGCACAGTGAGTTTTCCGATGAGCGTTCGGATTTCCTCGGTTATGTTGCAATGTGGAACTGGTTTGAAGATGCTGTCCGGCACAAACAGTCCAATCGCAAGCTGGTGCAAGAGTGCCATAAGCGCTTCTTGTCATATCTGCGGTTGCGCGAATGGCGGGAGCTGCACGGCCAGCTCGCGTCCATGACTACTGAAATGGGATGGCGGTCGAACGAAAAGCCGGCGCGCTACGAGGAAGTGCATCGTGCCTTGCTTAGCGGCTTGCTTGGCAACATTGGTTTCAAGTCTGACGATGCCGGCATTTATCTGGGCGCGCGTGGTATCAAGTTCGTCGTGCACCCGGGTTCGGCGCTCAAGAAACGCAAACCGAAGTGGGTGATGGCCGCTGAACTGACGGAAACAACCCGGCTATATGCACGCTGCGTGGCGCAGGTTGAAGCTGCCTGGATCGAAAAACTGGGAAGCCATGTTGCGAAAAGCAGTTACCGTGATCCACGCTGGTCGCGCGATGCGGGCAATGTCGTTGCCACCGAGCAAGTGACGGTTTATGGCCTCATTGTGGTGCCGCGCCGGCAGGTGCTGTATGGGGCAATTGACGCGGCAGTAGCGCGGGAAATATTCATTCGCGGTGCGCTTGTATCGGGTGACGTGAATTCGCGTGCGCCATTCCTGCAGCACAATCGCCAGATTATCAAACAGGTGAGTGAGCTCGAGCACAAGTCGCGGCGGCATGATGTGCTAGTGGACGAGTCTGCCATGTTTGATTTTTTCGAAGAGCGCGTGCCGCAGGCAATCTGGTGCTGGGCCGATTTCGAAAAATGGCGGCGCGAGGCCGAGCGCGGCAATCGGGAAGTGTTGTTCCTCAAGCGGGCCGACCTGATGCGTCATTCCGCCGAACAAGTCACGGTTGATCTGTATCCGGACAACATTACGCTCGCAGGCCATCGCCTGGCGCTGTCGTATCGCTTCGAGCCCGGCCACCTCATGGATGGTGTCACCATGACAGTGCCACTGGCTGCACTCAACCAGATCGATGAGCGCCGCTGCGAATGGCTCGTTCCCGGTCTGTTGCGCGACAAGATTACCGAGATGGTGAGAGGTCTTCCCAAAGGCGTTCGCAAGCATTTTGTACCGGTACCGCAGGTGGTCACGACAGTTCTCGGGTCGATGAAGCCGGATACGCGGCCGCTGGCGCAAGCGCTGGCGCAGGCGCTGCACAGCAAGACCGGGATCGAGGTGGCGTCCGACATGTTGCAGGCGGTGGAATTACCCGTCTATCTGCGCATGAACTTCCGGATTGTGGAGGACAACGGCGACGAGATCGCCATGGGGCGCGATCTGGTTGGTCTGCGAAGTGAGTTGGGTGTCAAGGCGATGCGTAGTTTTACCGAAACGGCGGCATCGCAGTTTGAGCGCAAAGGTCTGCGGCGATGGGATTTCGGTGAGTTGCCGGAGATCATGGAGGTCGACCGTGCCGGTGGCAGTGTCGTGGGTTTTCCGGCTATCGTGGATAGTGGCGATTCGGTCGCGTTGACGCTGGTCGACACCGAGGTTGAAGCACAGCGTTCGACGCGCAAGGGATTGCGCCGCCTGCTGCGCCTTGCTCTACCTGAGCAGTTCAAGTTTCTGTCGCGCAATCTTCCCGGCTTGACGGAAATGGCGCTTCGCTACGCGTTACTGCTGGAAGATCAGGGAGCACGCGGCGACAAAGCTTCGGTGACAGACCGTTTGCGCGACGAGTTGATCGAAGCGACTTGTGATCGCGCCTTCTTTCTCGATGCGGGATCTGGCCAAGCCGGTTCGGCAGAAGCAATGCCCGTGCGGGACCGCATCGCATTCGAAGCCCACGTTGCCAAAGCCAAGGTGCGGCTGGTCGAAGTGGCCAACGAGTTGTGCCGCCTGACGGGCGACATGCTTGTGCATTACCAGGCCCTTCGCACAAGGTTGAACGATCCTCGTTTTGGTGCATGGCCGCGCGCGGTTGCCGATGTCCGCAGCCATCTTGGCGTTCTGCTGGCGGAACGGTTTATTGTGACAACGCCGTTTGAGCGCCTGCGGAATTTTCCTCGCTATCTGCAGGCGGTGGGTGTGCGTCTTGACAAGCTTGCATCCAATCCGGAGCGCGACGCCAACTGGCAGCAACAGTTGACGCGTTACTGGCAGATGTACACCACGCGTATCGAGCAGGACCGGTTGCGTGGTGTCAGTGATCCCGGGGTAGAGGAATTTCGCTGGATGCTGGAAGAGTTACGTGTGTCATTGTGGGCGCAGCAACTGAAGACACCGCATCCGGTTTCGTTCAAGCGACTCGAGAAATACTGGGCCGATTTGTAGCACCGCGCCAGCGAGCGGCGCGTGTAGTGAATACGCACCGCACGTGGGAGGAACGCGACATTTTGCTGGCCCATTTCTTGATTGGTCACGATGACGGGCTCTTCGGCCTTTGGGCATCCGTATTCAAGGAGATTGGGGAAAATGCCTGAAATTTACCGTTTTGTCTGGAAAGACCGGTTGCGTGCGAGCGGCATTCACCTTGGTATCAGTGTCGCCGTTGCCTTGTTGGCGGCACTGCTGGTTTTTCTGCTCTGGTATCCCTATCCCTACGGGGAAGTATCGGGCGGGCGAGAGTTGTTTCTGATTCTGGTTTCGGTTGACGTAGTGTTGGGTCCGCTGATTACGCTGGCTGTTTTCAACAAGTCGAAGCCCCGGAATCAGCTCGTGCGCGACCTGGCCGTCGTCGGACTGATTCAGCTTGCTGCGCTCGGTTACGGGATGTGGACGGTATTCGTGGCGCGCCCGGTGCACCTGGCTTTCGAGATTGACCGGTTTCGCGTGGTGCACGCGGTTGACGTGCCGGTGCAGATGTTGCCTGAGGCGCCACCCGGATTCGAGTCCCTGCCCCTGTTAGGGCCGCAACTGGTCGCAGTAAGGCCATTTCGCAACCCGCAGGAAAGCTTCGAGGCGACCATGGCGGCTCTAGAGGGCGTCCACCTTGGGGCCCGTCCTGACCTGTGGCAGCCCTATCCTGATGCGCGCCTGCGGATACTCGAGGCGGCGAAGCCGGCGAGCGAACTCTCGCAGCGCTTTCCTGACGCCACCGGGGCGATTGATCAGGCGATCTCGGATACCGGGAGTTCATTGGAATCGTTGATGTATCTGCCTTTGCTGGGCCGAGACTCGGCCTGGACGGTTTTGATTGATGCCGCGACGGCCGAGGTCGTCGGATTTATACCACTCGATTCGTTCTGATCGAAGTTGGTTCGCTCGTCGCTTTGCGGGCGGCATACCACTCGCCAAGCGACGAGCTGATGGTTCTTCGCCCGCATCGCCTGGCATGCGCAGATGAGAGTGAGCTCCTGCTAACATGCGGACTTGCATAAGTCTCAGACCTGCGTGAGCCCGGCTTTGCACAGGCGTAACAGGACGGCATGGAAAAATCGTTCAAGAGTGAAATCGAGCTGCTGCGCCTGGGCCAGGGCCAGACGTTTCACGGTGAAGGCATTCTGGCCATCACCAAGGCGTTGCTGCAGTCCGGCGTGTCCTATGTTGGCGGATACCAGGGCGCGCCCGTGTCGCATCTGCTCGACGTCATGGTGCAGTCGAGCGGTTACATGCAAGAGCTCGGTGTTCACGTCGAAGCCTGTTCAAATGAAGCCTCGGCGGCAGCCATGCTGGGCGCATCGATCCACTACCCGATCCGGGGTGCAGTGACATGGAAGTCGATCGTAGGCACCAACGTCGCGGCTGATGCCTTGTCCAATCTGTCTTCGCCCGGTGTCAAGGGCGGAGCGCTCATCGTGGTGGGAGAAGACTACGGCGAGGGCGCCAGTGTCATCCAGGAGCGCACTCACGCGTTTGCCCTGAAGTCCACTATGCTGATGCTGGACCCGCGCCCGGACCTGACGAACATGGTGCGTATGGTCGAGCACGGGTTTCTTCTGTCAGAGACTTCGAGCATGCCGGCGATACTCGAATTGCGCATTCGAACCTGCCATGTGCGCGGCAGCTTCGAGTGCAAGGACAACGTGGCGCCGGCGATCTCCACCCGTCAGTTGCTCGATCAACCCGCCGAGTTCGACTACTCGCGCCTGGCCCATCCGCCGGTGACCTTCCGTCATGAAAAACTCAAGGTGGAGCAGCGGATACCCGCAGCACGCGCCTATATTGCCGAGCGTAAATTGAACGAACTGTTTGAAGGGGCGCGTGACGATGTCGGATTGATCGTGCAGGGCGGTTTGTATAACTCGCTGATTCGGGCGCTGCAACAGTACGGCCTGGCCGATGCCTTCGGGGCAGCGCAGATCCCGATTCTGGTGTTGAACGTCACGTTCCCGCTGGTACCGGAGGAAATCGCTGATTTCTGTCTTGGCAAACGCGCAGTGTTGATGCTCGAAGAGGGGCAGCCCGATTTTATCGAGCAGGATGTTCTGACGATGTTGCGCCGGCGCGATATCAATACGCCGGTCCACGGCAAGGACATGATTGCTGCAAGCGGTGAATACACCGTTGAGGTGATAGCGGGTGGCGTCGAACAGTTTTGTGACCGTTACCTTGCCGACGTTGATGTCGGCAGCGGCAAGGCCTGGCGTGCCGGCAACGCATCGCGGCGTGATGAGGTCGGGGCAGCGATGGCTTCTGTGCTGCCCCCGCGTCCGCCGGCTTTTTGCGTTGGTTGTCCTGAGCGGCCTGTGTTCTCGGCATTGAAACTGGCACAACGTGACGCGGGACCGGTGCACATCGCGGCCGATATCGGGTGTCACGCTTTCAGCACTTTTGAGCCGTTTTCTTTTGGCCATTCGATACTTGGTTACGGCATGAGTCTGGCCAGTCGTGCCGGCGTGTCTCCGATGATGAACCGGCGCGTACTCGCGGTAATGGGTGATGGCGGATTCTGGCACAACGGCCTGCTGACCGGCGTGCAATCCGCGCTGTTCAACGGCGATGACGCGGTGCTGGTGATTTTCAAGAACGGCTACACTTCAGCGACGGGTACGCAGGAAATCATTTCCACTCCGGGCGAAGAAGTAAAGCAAAGTGCCAGGCTCAAGAACGATAGCCTGGTCGACCGTAACCGCACCATCGAGAACACCCTGAAAGGTCTGGGCGTCAAATGGATGCGAACTGTACATACCTATCATGTCGCCAAGGTACGCAAGGTTCTTGACGAGGCCTTTGCCAGCGACTTCGAGGGGTTGAAGGTCATCATTGCCGAGGGTGAATGCCAACTCGAACGTCAGCGGCGCGTCAGGCCGTGGATCGCCGGCCTGCTGCGTGCCGGAAAGCGGGTGGAGCGCGTGCGATACGGCGTCGACGAAGACGTTTGCACCGGGGATCATGCCTGTATTCGCCTGTCCGGTTGCCCAACCCTGACGTTGAAAGACAACCCTGACCCGCTGAAGGTGGACCCGGTAGCGACAGTGGTGGATGGCTGTGTCGGCTGCGGGTTATGTGGCGAAAACGCCCACGCCGCGACCTTGTGTCCGTCGTTTTATCGCGCCGAGATTGTTCGTAACCCAAAGTGGCACGAACGCCTCATCGGAGCCTTGCGTGCTCGCGTGTTGCGGCGCTTGCAACCGGTCTGATGCGATGAAGGATACCGGCACGGAAAAGCGTCCGATCACCATGTTGATTTGTGCGCTTGGCGGTGAGGGTGGAGGCGTGCTGGTCGAATGGCTGGTACGCACCGCGACGGAACTCGGTTTTCCGGTCCAGAGCACTTCCATTCCGGGTGTGGCGCAACGCACCGGCTCAACCACCTACTATATTGAAATCTATCCCGTCCCGCTCGCTGAACTGGGCGGGAGGCGACCGGTGCTCAGCCTCTATCCGGTCCCCGGAGCCCTGGACATACTGGTGTCGTCGGAGTTGCTGGAGACTGTGCGCCAGATTGGCAACGGCATGGTGTCACCAGCCTCAACCCGGGTCCTGACATCCACTTCACGTACGCTGACCACGGCCGAAAAGATGCAATCGGGCGACGGGCGCGTACCGGACGATGAGCTGATCGCGGTGGTCGGGAAATACAGCGCTGAATATCATGCGATCGACATGACCCGGATCTCTAATCAAGCGGGTACTGTCGTCAGCGCCGTGATGATGGGCGCAATCGCCGGCAGTGGCTGGTTGCCGTTTCCGCGCGAGGCGTTCGAGGCGACCATCCGTCAATCGAAACGAGGTGTCGAAGCCAGTCTGAACGGGTTCGCGCTTGCGGCGAATGTTGTCAGAAAACGCGAACCGGAAGATGTTGTCAGGGGACCATCGGACCGCGTCAATGATTCTGTCCTGCCGGCGGAAGCCGCAGATTTTCCGGATCCGTTACGAGAGATGATTGCCCGCGGCTACACGCGTCTCATTGAATATCAGGGTATCGATTACGCACGGTTGTATCTGGCCCGGCTGCAGAAAGTTGTTGCGGCGGAGCGGGCTGCGGACCCCGATGGCAAGCATGGGTTCGTCGTTGCGTTGGAGACAGCACGCTATCTGGCGTTGTGGATGGCATTCGATGACATTGTGCGTGTCGCGGATCTGAAGTGCCGCGCCAGCCGGTATGTGCGCGTGCGCCGTGAGGTCAAGGCGCGGCCCGACGAACTGGTTCGTGTCTACGATTTCTTTAAACCCGGAATGCCGGAACTCTCCGGGTTATTGCCCCGCTTCCTGGCGCAACCGTTACTGCGCTGGGACACGCGCCGTGCCGCGGCGGGCAAACCGAGGTTTGCTATCCCGCTCAAGGTCGGGGCGCACAGCTTGTCCGGGTTTGTGGCCCTGCGTTTTGTCGCCAGTCTCCGCTGGTTACGCCCGCGCGGCACGCGCTTCGCTCAGGAGCAGGAAATGATCGAGCGCTGGTTGGGCGGGATTATTCATGGCGTGGGTGCAAGCTGGCAGGTCGGATTTGAGGTCGCAGCCTGCGCGCGCCTGATCAAAGGCTATGGAACGACCAACGAACGCGGCAAGGAGAATCTGCTGCACGTGCTGAATCATCTGATGGACATCGATTTTGAAAGTGCCCGGGCGCGCGCCGCGGCGATACGTTCGGCACGCGAGTCTGCAATGTCTGACGATACCGGAAAGGCGCTGGATCAGGCGTTGGCTAATGCGGGTGCGCCTGCCCGGCCTGTGAAGGCACAGCCGGTGATGTGGGTGAAGAAACCGCGCCGCACAGCGTAACAGTACGCCCGCAAGGTCGCTGGCGCGGCGCTGCGACAAAAGCTTTGTGTATCCGTTTCCATGATCTGGTCCTGGTTTCGGCCACCGCAACTGCGCGGTTGCGCAAACAAGACTCCGTATGCCGGGTCACGTTCGCTGTGATATCGGCCCACGAGCACCCCTGCAATAATCGCGTTCAACCCGGGCGGGTGGCTGTCCGTGTGATGAAAGCGCACGCCGGGGTACTCGCGCTCCAGCATATCTGTCCAGTCCTGAAGCGAATGAACGATGCGGCTCATTTGCAGTTTCCACTGCACCGGATGAGGCGTTGCGCGCAGTTGATGCGGTTGAACGCTTCTGCGGCCCTGTAGTCGAGGTCACCTCCGGAATGGTTTAATTGCGCGTTATTGCAATGCCGGCGCTGCGTCACGTAGACGGGCCTGCCCAGCCATTCGACATTGGCGCAACCCGGACTGCCGATTCCGAATTGAATGCCAAGCTCATATTGGCCGCAGAACGCGCCGCGATGTGTGACACTGCCTTCGATATGCCAATTCCCGTCTTCGAGCAGCCAGGCGCGGATGTCTCCGTAATTGAAATCGAGCCGAACGAGGGATTGTGCACCGCCAATATCATTGCTCCGGCGCGGTTCCGTAGCCAGTTTGCGCACCTCTTCAGCACTAATGGCCGAAACGGAAAAAATGCATGAGACTATAAAAAATACTGTAGTTAGAATACGTTGCATCAATGCAATCTATCACGGCAGCGAGCTGGCTACCAGCACGTTGACAAGCTATCGGCCTGGTTGAATACTGACTCTTCCCGACCAATGCTGCTACGGAGAAACCGATGAGAAGCGTTCAGCAACTGCTTGATGAAAAGGCGCACCGGCTCTTGACGATTAAGCCAGACACGAGCGTGCTCGATGCCTTGAAGCTCATGGCTGAAAAAGACGTCGGTGCGCTGGTAGTGCTCGATGACGAAAAACTGGTCGGCATCTTTTCCGAGCGTGACTATGCGCGCAAGATTATCCTGTTTGGGAAGTCTTCGAAGGACACAGCCGTAAGCGAAATCATGACATCGAGGGTCGTTTGCGTGCGGCCTGAGCAGACTGCAGACGAGTGCATGTCATTCATGACCGGGAAGCGGGTTCGGCACCTTCCGGTTCTATCGGGAAAGAAAGTGGTTGGTATCATTTCCATCGGCGACGTGGTGCGGGCAATGATTTCTGATCAGCAGCACACGATTGAGCAGCTCGAGCAGTACATCATGAGCTAACCTCGGGCGCGCTGACCAATGTCGTTTTGTCGTTTTGCGGTGCTCCTGTTTAGCGTCGTGAGTTGTTTGTCCGGATGCAAGTCGACCGAGACGATGACCGCGGCCCAGCTTGGCTGTGACACGCGCGACGTCAAGATCCTTGACAGTCAGTTCGAGCGTGCCGGTTCGGAAACCACATGGTGTGCGCGCTGCTCTGGCTCCAACTCCGGCAAGAACTATGTTTGTGCGACCAATCCTTCACGCGATCGCGTTCAATGCCGGGAGGTTCCGCCCGGGCCACCTTGCGATTGAAGTGACTGTGGTCGATTGTCCTTGACTGAAGAGTGCCCGATTCGAGCAAAGCGCAATTGAATTTCCTGCCTTTGGGTGATTGTGGGCTCCTGGTGGAGGTCGGCGTTCATGCCGACGCGGAAACAATTTCCCGCGTTCGGGCGCTTGCGGATCATCTTGCGCAATTGGATCTGCCCGGAATACGTGACCTGGTGCCGGCGTTGTGCACCATCGGCATTCATTACGACCCGGAACAATGGCGTGATGCAACTGCAAAACGTTCGCCCTATGAAATACTGGCGGCACGGATTCAGAAATCATTGCCCGATTTGTCGGCACTGGCCGCTTCCGACGGACAGGCACGCGAGATCCCGGTGTGTTACGAAGCTGATTATGCTTTGGACCTCGCATCGCTTGCGCGAATGCAGGGCTTGTCACCGGAACAGGTCATCGAAATGCATAGTGGCGTGCAGTATTCGGTCTATATGATTGGTTTCGCTCCTGGATTCGCCTATCTTGGGCCGCTCGATGAGCGGCTGACTGTGCCACGCCGGGAAACACCCCGCACTCGTGTGCCCGCTGGCAGCGTTGCCGTTGCAAATCAGTACACAGGCATTTATCCCGGCGCATTGCCCGGCGGATGGCATGTCATCGGGCGCACGCCTTTGCGATTGTTTGATTCCTCTTGCTCACAACCGTCGCTTTTGCGGGCTGGTGACCAGGTGCGATTTACACCGATCGGCGTGGCGGAATTCCGGCGCCTGCAGGACGCGAAGCAATGACAGCGGAGGTGATCCGTGCAGGATTGCTCACCACTGTGCAGGACCGGGGGCGTTTTGGACTGCAGCACTTCGGCGTGCCGGCAAGCGGCGCGATGGACGCGTACGCGCTGCAGATTGCAAACCGCCTGGTTGGAAACGCGGATGCTGCGGCAGCGCTGGAAATCACTATCACCGGACCGGTTCTGAAGTTTGCAGCCGATACCCTGATCGCGCTCAGTGGCGGTGACCTCGAGCCGATGGTTGATGACAAGCCTGTGCCGATGAATCGCCCGGTGTGGATCGCGCACGGCCGCCGGCTTGCGTTCGGCCGTTGCAATGCAGGGTGTCGCACCTACCTGGCATTTGCCGGAGGCATAGACGTGGCGCCGGTGCTGGGTAGCCGATCGACCTACGTGCGCGCGGCACTTGGCGGGGTGGATGGCCGTGCCCTCAAAGCTGGTGACCGTATCGTTGCGGTTTCGAACGAGATTGCTTATTGCGCGGCCTTGCGCAATTCGGCGGCTTTCTTGCGCGATGGGTTTGCGGCGCCGCGTTGGTCAGTGCAGGTCCAGTTCGAGAGATTGATGCTGCGTCCGCAGCGTATCCGGTTTGTCGCCGGGCGTCATTGGGAGCTGCTGGCGCCGGGTGTGCGCGAGCAGTTTACAAGCGGAACTTTCCGCGTCGGCGCATCATCCGACCGTATGGGTTACAGACTCGAAGGTGTTCGGCTCGAGAGCGGGGAGTGCGGTGATATCGCTTCGGAAGCGGTTGCATTCGGCACAATTCAACTGCCACCGGATGGTAACCCGATTGTGTTGATGGCCGACCGCCAGACCATCGGCGGTTATCCGCGGATAGGCGAGGTGGCCAGTGCTGATCTGCCGCTGCTGGCGCAACTCAAGCCCGGAGATACACTGCGGTTTGAGTGCATCACTCTTGCCGATGCCCAGAGGCTGGTCCACGCGCAGGCCGTTGCTCTGAAACAAATCGAAGCGTCAATCGAGACAAGCCTGAACGCGTGAGCGGAGACGAGGAATGAACAGGTCAATTGACTTGAATTGCGACATTGGTGAGCAAGAAAGTGATGAAGGCCAGTTACATGAGTCGGCGATATTGCCCCACATCAGCTCTGCGAACGTGGCCTGCGGTTTTCATGCCGGCGATGCCCGGGTCATGCGCCGAACCATGCAAGCGGCGGCGAAACATGCGCTGGCGGTTGGAGCTCACCCCTCCCTGGCGGATCGCGACGGATTTGGCCGGCGTGAGTTGCCAGTCAGTGCCGATGAAGTCTACGAACTCACGCTGTACCAGATTGGCGCCTCGGCGGCCATGGCGAAAGCGGCGGGAACCCGGCTGAACCATGTCAAACCGCATGGCGCCTTGTACAACATGGCTGCCCGCGATCGTGTGCTGGCCGATGCCGTAGCGCATGCGGTGCGCGATTTCGACTCCGGTCTGGTTCTGTTCGGATTGTCGGGATCGCAGTTGATCCTTGCGGGGGAGGAGCTGGGGCTCAATAGCGCCAGCGAGGTGTTCGCGGACCGCCGATATCAATCGGATGGGTCGCTGACGCCGCGCTCGGAGGCAGACGCCCTGATTCATGATGTTGAAGAGGCTGCGCGGCAGGTGCTCGATATGATCGAGCACGGTTTCGTGCGCGCGCGCGATGGCAGCGAAGTGCCGGTTCGTGCCGAAACCGTGTGTATTCACGGTGACGCCCCGACGGCACCTCGATTCGCGCAGCACCTGGCGGGAATTCTGACTCAGGTGGGCGTCACGCTGCGAGCTGTCGGCCGGGACGACTGAATCCGGTCGGCAAATACTCTATAATCCGTGCCTTGTATTGCCTAGCCGCCGACAACATCGGCGGCTTTTTCGTTACCTCGGCCGGGCCTGCCGCGCAGCCCTGCGTAATAACAACGGGATCGACACGTTGACAAAGCATCTTATTTCGTTCGTTACGGTTGCGTTGCTGAGCTTGCTGCCGGCGACCGCGGCACTCTCCCAGTCCGAAAAGCCGCAGGCGTCCCAGCAGGACATCGGCCAAACAGTGAGTCCGAACAAGGCCAAGCGGCGTTTCTTCCTCCGAAACGAGTACAGGGAGCGCGAGGATGACACCGGGATTAATGTTTTCGAGGCCTTGTACGACCTTCCGCTCAGTGATGATCTGGTGCTCAGGACACAGATTCCCTATGTCACAAACAACCCGCCGCAGGGTTCTTCGAGCGACGGGCTTGGCGACATCACCAATGTGCTGTTCTACAGTTACAAAAGGGGTGGCGGCAAGTCATATTTTATTGGCCTGGAGGGACGCTGGAACACAGCGTCCAAGCCAAATCTGGGTGTCGGTAATACGCTTTTGGCACCGACCTGGTTTGCATCGATCAACGTCCCCAAGTACAACACGATATTTTTCCCCCTGGCGCAGATTTTCTTCTCGGTCGCTCATGACGACGGGCGTGAGGAACTCAACTACACGGTTCTCAAACCGCGCTGGCTGACCAAACTCAAGAACAGGTATTACACCTTCGTCGAGCCAGTGATTTATATTGACCATGAAAACAATAACGAAACCACAGGCGTGCTCGAGATAGAACTGGGGCGATTCGTCAACCCGCAGACCATGGCTTACGCAAGGCCCGGCGCCGGACTCTGGGGAGAAACCGACTCGCGTTACCTGTTCGAGTGGAATTTCGAGATTGGTGTGCGCTATTTCTTCAAGTAACGCCACCTTGAAGTAAGGCTTTGCCGCGCGCGTAACGGGCGCATTTTCCAGGGCTTTCGTCTCCCTTCGTTGCAAGTTCCTTCTGGCGGGCGATCATCGCTGCGAAACGCCGCTTCTGTCGCAAACGCAAATCGCGATCAAGGCACTCTGAACGCCTCGACACCGATATTTATGGTTACTTCGTCGCCGATGATGGGGACGTACTTTGCCATTCCCCATTCCGAGCGTCGAATGCGCGTCTCGGCGTCCGCTCCGCAAACGGGTTTCTTGTGGATCGGGTGCTCGCCGCAGGCAAAATGCCCGATGCGCAGTGAAACCGGCAGTGTCCGTCCCAGCAACGTTAGTTGACCATCGGCCTTGACCAGGCGGCCGGCGTCGAACTCCAGTTCGCGTGCAGTGAACGTCATGTTCGGATACGTATCCACATTGAAGAATTCCGTTGCCCGCAGGTGTTCATCGCGTTTTGCCAGTCCGGTGTCGATTGATGCGGTGTCGATGGTGATTCTGATTTCCCCGGTGCCGTTTTCAGCGTCCAGTGTGATCGTTCCGGACGTCCGGTCAAATGTTCCGCGTGCTGTGGACAGGCCCAGGTGGTTTATTTCGAAGCTCGCATAGGTGTGTTTTGAATCGACGACGTACGACACGGCACCGGCCAGCGCGATCCCTGGCATTGTCGACATGCCTGCGACGATCAGTGTTAGTGCAAGCCGCCAAGGTGATTGGTTGTAGATCGCCATGGTGTTTCTCCAGTCAAATGTTCTACCGGAACTCTAGCGCAGCCAATCGGTGCGGTCACCTTGCCGCCATTCGGGGATGGTGCGATCAGAGTGCCCGTATCATCGGCGAGCGCGGCGGCTTGACGCGACCGCCCGGTACGAACACACTTTCGGGCCATGATTTCTGAACCCATTACCATCGGCTGTTTGATCATTGGCGACGAGATTCTCTCGGGAAAACGCCAGGACCGTCACTTCCCCAAAGCGATCGAAATCGCCCGGGCGCGTGGTTTGTCGTTGTCCTGGAGTATGTATCTGCCGGACGATCCCCAAGTCATTACCGACGTGCTGTCCAGCACAATGGCGCGTGGAGATGTGGTGTTCAGCTTTGGCGGAATCGGAGCCACGCCGGACGATCACACGCGCCAGTGCGCGGCACGCGCGGCCGGCGTTGACCTTGCACTGCATCCCGAGGCAAAGCGCGAAATCGAAGCACAATTTGGTGAAGAAGCTTACCCGAGGCGTATCGAGATGGGCGTGTTTCCTGAAGGGTCCCGGATCATTCCCAATGCTTACAACCGTATCCCCGGTTTCAGTATTGGCAGACACCATTTCCTTCCCGGATTTCCATCGATGGCGTGGTCGATGATGGAATGGGTGCTTGATTCCGAGTACCTTGACCAGCATCGCGATACACCACCGGTCGACATTGCCATCATCGTTCGGGACGCACCGGAAAGTCAGTTGATCGATCTGATGAACGAATGCCTGGCCTGCTTTCCGGCCTGCAAGGTTTTCAGCCTGCCTACGCTGGTTGCCGAGGGCAGGCGCGTCGAGCTGGGGGTCAGCGGTGAACCGCACCAGGCCGTCGAGGCGCTCGAATTGCTCAAGCAGGGCGTGAACGAGCTCGGATTCGATTGGGTTGCGCGCACCTGATCACTGGCAGAATCGGGCGGCGTACCCGCTTTGTGATTTTTTAACCCCGTTTCGCCACTTTCATCGTTTATATCGTCACTGATCCAGAAACGGAGGGTGTGATGAAACGATGGATGATTGCCTCACTCATGATGGCGTTGAGTCTACCGGTGCTGGCTGCGGGCGGGCTTGCGCAGGTAGAGATTGTTGACACTGCAACCGGCAGAGCCATGCCTGTCTATCACGACAATGGTCGTCACTATGTGGCGGGCGTGCCAGGGCAGGAGTATTCGATCCGGCTCAGAAACAGGGCTTACGCGGATTTGCTGGCGGTGGTTTCGGTGGATGGCGTAAACGTTGTGACCGGCGAAACGGCATCGGTCGATCAGGGCGGCTACATATTAGGCCGCCGCCAGCGTTTCGATATTCAGGGCTGGCGAAAATCGCTTGAGCAGGTAGCCTCGTTCTATTTTTCAAACCTCGACGCTTCGTATGCCGCGCGCACCGGACGCCCTGATCATGTCGGCGTCATCGGCGTCGCACTGTTCAAGCGCCGGATGAATGTTCCGTTCTTTGATGACTTCGATGCGCCGGCCGATTCGGCGGCACCTCGCGCCCGGCGGTCTGAAAAACAATCCGCAGAAAGCGAGCAGCTTGGGACCGGTCACGGGCGAAGGAAGCACTCGGCCGTACGGCACGGGCAGTTTGAACGCGCTTCGGAGATGCCTGACGAAGTGGTGACAATCTATTACGACACCCATGCCAATCTGGTTGCGCGTGGCGTTATTCCCGTGAGGGGCGTTCATCCCGATCCGTTTCCGAACGGATTCGTTGCGGACCCGCCACAGGGTTGATACCAGGTTGTTGATGTGTGGCGCAGCCGGATCTCAAACGGCGAATGTCGCCGCCAAACCCGGTAGACTTGCGGGAATGGCGGCGACCGATCCCGATGAAACATTGATGATTGCTTACAGCAATGGCGATGCCGCGGCTTTTGCGGAGCTGTATGCCCGCCATCGGGGCGCGCTGTACCGGTTCATCCGGCGCCAGTGCGCTGCCGCGGTGGCCGATGAGCTGTTCCAGGATGTCTGGACCAGGTTGATTGTGGCAAGGCGCCGCTATCAGCCTAGCGCAAGGTTCACGACCTTTCTGTATCAGGTCGCGCGTAACCGCCTGATCGATCACTACCGCGCCGACGGCCGTAATCTGGAAGACCCGTCGGGTGACGAGCAGCAGGAAGCCCCGGCAGGGGGTGCAACCCAACCGGAGAAAGCCGCCGAAATCCGGCAACAGGCTGGCCAATTACTGATGCTGATCGATGCGTTACCGGCCTCGCAACGTGAAGCTTTCCTCCTGCATGAGGAGGCAGGTCTGAGCCTGGAGGAGATTGGTGAGGTGACGGGCGTCGGGCGCGAGACAGTCAAAAGCCGTCTGCGTTACGCGTTGACCAGTCTGCGCAACGGCATGGAGGGCTGGCTGTGAAAAGCGCACGCGTACCGGAGTATGTTGTTAGCCGCCCATGCGCGAACGGGAGAGTGTTGTGAGCGAGCATCCGCGCGACGATGAAGAACTGGAGGCGTTTCTCAAGGGCGATTCGACGCTGTCACGCCGCTACAGGGAAGCAGGCGACGAGCAACCGCCGGCCAAAGTGGATGCTGCGATACTGGCGGCGTCGCAATGGGCAGTCGGTGCGGATCCAGGCAAGGACAACCAGAAGCGCGATAGCCGGCGCAGCGTCCGTGCGTCGAATGCCGGATCGAATTGGTGGAGTGGTTTTTTTTCCCGCTGGAGTGTCCCGCTCGCGACCGCGGCGGTTTTCGTCATTGCCGCGACACTCACGCTGATGATCGAGCGCGAACCGGAACTGGAGCGTATTGAACGACAGTCCGATTCAATCGCGCTGAACGCGCCGGACAAACGCTCTGGCGATATGCTTGCGGAATTGGCGCAACAGGATGGCGATGCCACCGCAGAACGCTCGTCGGCATCGCCATCGCCCGACGAACCAGCATCGGCACCGGTGAAATCGAAACCGGAAAAATCCACGCAGGCGCAATCGGAACCAGTAAAGCCGTCACCACCAGCGGCAACATCGACTGCTCCCCGGCGGCTCGAATTTCGCCCTGTGGAAGAAGAAGCCCCTGTCGTGGCGAAAGATTCTGACGCCAGAAAGGAAGCAGTCAGTGCTTCCGGCCGATTGGAAAAACCGCCGGCGGAGACTGTCGCAGGATTCGCTGGTGATATGGCTCAAACCACGGCGCCCCCAGTCGAGGTCTCGGCGTCGCTGGTGGAAGAGAAAGCGGTTGTGGAACAGGAATCGGTGGCAGAGGAGCTTGTTGTTCCCGCTGAACGTCGGCGCGACAACGATGCCATGCTCGCGGGAGATATCCCGCCCACGGAGATGAGCCCTGATCAATCCACGGCCGCGGTTACGGGGCTGGCAGGTGCGCAGCGCAATGCGGCAGAACCAGCCGATGAAATTGCGTCGTTGCAGGCGCAGAGCGAAGAGTCCGATGCCTTGATGGCACCACCCCCGACGCAGTTTGCGCCGGCGCAGTCAGTACCGGTTAGTCCCGCAACAAGCGGCACGCGATCTGCCGGGCGCGACCCTGACAAGTGGATTGCCGACATTGAAGAACAGCTGGCGCTGGGTAATCGTGAACTGGCGCGGGCAGCGGTTAAAAATTTCCGCGAGCGTTATCCGGATTACGAACTGCCGGAAGCGCTTGAGGAATTACTGTCGGTCAACGATCCATGATGACTGCCCGGCTACTTCGTGCGCGATCAGCGTTTTAGCGCAAGCGTAAGGCCATCGCCGATCGGCAACATGGAAACGTCTACTCGTGCGTCGGTATGGATAAATTGGTTGAACTCGCGAATGGCTCGTGTGTCATCGGATTGATTGTCGGGGTCGACGACATTGCCGTTCCACAGCGTGTTGTCGACAGCGATCAGTCCACCGGGTCGAATCAAGGTCAGAGCGCGTTCGTAATAGTCCTTGTAACCGGTTTTGTCTGCGTCGATGAAGGCGAAGTCAAACCGTCCCTCCAGATCGTTCCCGATCAATGTATCGAGCGTCTCCAGTGCCGGTGCAATGCGTAGTTCGATCTTGTGATCGACACCGGCTTCTTTCCAGTATCGCCGGGCGATGCCGGTCCAGGATTCGTTGATGTCACAGGCGATGATGCGACCGTCTTCCGGCATGGCCAGGGCGACGCATAGACTCGAATAGCCGGTAAAGACGCCAATCTCGATGGCGTGCCGGATGCCCAGGGCCTTGACCAGAAGTTGCATGAACTGCCCCTGCTCCGGAGAGATCTGCATTGCTGACAAGGGCAGGTGGCTTGTTTCGTCGCGAAGCCGGGCCAGCGGCTCCGCTTCGCGCAGCGAAATCTCTCGCAGGTATGCGTACAGTGGTTCGGACATACTCAGTGACTTGTTGGACATGTTGACTCGGTATCAGTTGATAACAGGTAGCGTGGAAACTGGTGGCGATTCAATTGCACACACGGCAGGAAGTCGTTTGCGCCGCCAGGATTTGACCGCCCATTCCAGTGCTGTTTGTGGCGGCCACAGTGCCAGTTCGGTTGGCGGCTGCTGACCCAGAAAACGCAAAGCCTGGTAAATCGTTGGCGATGCCTGCGCGGGGTCGACTGGTGCAGCGTGGGTCTGCTTGGAGAGTTTCGCCCCGTCGGGGTGTGTGGCGACGGGCAAATGAAGATACCGTGGTGTTGGCACGCCGAGCAAGCGCTGAAGAAAAATCTGGCGCAGCGTACAGTCGATCAGGTCAGCGCCGCGCACAATATCCGTAATGCCCAGCAGCGCGTCATCCACCACGCAGGCGAGGTGATAGGAAAACATGCCGCCTGAACGGTAGACAACGAAATCACCAACCTCGGTTGCCAGATCCTGGCGGACCTCGCCCTGTAGCCCATCGGTAAATCCGGACACAGTGTGATTGTCGACTCTCAGACGCAGTGACCTTGCCAACCGGCCACTGGCGAGACCATTGCGGCAGGTTCCGGCATAGACGGGTCCCTGCGGTCCGGGTATGCCGGTCTCGCTGACATCCTTGCGGCTGCATGCGCAGTAGAACACCCGCCCGTTTGAGCGTAGCAAATGCAACGCCCGGTGATAGGCGTCCTTGTTGGTGCTCTGACAGAGCGGGCGGCCATCCCAATGCAGGGCGAATGCGTCGAGCGTGTGCAATATGTCGTCGGCCACACCGGCAACGGCACGTGGCGCATCGATATCATCAATGCGCACGTACCAGTTTCCGTCGTTGGAACGGGCATCGCAGAAACTGGCAATGGCGGCAATCATCGAGCCGAAATGCAGTGGTCCGGATGGCGTCGGTGCGAACCGCCCGCGATAGCCGTGGATCAATCTCGCGGCCTCGCCTGCGGAAACCGTCCCAGTTCCCGCGCCAGATAAATAAGACTCAGAAAAAGCGTTGTCGCAAGCGCGATTTCGATCATGGCGAGATAGCGCGACGGAGCCTGGTCGCTGACCGCGCGCACCACGCCCTCGATAAAGTACGCAAGGCTCAGCAGGGAGCCCCACTGACAGGTGTAACGACTGGCACGCAACAGTCCCGGCAGTGGTATCAGCAGCGGCAACGCTTTCAATACCAGCCACGAGCCACCGGGGCGCAGCGGGGCCAGAAACAACTCCCAGGCGATGCACAGGGCGATGAGCAATACAAGGCTGCCGTTGGCAACAAGGTACAGTGGGCGCATCATTTTCCTGCCGATTTCGAAAGTGCAACCAAAGCCGCTCGTGCCTCGTTTGCGGTTTGCACTTCGGAATCGAATTCAAAGCGGTAAAGCTGGTCATTCGCCCGAACGTCGAAGCCGTCGCAGTCGATACCCACCATCTCCGGCGTTGTTACGTCAACATCATGGACGTGGCGGCAGTATTGCGTCAGGGCGTCGCGATGGTCGCTGTTCATGTGGTCCAGTATGTCTTGTTCGGCATCCGCAATCGCGAGTCTTGCTGCCAGCATCGCATCACCTTGTATCCAGTGGGCGCTGCCGAATCCGGCAATCAACCTCACATGATGGGGGTCGATGGTGTGGAAGCGGAATCCGCCGATCTCCAGAAAGCGTTGGTTATCCGGAAAAAACCGCAGGTAGCGCGCGGCCACCATGGCGTCGTCGTTACCAATGATCCTGCCTAATACGGTCTGGCGTGCTTCGGGACGGAAGTCCGGGTTGGTAGGTGACACGGTAAACGAGACGTGCGCATCGCGAGCAAAGCCCCTGGTGTGCTCGGAGAGGTGGCTGACGAGAACGACGATACGGCCTTGCTGGTCGGTGCAGAATGGCAAGGCGGCAGTGTAAGGATATGCAGTATGGCGCACGCTGCGTGTACCCGCGACGCCGGTTTTGAAGCGCCGTAACAACCGTCGTGCATCGGTGGCACGGCTTGCCGTTTCGCTCATGCAGCGAGCTTGCTCGCAATGGTGCCGAGATGGCGTCCCTGGGCGATGCAAAGCCGGCGTTCTTCTTCGCTCACGGGTTGATCGTTGTTGACGCCTGCAACATGACTGGCTCCGTAAGGCGTGCCACCAGTACGCGTCGAGAGCAATTCGGGTTCGGTATACGGCAGGCCGACCATAATCATGCCGTGATGCATCAGCGGCAACATCATCGATAACAGTGTTGTCTCCTGACCGCCGTGTAAAGAGGAGGATGAGGTGAACACCGCGGCCGGTTTGCCAACCATGCTGCCACGCAGCCACAAGGCGCCGAGACCGTCGAGAAAATACTTCATCGGCGCAGCCATATTGCCAAACCGGGTCGGACTCCCCAGCGCGAGACCGGCGCATTCTTCAAGATCGCGGTGCTCTACGTAGGGTGGGCCGCTTTCCGGGATATCCGATTCAACCGCTTCGGCGACCGTGGATACGGCGGGTACGGTGCGCAGCCGTGCGGACATTCCCGCCACCGATTCGACACCGCGCCCTACGAGTTGCGCCATTTGTCTGACACTGCCATTACGCGAGTAGTAAAGGACGAGGATTTCGGGCATGAGTTTAGCTTCGTTCGGACGGTCTGACGTTACCACATGGCGCGTTTTCCGGCCTATCAATGACTACTAAAACGACAACAGAAGGCGATAAACGTTCGGGGCCTGCAGGCGCCATAGCGCCCAGGAAGGCGCAGCCTGCCAGCCTTGGACGACAGTTCTACCTGCTGGCCAATTTTGTTTCACTGGTCTATTCGCGCTTTCGCGAAGAACGCTGCTTTCAGCTCTGTGGCAGTCTCACATTCACGACTCTGCTGGCGCTGGTGCCACTGGTGACCATAGCGCTGATGTTCATGACGGCGTTCCCCGTGTTCAGTGAACTGTCGGAGCGCTTGCGTGAATTTGTGCTGGGCAATCTGGTTCCGCACGCCGGCAGCAAGGTGATCTCCGTTTACGTACAACAGTTCTCGAGCAATGCCGCCAAGCTGACTGCTGCCGGGGTGAGTGTTCTGGTGATCAGCGCGATTGCCCTGATGCTGACCATCGACAGGGCGTTCAACACCATCTGGCGCGTGAAGCGGCCGCGGCCGCTGGTTCAGAGGGTGCTGATCTATTGGTCGGTTCTGACGGTGGGTCCGTTGCTGATGGGCGGTAGCCTGACCTTGTGGTCATGGCTGGTAGGGCTTTCCCGCGACGCGATGGGTATTCCGTCGATCGTTGCGATCGAGTTGTTGAAACTGGTTCCCCTTGGATTGACTGCACTGGCGTTCGGTCTGCTGTACCGCACGGTGCCAAACCGCCAGGTGTCGCTGATTGACGCGGCGATTGGCGGCGTATTTGCAGCGGTGTTCTTTGAAGCGATGAAATATGGCTTCGGTCAGTTTATTGCGAATTTCAGCAGTTACAAGCTGGTGTACGGTGCCTTCGCAAGTGTGCCGATTTTTCTGGTCTGGATTTACGCGTCATGGGTTGTGATTATCTTCGCTGCGGTGATCACCGCAGGCTTGTCCTATTGGCGCACCGGTGGCGTGAAGAATCCAGGCCCACCCGGGTCATTGTTTGTCGATGCGCTGGAAACCATTACCTTGCTGGCGCGCGCGCACCAGCATGGCGAAGTGCTCAACCTTCAGCAGCTACGTATTATTGTGCAGCTGCCATGGGAAGAAATGGAGTTCATTCTGGACCGGCTGGTTGCTGCCGGATGGGTCGCGAAGTTGCAGGGCAATGGCTGGGTGCTGGCACGCGACGCGAGTGGCATACAGGTCGTCGATGTTTTACGCAGTTTCGTGATTCATGCTGACGCTGCCAATGCGACTGATGATCAATTGATACGCAACCTCGTGGCCCGTATCGTCAAGAGCAGCGAAAGTGTTGTCGATATGACCCTGGCAGAACTTGCCCGCCCGGGACCGACGCAGGCCGCTTCGACCAAGGCGGCTTGATCGCCTGTGCGCCGCATCCTGCTTGCGATCGCGGCACGCATTTTTACTGCACACAGTGCGAGTTTCCGTGGAAGCTCGGTTCCGTTGATGGTCAATAGTTGATAGTCAACCGGAACAATCTTCAGAACTGCTTGCGTTCCGATGTTCTGCCCGCGGACTCTCCCGAGACCTTTTTCAGATTCGGGTTTTCGTATACGTAATTCCAGTGCCGCTTCCACTTGCTTCGCACCAGATTCGGGTAGCGCGCCTTGCCCAGCGAACCGTTGTAGCGACCGAGTGCACGGAACAGATTGCCTTTCTCGATATCGAGGTAATGGCGCAGGATGACGCAGCCGTAGCGTAAATTCGTTCGCTGATCAAACAGATTGTGATCGGCCCCATCACCGATGACATCCAGCCAGAACGGCATCACCTGCATGTATCCGCGTGCTCCGGCTTTGGAGATGGCGTACTTGCGAAAACCGCTTTCGACCTGGATCAACGCCAGCACCAGTTGCGGGTCGAGCCCGGCGCGCGTCGCCTCGTAGTGGACTGTAATCAGAAACTCGCGACGCTCTTCGTCATCGGCGATGTGCCGACGCAGGCGCGTAGACATGTCAGCCAGCCAAACGGCGCCATCCATTTCGTCATCAAATGACAGGCGCGGACTGGAGGTGTCCGCCACCGATCGGCTAAGCACTGTACTGACGCTGGCCGAGAGCGGCTCGTACTGCTGATTACCACCCCAGGCGTTCAGGCAGAAACCAGGAAGCAGTGCCAGGCCGATTGCTAACTTTCTGAACATAAATCGGATTTCAGTTGGCTGACCACGTTTTTCAAATCTGTCTCGCGGCTTTCGCCCTCACGCCGGCTGAAAATTTCCACCTTGCCTTCCTTCAGCCCGCGTTCGCCGACAGTAATACGGTAGGGAATACCGATAAGCTCCATGTCAGCAAACATCACGCCTGGGCGTTCCCCCCGGTCGTCCAGCAACACCTCGATCCCGGTATCCGTGAATTCCTGGTGCAGTGCGTCGGCGGCTTCGCGCACAGCGTCGTTTCGCCGGTAACCGATGGCGGCAATCGCCACCGCAAAAGGCGCCATCGGTAGGGGCCAGACGATGCCTTTTTCATCATGACCTTGCTCGATCGCCGCTGCGACGATGCGTGAAACGCCGATGCCGTAGCAGCCCATCTCCATTGGTTGGGTCTTGCCAGCGTCGTCGAGAAACGTGCATTTCATCGCTTCGGAGTATTTGGTGCGCAATTGGAAGATGTGACCCACTTCGATGCCACGACAGATTTCAAGCTTGCCCTTGCCGTCGGGGCTGGCGTCGCCGGCCACGACATTGCGAATGTCCAACACCCGTGCTGGTTCAGGAAGGTCGCGACCGAAATTGACGCCGGTGTAGTGAAAGTTGACTTCGTTCGCACCACAGACGAAATCGCTCATCTTTGCGACGGAGCGGTCAGCGATCACCTGAATCTGCGGCGGCAGACCGACGGGGCCGATGTAGCCGGGGCGACAGCCGATTCGCGACTGTATTTCCTCGTCAGTGGCAAAGCGAAACGGATCGAGGTCGGGAATCTTTGACGCCTTGATCTCGTTCAGTTGATGATCGCCGCGCAGTAACAGCATGAACATCTCGTCTTCATGCATCAGGGCGAGCGCTTTTACCGATCGGTCCAGCGGCAGGCTGAGCATCGCCGTAACGTCTTCACACGTGGTTTTGCCGGGCGTGGGTGTTTTCTCCATCTCCTGAGTGGGCGACGCGCGCTCGTCAGCGGGCGCAACGGCTTCGGCGAGTTCGATGTTCGCCGCGTACCCGGAGTCGGGACAAAAAGCGATGGCGTCTTCGCCAGAATCGGCAAGCACATGAAACTCGTGTGAGCCGGTGCCGCCGATCGCGCCGGTATCGGCGGCGACCGGTCGGTATTGCAGGCCGAGGCGGTCGAATATTCGCGAATAAGTGTCGTACATGTTCTGGTATTCGCGTGTCAGATCATCGAATCCAGTATGAAACGAATAGGCATCCTTCATAACGAATTCACGGGCCCGCATGACGCCGAAGCGTGGCCGGATCTCGTCGCGGAATTTGGTCTGGATCTGATACAGGTTCAGCGGTAATTGCCGATATGAGCGAATGTCCTGGCGTGCGATATCGGTGATCACCTCTTCGTGGGTGGGGCCAAAGCAGAATTCGCGATCGTGACGGTCCTTGAGCTTGAGCATTTGCGGACCAAACACCGCCCATCGTCCGGTCTCCTGCCATAATTCCGCCGGCTGGATGGCCGGCATCAGCAGTTCCACGGCACCGGCCCGGTTCATTTCCTCGCGCACGATCTGTTCGACTTTGCGCATCACGCGCAATCCCAGCGGTAGCCAGGAATACAATCCGCTGCCCAGTTTCTTGATCAGACCGGCTCGCAGCATCAGTTTGTGTGACACCAGTTCCGCTTCCGAGGGTGCCTCACGGAGAGTGGGAATGAAAAAATTCGAAACGCGCATATCTCTTGTAGGTCGTAAAAAAGCGCTATTCTACAGACGTTTATAGTGAGATCGATTGATGTCAGACCGTTGGAGAAGGGGTGGGCGATCCCGATGCGTACCATCATTAATGCGCTGATGCTGGGCAAATGGCGAATACACCGGGTTTTTGACCGCGACGACTCGGTCGATATCAGCGAAAAGGACGGCGTGCGCAGCCTGCATCTGGGCAGCTCCACGGTGCAGAGCTCGATGCGGCTGAGCGATCCGGTCGAGTTGGTGCTCTCCTACACGCGGGCAATGATGGGGTTTCTGCTGTTTATGCCCGAGCCGGCAAGGGTGACAATGATCGGGCTCGGAGGCGGCTCGCTGCCAAAATTCGTCCGGCACCACTTCCCTGCGGCGCGCATCACCGTGGTTGAGAATAATCCCGCGGTCATTACGGCGGCGCGTACCCACTTTCTCGTGCCCGACGATGACGATACCTTCTCGATCGTCCTCGGGCAGGGTGAGCATTGGGTGGCGGAGGAAACCAACGCCTGCGATGTCCTCATGATCGATGGTTACAACGGCCGCCAGCAGGCTGGCGAGCTAGCAACCGAAGATTTTTACGCCCATGCCCGGAAAGCCATGTCCCGCGATGGCGTACTGGTGGTGAATCTGTGGTCCAGTGACCGTGATTACGATGTTTACGTGCAACGGATCGAGAGGGTGTTCGAATCGGTGGTAACGATACCGGCCCGGCGTCATGGCAACGTAGCGGTATTGGCATTCGCACGCAGACCCCGCGAGTTACGCTGGTCGAAACTGAAGGTGAGGGCACACCAACTCGAAACCCGTTACGGGCTGGAGTTTGAGGACATGGTGGAGGGGATCCGGGAATTTAATCCGCGTTCTGACAAGGAGTTACGTATCTGACTTCCCTAATTACCGGAATTTGTGGAAAAATCCGGACAATTATTTCAATGGGGTGGCTGACATGGTCGATCGTGACGGCTATCGCCCCAACGTAGGGATTGTGCTGTGCAACGGCAAGAACGAAGTCTTCTGGGGTAAACGGGTACGTGAACACGCCTGGCAGTTTCCACAAGGTGGCATCCAGAGTGGGGAATCGCCGGAGCAGGCCATGTTCCGTGAACTCAGGGAAGAGGTTGGGCTTGACGCTGAGCATGTGAGGATACTGGGGCGCACCCGTAACTGGCTGCGCTACGAGGTCCCGCAGCACTTCATTCGCCGCGATAGTCGCGGAACCTACCGGGGGCAGAAGCAGATCTGGTTTTTGTTGCGTCTGACGGGGATGGATACGGATGTGTGCCTGAGGCGCTCACGCCGTCCCGAGTTCGACGCATGGCGCTGGCATGAGTTCTGGGTACCGCTCGACAGCGTGATTGAATTCAAGCGCGACGTGTACCGGCGTGCATTGACCGAGTTGTCACGCCATCTCGAGTTGCGCAGCCCGCGCACCTATACCCCGCACGACGAGTCCGGCGCAATCGACCAGAACTGATCACAACCCTTCCCGCAGCAAACGGGCGGCCGCGTTATTGACGTCCTGGCCAGTTATCCGTAACAGGCCCTTAGTGGTGAGGCGATACCCGCGCCGCAAGAAGACGCCTTTGCTGTGGCTTGACGATTGGTCGGTAGTTTGTCGAACTCACGGCGGACGACCAATCCTACGTTTCCATATTTTTTCCTATCCAGGCCCTCTTTCAGCATGGCCGGGGCTTTTCGGTGCGTTACTGGCGGGCATTGCTTGTGCTTTGGTGTCAATGTTTGCCGGGTGCAACCGGCGCCAATCAATCACCGCGACGGCCGCAACTAATGCTGCCGGGCGGCACAGCCGGGAACGTATGGAAATTCGTCGCAACAACTTCGATGTCACCAACTCGATCGACACGACCGACGTCGCCTCGGTCAGCCGTGCGGTTGCCCACATTTTCGAGAAACGCTATCCGGGCAATGCAACCGACACACTCGATCGGGCGTTCGCCGATGTCGCGCGTATGTACGAGGGCAAGTACCCTGGATACAGGGCCTGCGATACCGAGTACCACAATCTGCAGCACACCCTGGACGTCACGCTGGCAATGGCCCGTCTGATGGATGGGTACGAACTTTCGGGTGACGGTGATGAAGCGATTGGCCCTCGCCTGTTTGAATTTGGAATCGTCGCGGCGCTGCTCCACGATATTGGTTATATCCGCCATAACAAGGATACACGCCATCAGAACGGCGCCGAATATACCCTGACCCACGTCTCGCGGGGTGGCAAGTTTATCGAGGATTACATGTCCCTGATCGGCATGGACGATCTTGCTTCCATAGCCGGTGAAATCCTCCATTTCACGGGCTATGAAAAACCGATAGACGAAATCAGAATCCCTGCAAGTATCTTCCGTCTGCTCGGCAGCTTGCTGGGTACTGCCGACATCATTGCGCAGATGTCAGATCGGTGTTACCTGGAAAAGTGCCGTGATCGCCTGTTTCCCGAGTTCGTTGCCGGAGGGCTGGCAAAGCCTGGAACCAGGCATACGGCCGGGGATAATGCGATCTCGTCTCCCGAAGAGCTGGTATCGAATACGCCGGAATTTTATCGCACGGCTATGTCACGGCTGGACGATGTGCTGGGGGGCGTTTACCGGTACGCGGAGGATCATTTCGGCGGTCAGAATCTGTATCTCGAAGAAATGGACAAGAACGTCCACTATGCCGGCACCGTCGGTGCGCAGAAAGCGTTGCATCGGTTGCGCCGCCAGGCACCGACGCCGCTGCCGGATAGCGACCGCGGCGAAGACGTCACAAACGCCGAGACTAATCAGGACTGACTTCGAGCATCAGCTTGCCGACGTGGGCACTGGTTTCCATCAATGTGTGGGCCTCACACGCGTCTGCCAGCGTAAAGCGGCTGTGAATCACAGGCCTGATTTTTCCACTTGCAATCAGCGGCCAAACTTTCTTCTCAAGGGTTTCCGCCAGCTTTGCCTTGAACGCAACGGGGCGCGGACGCAAGGTTGAACCCGTGATGGTCAGGCGCCGTAGCAGGATGTCGGTCATGTTCAGTTGGGCTTTCGTCCCGCCGAGGAAGGCGATGATCACCAGCCGGCCGTCGTCAGCGAGGCACTGCAGTTCACGCGGCACGTAATCGCCGGCGACCATGTCCAGAATAACGTCTACACCCTGGCCGTTGGTGATTTCCTTGACCACGCCGACAAAGTCCTCACTTTTGTAATTGATTGCACGTTCGGCACCGAGGCGTTCACATTCCCGGCATTTCTCCGCGGAGCCGGCGGTAACGAGTACGCGGTTTCCAAAAGCGCGCGCTAGCTGAATCGCCGTCACGCCGATGCCGCTGGAACCACCCTGAACCAGTAGCGTTTCGCCCGGTGCGAGCGCGCCGCGTTCGAATACATTGGCCCACACAGTGAAGAACGTCTCTGGCAAGGCGGCGGCTTCGATCATCGACAGGCCAGCCGGGACGGGCAGGCACTGTTGCCACGGCGCCGTAACGTACTCGGCATAGCCACCCCCCGCGACCAGGGCGCAAACACGCTCACCTGTTTTCCATCGCGAGGTGTCGCTGCCGAGTTTGACGATGGTGCCCGCGACCTCAAGCCCGGGAATGTCGGGTGCACCGGGCGGCGGTGGATACATGCCGAGGCGTTGCATAACGTCGGGGCGGTTGACCCCGGCGGCACTGACCCTTATCAGCACTTCCCCAGGTGCCGGTTCCGGCACGGGACGGCTAACGGCTCGCAAGACATCGGGTGCGCCGGGCTGCGTGATTTCGATCGCGCGCATGTTCTCGGGAATGGGAGTGCTCATCGCTCAGTCGTTTTCTGGTTGCGTGGCGCCCAATCTTACCGGATGGCCACTGCCGCGGGCCCATGAATCTCACGAATGCTGATTTGTACGCGCTTCGCTGTTACGGCATTATCGACGTCTTGCTTCGCAGGGGATAGGGACCATGGAATACAGGTATTTGGGTAAAAGCAGCCTCAAGGTGTCGCCACTTTGCATTGGCACCATGATGTTCGGCGACCGGACCGACATAAAAGAAGCCGGACGCATCGTTGAATCGGCGCGTAAGGCGGGCGTCAACTTTATCGACACCGCCGATCCCTACGCCAAAGGTGAATCAGAACGCATCGTTGGCAAACTCATCGCTTCGGAACGCGACTACTGGGTCCTGGCGAGCAAGGCCGGAAACCCTCTGAGCGAATCGCCCAATGAAATGGGTCTGTCACGCAAATGGCTGACACAAGCGTGCAACAACAGCCTGCAGCGTTTGAACACCGACTACATGGACATTTTCTACCTCCACCGGGATTTCGAGGACCGTGGAATCGAGGAGGCCATCGAGACGGTCGGGGATCTGATCCGGTCCGGCAAGATTCGTTACTTCGGCATTTCCAATTTTCGCGGGTGGCGAATTGCGGAAGTGATACGCCTGTGCCGTGAAACCGGCGTGCCGCAGCCTGTCGTCTGCCAGCCTTACTACAATGCGATGAACAGACAACCGGAAGTGGAAATTCTGCCGGCTTGCAACAACTATGGCATCGGTGTCGTTCCTTACAGCCCGATTGCGCGCGGTGTGCTGACGGGAAAGTACAAACCGGGCGAGGCACCGCCGGCAGATACACGAGCGGGGCGCAAGGACAAACGCATGATGGAGACGGAATTTCGCGAAGAGTCGCTCGTGATTGCGCAAAAATTTGTCGAGCATGCCAGGAAGAAGGGCATCACACCGGGACAGTTCGCTTTCGCTTGGGTGCTGGAAAACCGCATTATCGACAGCGTCATTGGCGGACCACGCACCCTGGAGCAGTGGGAGGAATATTACGGCGCGCTGGATTACCGGCTCGACGAGGACGATGAAGACTTCATCGATTCGCTGGTCAGTCCCGGCCATCCTTCGTCACCGGGATTCACCGATCCGCAGTATCCATTCTTTGGCCGCCTGAAGCGATCCGATTGAACGGAGTGGACGTTATGCGCGGGATCATCATCCATGGTTGACGGAAGAATGGTTGACGGAAAAATGCCTGACGGAAAAATGCCTGACGGCAAAACAGCGCTGGTCACGGGTGGATCACGCGGGATCGGCCGGGCCATTGTCGAAGTGCTGGCCGCTCGCGGTTATCGGGTGATGTTCAGCTATCTCAAAAACAAGGCCGGGGCCGACGAAGTCGTATCTGCGGTGACGTCAGCGGGTGGAGAAGCGCGGGCGGTGCAGGCCGACGCCGCCGAGGCCGAAGCCGCGTCGAAAATCGTGCGGGCAACGATCGATGCCTGGGGCCGGATCGATGTGCTGGTGAACAATGCCGGGACCCATCTTCCGGGCGTGACGATTGCCGATACACCGGCTGCGGAATGGGACCGGATCATCCGTACCAATCTATACGGACCGTTTCATTTGGTGCAGGCAGCGTTGCCAACCATGCGCGAGCAAGGCCGAGGCAATATCGTCAACATATCCTCGAATGTCACGCAACGATTTCCCGCCGGTTATGGCGCGTATACCGTGTCCAAGAGCGCACTCGATACCATGACGCGCATCCTGTCGAAGGAGGAAGGCCCGAACGGTATTCGCGTCAATGCGGTTGCCCCCGGTCCGATACGCACCGACATGCTGGCGGAAGCGCTCGATGGTCTCGATTCTGACAAGGCACGTGCGTTCACCTCTTCGGTACCGCTGCGCCGCGCGGGAGAACCGGCGGAAATCGCCGAAGCCGTGGCGTTCCTGGTATCAGATGCTGCCAGCTACATGACGGGTCAGGTGGTCTACGTTAACGGTGGCGGGCCAGGCGGCTGACGCATTGTTTTTCAAAGTACATCACCGCTCTCGTCGCTGCGTACGTGGTTAACGAAGCGTGATGCCTGAGAATCTAATGACCAGGTCGGGAAGCGTTACCGCCAATAGAATTAATGAATCGCATCGCTTCGCTGGGAATCCCGCGTTTCCTTACTGACGTCGAACGTGCTTTTTCAGGCGCCGGTTTTTCTCGGTGTCCTTCGCGTACTCCGCGCTGAGTGTGTTTTGAAACACCGGATTTCCCGGCCAATCACTAGCCAAACACCGGGAACGGTTCGAACTTCCCGCGCAACATGGCTTCGGTGTCGGTATGTCCCAGCCAGCCTTCGATTGCGGTGGCGTAGACACGGCGAAAATCGGTGGTGTGGATCAGGTTCTCGCCTTCGTCGAGTTCGGTCAGGCTCGGCAGCTCGCCGTAATGTCCGCCACGTACGGGATTGCCGATCATGTACATGTGATTGGCGGTGCCGTGATCGGTGCCAAGATTGGTGTTCTCTGCGACGCGTCGTCCAAACTCGGAAAATACCAGCATGACTACGTCGTCAGCCCGCCCGATACGTTCCATATCCTGGAAAAAACCCGAGACTGCGTCGGAAAAGTAGGTCAGCAGGCGCTGGTGCAGATTCGGCTGCTGTACGTGCGTGTCGAATGCGTTGTGGCGGAACGAGGTGTAGTACAGCCGCGTATCCATGCCTGCGTCGATCAGGGCCGCAACGTTGCGAAGATCGAGCGACACGATCCCGTAGTCGACCGGTGTCCTGTAGGCGGCGCAGGCTTCGCGCACTTGTTCCGACGCCTGCTGCGCACTGCGGGATATGTCCATCAAATAGCGTTGCGCATCATTCATGTTGTCTGACGGTTGTCTGCTTTGATCCAGCAGCGCGCGTTCCTGAAACAGTCCCTTGCGTCCGAATTGCCGTGGATCGTCGAACACCACGGGAACATGGTCGCGGGCAACTACCGCGAGCGACTGTGCCTCGTCGATGTTGACGATGAAGCCCGGTGTTGCGGCCGGATCAATTGCGTCGGCTAGGCGTCCAACCCACCCCAGTTGCTCACCGCTGTTCGGCGCCGCCGTGTGCCAGTACGCGATTGACGTAAAGTGCGAAAAAGACGGTTGATCGTAACCGCAGCCGTGGAACACGGCCATCTTGCCATCCTTGTACAAACGCTCAAACCCTGCCATGTCGGGATTGAAGCCGAAGTGGTCGTCAATTTTTCGCAGTTTGTTCTCGCGGATGCTCAGCTCGGGGCGGTGCCGGTAATAGGCGTCGTCGCCGTAGGGCACGAGCGTGTTCAGCCCGTCGTTGCCGCCGGAGAGTTCGAGTACTACGAAAATCTTGCCTTTGCCGGTTTGCCTGTTCGCTGCGCCGGCGCTGGAAAACACAGGAGCGATGCCGCTCATCTGCGCCGCTCCGAGCGTAAGGCCGTAGCCACCGGCTTTGAGTAGATTGCGTCTGCGCGTTGACAAGAGTTGTTTGTTCAGGGGTTTCATGTGTCCTCCTTTACCCAAGCTGGTAGTCGGGCAGCGAAAGAATCAGGTGCAGCGTCGCCCGCAACGGTTCTTCCAGATAGGTTTCCGCCGGCGCCAGATCGCTACCGCCAATTTCATTCTCAAGATACGCGGTCAGTGCTCCGCGGGTGCCCTCGTCCAGCGGCACCGACAGAAAACGCCCGGCGAGATAATCCACTGCCTGTTGTGCCGTCGCGCAACCGGCACTCTGGATCATGCTGGTCAAATCTACTTGTGCAGTTGTACGTGGAATCGGTTTGACTTTTTCAATTGCCATTCTCCAGCCGCGATAACTGCCCAGTCGTGTGTTGAAAGCCTCGTCACGGTCGACCATGCTGTTCGACATGGATGTCATGTCGCGCCCCGGTGGTTGGGTAGCCGTGGAAACATCGGCGCCTTCCGCAAGGCGGTCAGCGACGGTGCTGATCTGATAATTGTCCGTCGGATGCCTGTCCGGCGGAATGAAATTGATGTCGGGAAAGACGGTGTCATAGACGAAATTGCCGCGCGCCAGTAACAGCCCTGGCGTAATCCAGCTCTTTCCCTGAGCCCATCCGGCGACCGTGGGCGGAAACAGCAATCGCTGTCCCAGTGTCTCCGTCGCGATATTGAAATCCGGGACGCCGGGCAATTCTGTCAGACCCATTTTCTTGTAGGTCGAGACCACCAGTTCAACCGGCGGCTTGATGCGTGTCGCCACCGATGCCGGGCTGTAGAAATCACGTGACATAAACATCGTGTACAGAAACGGCGCCAGATCGTAATCGGCGTCCCGCAGCACGTCACCCAGTCTGGTCTGGAGTTGCGCCGACAGGTCCTCGCGCACGAAATAGCGATAGATCTTGCCGGCGATGTAGTCCGCCGTCACTGGCTGGGCGAGAATGATGTCGATAACCTCGACACCATCGAAGCTGCCGGATTGGCCAAGTACGGTCTTGACGGTTTCGTCGTGCTTGTTTTCGTTGATTACAAAGGTCAGATCAACAAAGTTCCAGCCGGTGAATGCGCGGGCCGCTTCGCGGATATCGTTCTCGCTGTAGTGGCCCACGCCCATGGTGAACAGCTCCATGATCTCGCGCGCGAAATTCTCGTTTGGAGATCCTTTTACGTTTACCCCTGCGTCAAGAAACGCGAGCATGGCCGGGTCCTGCGACACGCTGATCAGAAGGTCGCGGAAGTTCCCCGTACCCTGTTCGCGAAACAGCTCGTTTTGTCCGAGCAGTTTGCGGTAGTCGCGTACCTTGTCTTCACTGGTGGCGAAATGACCATGCCAGAACAGGGCCATCTTCTCTTCGAGCGGGCGGTTGGTCGTGAGCATGCGCTGGCCCCACCAGTACGCGACCCGGTGCGACTCGAGCATGCTCGCGCGCAGCCAGTAGAAAAACCGGTCAACAACAGGCTGCATTCGCCGGTTGCCACTAGGCTTGACCTTGACGCCAATGGCTTCGCCCGTATCCCTCGCAAGATTGGTCGCCGCCGGGCGCGACGGCGGAAACGGCTCGATGCCGGGATCATGAACACCCGAGTGGTCGAAATCAGGCAGCGGGTTGGGGATTTCCTTGTGAAAGACCAGGTGACGAACCGCTTCGTCCGCCGTCATGGCCGCAAGCTTGTCGATTTCTTCGGGCGTACCACCGAAGCCAGCCCGCTCAAGCAGGTGTGCGGCGCGCGATCGATTCCAGTCACTTTCGGCAATTGGGCCAAGGTCGCCAGTCCAGGCAGAGGGCCCGGCTGCGGGTGATGCCGCGCTCGTCGGCAAGGCGATCGCAAGCAGCAAGGCTGGCCAGAATTTAAGTATGCGTATGCGACTTGGTGTCATCGTGCCACTCCAGATTTGGCGCCGGTTTTTCGGCGGGCGTATGAATGCCGCCATGCGAAACGGTGAGTGACCGCGGCTATGGCGTGCAGCGATAAAAAAGGCGCTGCCGACCGATTCTACCGTCCGCTGACGGCAGCGGAGGTCAGGATTATCATTATTTCGCTGCCCGGCTGGTTTCAGGCGCGGATGCGTTCCAGCGCGGCGCGCATGTCGGCCGGAACGGCGACGGCCTTTCTGCTTGTCCGGTCGACATAAACATGCACGAAATGGCCTTGCGCCGCAGCGGCGTCATCGTCATTACAAAACAGGCCGATTCCATACCTCACGCTGCTGGTGCCAAGCTTTTCCACGGCCAGGCCGGCATGCACAACATCGGGAAATGTGACCGGTGAAAAGTAGTTGCACTTCGTCTCAACCACCAGGCCGATGATGTGGCTGGAGGTGATGTTCAGAACACCTTGCTCGATAAGGTACTGATTGACGGCCGTATCGAAGAACGAATAGTAGACAACATTGTTTACGTGCGCGTAGACGTCGTTATCCATCCAGCGCGTCGGGATCGTCTGAAAATGTGGGTACTGCGTCCGGTTGGCAGGTTGGGGGTGGGACATTTTGTTCGTTTACTCGGAGCTGTTTGACACGGAAAGTGTTGAGCGGGAAAAAATCCGGATTAGCAAGTTATTGGCCGCCTCCCTTCCTGGTGCCGCCACGGGCAGCGCCAAAAGGCGTTCTTATCTGTTTCCAGTTTAAAGCAAGTAGTCCGGCAAGTACGACTACTGCCATGCCGATGAACGATCCGGCATCCGGAAAGTCCCGGAACGCGATGTATCCAAGTATGGTTGACCACACAAGCTGCGAATAGGAAAATGGTGCCAGTGTTGCCGGTGACGCGTGTTCGACGGCGCGAATAAGCAGGTAGTGGCCATACCCTCCGAGCACGCCCATGCCGATCATCGTAGCCGCCTGTCCCGCTGTCGGCGTTTGCCAGCTCAGTGGCAAAACGACGGAGGTCACCACGCCGCCGACCAGTGCCGTGTAGAACAATGTTGTATAGGCGTGGTCGTGCCCCGACATGCGACGCGTGACGATCTGGTAGATGCTGAACAGGAGCGCAGTCAACAGCGGAAAGATTGCGGCGGGCGTAAACAGTGCGCCACCGGGCCGGATGATGATCAGGACACCGGCAAAGCCCAGCAACACTGCGGCCCATTGCTTTGTGCTTGCCCGTTCATGTAACAGCCATCCGGCCAGCAGTGTCGTCATCACCGGGCCGACAAAGCTGATCGCGGCTGCTTCCGCCAATGGCAGGTAACGTAACGCCGAGTAGAAGCACAGGGTGCTGGCAACCAGAAGCAGCCCGCGCGTGAGTTGCAACCCGGGCCGCGTGGCGCGAAACAGCTTGCTGCCCATTCTTGGCCACAGCAGAACCAACGTTACGACGAGGTGCACCGCATAGCGGGCCCAGATCAGTGCGCCAATCGGATAGTCCGCACGCAGCATGAATTTGGCGAGTGTGTCCATGGACGAAAACATGAACACTGCCGCCACAATAAGCGCGATGCCCCGGCGGGTATTGTGATCCTGTGTGATGGCTGATTTCTCCTGTAAACATTCATGATCGCATTGACTGTACGTTCGGGTTCAATTTTCGATCTTGCGCCGTTGCGGTCGCACCATCCGCGCATCAGGACTTAACCCGGTGGGTTTTCGAGCGCCCGTTTGCATTGCCGTACGCCGTGCCTGTGTGTTGCTTGACGGCGACTTCTCAGCCCGGCTTCGCACGGTCGGGCAGGTGACGGGATCAAGGTACTGCAAGGCGGACATTCCTCTTCTGGCGTCATTGGCTACAATGCGCAGTATTGCCTTCGGAACAATTCGGCCTGGCGTTCTCATCGACTCGCACGCGGAAAGAATAATCTCATGTCCCATCGTGCCTTTGCCTCTTTGCACACTTTGCTTGTGCGCTCGAATCGAGCATCCATCGGCGCACCTGCCCAGGATAAATCGCGGCGCACTCTAGCACAGGCGTTTGCATGTCAATGAAGGTCCTGCTCGCACTTGATCAGGGTACGACCAGTTCGCGGGCAATGGTCTTCGACGAAGCGGCACGAGTGGCTGGTGTTGCGCAGCGGGAGATGACGATGATCTATCCGCGCGCGGGATGGGTTGAGCAGGATCCGCGACAGATATGGTCGACGCAACTGGAAACGGCGCGTGCGGCACTGGATGCCGCCGGTGTGGAACCGGCCGACGTCGCGGCGATTGGCATTTCCAACCAGCGTGAAACGACGCTCCTATGGGACCGCACGACGGGAGAACCACTTCACAACGCAATTGTCTGGCAAGACCGGCGGACGGCGAGCGCTTGCGACCGTTTGCGGGAACAGGGAGCTGAAGAGATCGTGGCGAGCCGCACCGGTTTGCTCATCGATCCCTATTTCTCTGCCACCAAACTGGCATGGATGCTTGATCATGTGGAAGGCGCTCGTGCGCGTGCCGATGCCGGTCAGCTTGCATTTGGAACCGTGGATACCTGGCTCATCTGGAATCTGACGGGTGGAAGGGTGCACGCTACTGACGTGACCAATGCCTCGCGCACGCTGCTGTTCAATATCCATACGTGTGACTGGGACGACGCATTGTTGCAATTGTTGGGTATTCCCAGGTCTGTCTTGCCGCAGGTGGTCGACTCAGCGGGTATCTGCGCTGAATCCGACCCGGCAGTGCTGGGAGCGGCGATACCGATTGGCGGTGTTGCGGGCGATCAGCAGGCGGCGTTGTTCGGGCAGCAGTGTGTACGGAGTGGAATGGTGAAGAACACTTACGGCACCGGCTGTTTCATGTTGATGCAAACGGGTGACCGGCCGATTGCATCCAGCTCCAGGTTGTTGACCACGGTGGCCTGGAAAATCGGCGAACGTATCGATTACGCGCTTGAAGGAAGTGTATTCGTGGGTGGTGCCGTCGTGCAGTGGTTGCGCGACGGCCTCGGGTTGATAAAGTCCTCGAGCGATGTCAATACACTCGCTGCCAGCGTTGAGGATAACGGCGGCGTGTATTTCGTGCCGGCCTTTGCAGGGCTGGGCGCACCGCATTGGGATCCCCTGGCCCGCGGTACCGTCATTGGCCTGACCGGCGGTAGCCGTGCCGGCCACCTGGCGCGTGCCGCAATCGAATCGATCGCGTTTCAGACGGCCGACATTTTGCAAGCGATGCAGGCCGATTCGGGGATTAATGTGACGGAACTGCGTGTGGATGGCGGAGCCAGTCAAAGTGATCTGCTCCTGCAATTTCAGGCCGATATGCTGGGTGTGCCCGTGCTAAGGCCCAGGAACTACGAGAGCACCGCGCTCGGGGCCGCTTCTTTGGCCGGATTGGCTGTGGGGTTCTGGCCTGATGTTCGCATGCTTGAGCAGCACTGGCAGCTGGATCGGCGCTTTGAACCGGAAATGGCGGCAGCGCAGGTCGACGGGTTGAAGGAGACCTGGCACCGCGCAGTAGATCGCGCACGTGACTGGGCGCGCGATTCCGATACCGATGCAACTGCAGGCTAAGCCCCGGGGAGACATGAAGACCAACATTCGGATGACCGTTCCGAGGAACACCTCGCACGACCGAAAGGCCCTGGCCGGTAGCGCCTGATGGCGAAGATCGCGATATTCAATCAGAAAGGCGGCGTCGGCAAAACGACGACGTCACTCAATCTCTCCGCCGCGCTTGCCCGGAGCGGCTACAATCCATTGTCCATCGACCTTGACCCGCAGGCGCACCTGTCCTATGTCTGCGGAGCGCGTGTCGACAACCCTGAAGATTCGGTCTTCAGTTTCTTCGATCAGGTCAAACCGCTCACACAACTGATCCGTCCGACACATGGTGGCTGGCTGGTCATTCCGGCGCATTTCGAGCTCTCCAAGGTCGACACCAAGTTCGGCAAGGGGCCCAATGTGCTGAATCGGCTCAACCTGGGGATCGTCAAGGAGAATCTGAATACCGGACGCCCGATCCTGATTGACTGTTGTCCGATGCTCGGGATACTGAGCTTGTCGGCAATATTCGCTTCTGATCGCGTGCTGATCCCGGTCTCCACCGATTATCTGGCGGTGCACGGCGTCATTGCGGTCGAGAAGACGCTCAAGGCGCTGGAACACATCCTCAAGAGGCGGGTAATGCGCCGTTACGTGGTGACGCGTTTCGACTCGCGCCGCAAGATGTCGCATGAGATTTTCAGCTCACTCAAGAGTCGCTACGGAGATGAAATCTGCTCAACAAGGATTTCGGAGAACGTCGCCGTGGCGGAAAGCCCTGCATCCGAGCGCGATGTATTCTCACATGCCCCTAGCAGTCGCGGCGCTGCTGATTACGACGCTCTGATGCGTGAATTGATCGCAACCGGGTTTATTGAAAGCCGTGATGGGGTGGATGTAGAAACCAGCGAATAACAGGCCCGGGACAGGGAAGCCGGCAGGCGCCAGGTATTCTCTCAGGACGCTCCCGGCCCTGCGGTGGTGCGTCGATCGGAGCGCACGCTAAGTCTTGTCATCCGGCGTGCGTGAAATCATTGAAATAATACTTTCGAAATTCATATCGTCCTCGCGAACGGCGGGGTGAATCTCTTTGCACTCGAGAATTTCGCAGTGCGGGTACATTTGCGTGATACGCCTTTCCGCTTCGCTGCGATCGCGTGCCTGAACGAGAAGGTTGTCCACTGGAAGACCGCTGCGTGTGCGGATTCTCAGGGCGAACTTGATCATCTGGTTGGGGGCGGTCATCGATAGATTCTATCTGCTGCCGTAGTGTCGGGCCAGCGAGCGATGCTGTTTGCTCAGTGACATCCGCTGGCACAGCGTTAAAATACGCAACTATGCGCTTGTCAGGGGTGGTTGCGCTGATCCAGGTGGTGGGTCGGCTCCGGATTCGCGTAGCTGGCATTCGAGCTGCGGCGCCCGCATCGGCATCCATAATGGTTAGTATGGGGTCGTCGACTTATAGCCTGTGATCTTCGACAATACATCGTTGCCACAAGTGGATATAACGCGCATGAATGAACGATCGTTTGTGCGAGGTTTTGAGTTACCTGTATTCCCGATATCCGGGGGTGCTATTTTGGGAAGGTAAAGTTTATGTCTTATTCATTCAGTCGTTATTCGGGTCTGTTGCTGGCCCTGATCCTTGCCGGCGGCCTCGCAGCTTGCTCGAGCACGAGCACGAATTCCGGAGCGAGTCGCGCGACGACAACGACCGACGAGTCGACACCGGGGCAACAGCAAGTGGATGCTGCACCGGAAAGCACCGATGCAGATGATGCAACGGATGCAGCGGATGCAGGGCTGGAGCGTGCAGTTGTACCAGCTGAAATGGAAGTGCTGGCCGACCCCACAGAATCGATGGAACAAACCGAAGCGACTCCTGACGGTGTTACGACCGGGGCCACGCAGCAGTCCGAGCCAGTTGAAGGGGTGGCAGTGTTTCCGGAGCAGCGCTACGAAATCGAGGACACCTCCGGGAGCGAAGCCGATCCAGAGATTGAACGCCTGCGGAGCGAACTTGCGGCCACCGAGTCAGAACTTGATCGCATGCGCGACGAGGAGTCGCAGCTGGATTATTCGACCGGGCAGGCCGACGCTTCAGAAAGCGGAGCGGAATCAGACCGGACTTCTTCGGGGGACGATCAGGCCGACTATTCAGACCGGGCGGACACCTCGCGCTCGTCCGCCGATGCAATGCAGGACACGGCGCCGGATTCATCGCGGTCGGGTGGTGATGACGTGGACCTGTACGGAAAGCCTGCCGAATTCAGCATCTATTTCGGTTATGACCAAACCGGTTTTGACAGCCGGTTTGAACCGGTCATCGTTGCACACGCCGAATTCTTGAAAGCGAACCCCGGATTGAAAGCCGAAGTCCAGGGTAATTGCGACGAACGTGGCAGCCGGGAGTACAACATCGCTCTGGGCCAACGACGGGCCGAAGCGATCAAGCGAGCGCTTGAACTGCTTGGTGTGGATGGCAATCGCATTGCCACGGTCAGTTTCGGTTCGGAAAAACCGGTCGCTTTCGGCCGCGATGAGGAAAGCTGGCGTTTGAACCGCCGTGCAGACATTGTTTACTGAAACGCGGATGCGGATTCATTCGATACTGCAGCGATCGATGCAACGTCTGCTGTTGCCGGTCCGGAGCCGGCTGGCAACGGGCGAGCGGGTTTGGATGAAACCACTGTGCGTTGCAGATATTGCCAGACGCTTCGTTGCCGCTTTGCTGGCGGGTACAGTCGTACTTGCCGGCTGTGCGCCGGGGGTTAGCAATCGATCTCTTGGAGAATCGAATACGGCACCGGCGCAAGTGGTGGTGGTTGAAGCTGCTCCGGAGCCGGAACCGTCTCCGGAGCAGGTTCGGGCGGCGGAGATTCGCGATCAGAAGCGCGACATTGCGCAACTGCGCGAGCAACTTGAGGCGGACCGCGCCCGTGCCGACGCGGCATCGTCGCGGGCTGATGCCGCAGCGCTCGAAACACAAGAGTCGGTTCGCTTGCTGCAAGCCGAGTTGGCGGAGGTCAGAGTCCGGGCAGACGCCGCATCTGCCCAGGCAGACCAGGCATTCGCGATAGCGACAGAGTTTTTGTCGAATCTGGTAGACGCGCGTGAAGAGCAACGGAGTATTGTCGAACGCAACCTGAAAACGTTTGATGCACTGAATCTGCGGCTTAGTGCGATTGAAGGCCTCGTCGTTGCATCGGATCGGCAACAGCAGGCGGAACTGGCGCAAACAAACAGCCGTACCTCCGAACTGGAACTCAGGTCTCAGCAAACGGATCAGGACCTCGATCAGATGCGTACGCAACTGGCGGACCTGTATCGCGAGGGCGAGGAAGTTCGCGCAGCGATCGACTCCGGCCCGATGTTGCGCATGTTGCGTGATCTCGAAACAACGCAGCGGGACACCGCGGTGTTGCGTGGCCTTATGGAAGAGATGCAGCGTGAGCAGCAGGAAGGACGCAAACGCCTGCAAGACTATTATGTCGACCTCGATACGCGGATCCAGGCCTTGCAGGAAAGAGAGCGTGCGGTGCGCGAGAACAATCCGGATGACGCCGCTGATGAGGGCGATTTCGCTCCCGAATCTTCCATCGATCCGGACGCGCTGGACGGCGGGATTGATGACGAGTTGTCTGGTGAAATCATGGAGTCGGGCGAACTGGGTGATGAGGCAGCCCGGTTGCTGGAATCTTTTGAAGACGAATTGCGGCGGCAGGACCTGAAAGTCCAGGCGGCGCCGGTAGATGCCGTTCCGGTCGAAGCGGTATCAGATGATCAAGCTTCACCGAAAACACCAACCGCGGGCGAGAATGCCGGCACTGAACATTCCTCGTTGCCGTCTGGCTCAGATCCGTTGGGCACCGTGCCCGGTATCGTCAACACCATCGATTCCGTGCCCGTTGTTTCCGATGCGTTGGTCGCCAACGTGGGTGGCGAAACCCGTGACGGTGAAAACGCTGCCATTGTCGAGCCGCCGCTCCTCACGGCACATGGCCTGATCGTTACTGATTGGTCGGATAGATCACAACCGCCAATGACCCGGGATTCCGGCGAGCAGAGCAATTTACTGGATGCTGAATGAGATTGCTGTCCGCCGTGATGGATCCGGTTTGGAGGATGCCGTGTTTGTCGGCACGCATGCTGGCCAACACAACGCCATCTGCTTCAACGGCGCAATCGGCGGCAGGTCTTGCCCAGCGGGCTGCGAAGGGCGGGTATGAGCGCTGAGAACATTCTCGAAACCCGCGGCCTTACCCGGGAGTTCAGTGGTTTCGTGGCAGTGCAGGGTGTCGATCTCAAGGTTCGCAAGGGCAGCATTCATGGGCTCATTGGTCCCAATGGGGCTGGCAAGACCACGATGTTCAACATGCTGACAAAGTTTCTGTTGCCGTCTTCGGGCACCATCCTTTACAAGGGTGAGGACATTACCGGCGAGCGGCCGGCGAGGGTGGCGCGGCGCGGTCTGGTGCGGTCATTCCAGATATCCTCGACTTTCCCGCATATGACGGTAGTCGAGAACGTGCGCATTGCCCTGCAAAGAAAAATTGGGGGGTCTTTTCAGTTTTGGCGTTCCGAACGAGCGTTGGACCATTTGCATGACAAGGTGATGCAAATACTGGCCAGTGTCGAGCTTACGGAGCATGCGCACGTGAATGCCGTTGAACTACCCTATGGGCGTAAACGTGCGCTGGAACTCGCGACCACGCTGGCGCTGGAACCGGAATTGATGCTTCTTGACGAACCGACACAGGGAATGGCGCACGAAGATGTGGGTCGTGTCGTCGCACTGATCAAGAAATTTTCCGAGGGCCGCACTGTTCTGATGGTTGAGCACAACCTCAGTGTTGTGGAAGACCTGTGTGACACGATAACGGTCTTGCAGCGCGGTGAAGTACTTGCTGAGGGCAGTTATCAGGAGGTATCGCGCAACCCGCAAGTGCTGGAAGCCTACGTTGGTGTTGCTGATGACTGAGCCGGTTGCCGCTTCAATGCTCACTGTTCGCGATCTCAATGCCTGGTATGGCGAGTCGCATGTTCTGCACGGAATGAACTTCGAGGTCGGACGCGGTGAACTGGTGACTCTGCTTGGCCGTAACGGTGCCGGGCGCACCACGGCGTTGCGTGCAATTGTCGGGTTAACGGACCGGCGCGCCGGATCCATCACGATCAACGGCACCGAAGTGATCTCAATGGCGCCGCACCGTATCGCGCGGCTCGGAATCGGCTACTGCCCTGAGGAGCGGGGTATCTTTTCGAGTCTTAGTGCGGAAGAAAACCTTTTGTTGCCGCCGCGTGTCGGGCCCGCGGGGATGAGCGTTGAGGAAATATACGAAATGTTCCCCAACCTCTACGAAAGGCGGCGTAGTCCGGGCAGCCGCCTGTCTGGAGGCGAGCAGCAGATGCTGGCTCTGGCGCGCATACTGCGCACCGGCGCAGAACTGCTGTTGCTTGATGAAATCACCGAGGGACTTGCACCGGCACTGGTGAAAGTTCTGGGACGCTCGGTTGCCAGCCTGAAGAGCAAGGGGTACACCATCGTCATGGTGGAGCAGAATTTCCGGTTTGCTGCAAAACTCGCTGATCGTCATTATCTGGTTGAGCGTGGCACCATCGTTGAGACGGTGCTGCAAGGGGAGCTGGAACAGCGGATGGACATGTTGCATGAATATCTTGGGGTCTGAGCGGATTCGAAACGTAGCGAATCCGCGATATAAACGGGGGAAGATGATGAAAAGAATAATGTTTGGTTTGATCGCAAGCACAGTGATCGCGATTTCCGGTTGTTCAAAGAGCAACGATGTCGACGAGAAGGTAACCGATGGCGAGATCAAGATTGGTGTGCTCACGGACTTGTCCGGCCTGTACTCCGATATTGGTGGTCAAGGTTCCATTGTTGCAGCCGAGCTGGCTGTAGAAGATCTTGGTGGCGAAGTTGCCGGGTACAAAGTCAAGATCGTATCGGTTGACCATCAAAACAAGGCGGACATTGCAGCCCAGAAAGTCAGGGAATGGATCGATCGCGACGGTGTTGACATGGTTACCGATGCGCTCAATTCGGCGGTTGCCCTGGCGACCGCCAAGGTGGTGGCGGAGAAGAAGAAGATCATGATGAATACCGGTGCGGCGTCCACCCGACTGACCAACGAAGACTGTACCGCTTATACCATCCACCATGCCTACGACACTTACGCTCTGGCGAACGGCACCGGCACGGCGGTGGTGAAACAGGGGGGTGATACCTGGTTTTTCCTGACATCTGATTATGCTTTCGGCCACTCGCTCGAGGCCGATACGGCCAATGTCGTCAAGAAAGCCGGTGGAACCGTGGTTGGTGCGGTTCGTCATCCGCTCAGCGCATCCGATTTCTCCTCGTTCCTGCTGCAGGCGCAAAACTCCAAAGCCAAGATTATCGGTCTGGCGAATGCCGGTGGGGACACGATCAACTCGATCAAGGCGGCAAACGAATTTGGCCTGACGAAAACACAGAACCTCGCCGGCTTGCTGGTGTTCATTACCGACATTCACAGCCTTGGTCTTCCAGTGACGCAGGGCATGTATGTGACTTCGGGCTGGTACTGGGACCTGAATGAAGAAACGCGTGCCTGGAGCAAGCGTTTCTTTGACCGCATGGGCAAGATGCCGACCATGATTAATGCCGGCGTCTATTCGACCGTGATGATGTATACCAACGCGGTACGGGCGACCGGAACCGACAATGCAGATGTCATTATGGAATGGTTGCGTAATAACCCGCAGAGTGACATGTTCGGCACGAACATGGTGCTGCGCGAAGACGGTCGTCTTTTGCACGACATGTATCTGATGCAGGTCAAGAAACCTTCCGAGTCGCGAGGGGAGTGGGATTATTACCATGTCCGCCAGACGATTCCCGGTGCCGACGCCTTCCAGCCGCTGTCCGAATCGCGTTGCCCGTTGCTGAGCGGGCAAACCGGTTAAGCGGCCCCGGAGCTGTTGGACATAATCGGTAAAGGCACGACGGTCTATACATGAGCGAAGTCGGCATTACTCTTGATTCGCTGTTGGGACAGCTCCTGCTTGGGCTGGTCAATGGATCGTTTTACGCCATCCTCAGTCTTGGCCTGGCTGTGATATTCGGTTTGCTGAATATCGTCAACTTCGCCCACGGCGCGCTCTATATGATGGGCGCCTACTTCGGCTGGATTGCGCTGACCTATTTCGGCGTTGGCTACTGGTGGAGTCTTGTGCTTGCGCCGTCGCTTGTCGCGGTATTCGGCATGCTGGTCGAGCGGACCCTGTTGCAGTGGCTCTACAAGCTCGACCATCTGTACGGTTTGCTCCTCACCTTCGGGGTTTCCCTGATCATCGAGGGTACCTATCGGTATTTCTTCGGTGTGTCGGGCCAGCCGTATCCGGTGCCGGAACTGCTGTCCGGTTCAACCGATCTCGGTTTCATGACCTTGCCGAATTACCGTGGCTGGGTTGTGATTGCGTCCCTCGGGGTGTGTCTCGGCACATGGTTCATGATCGAGCGCACCCGTCTTGGCGCCTACCTTCGTGCGGCAACGGAGAACCCGAAACTGACTCAGGCCTTTGGCATCAACGTGCCGCTGCTGGTGATGCTGACATACGGTTTCGGTGCGGGGCTGGCGGCCTTCGCCGGCGTATTGGCTGCGCCGATTATCCAGATCACGCCATTGATGGGTAATAACCTGATCGTGATTGTATTTGCCGTGGTGGTGATTGGCGGCATGGGGTCGATTCTGGGCGCAGTTGCCACCGGTTTGGCGCTTGGCGTCATAGAGGGATTGACCAAGGTCTTTTATCCCGAAGCGTCTTCGACCGTAGTGTTCGTAATCATGGCACTGGTGCTGCTGGTTCGCCCGGCCGGTTTGTTCGGGCGTGAAACATGACCTTCATTCGTAAGCACGCTGTACTGATTGTGCTGGCCGTTCTGCTGGCGGCTGCGCCGTTTCTGTTTTATCCGATGCTGGTCATGAAGGTGCTGTGTTTTGCTTTGTTCGCTTGTGCGTTCAACCTGCTGCTTGGTTACACGGGATTGCTGTCATTCGGTCACGCTGCCTATTTCGGCGCAGGTGCCTACATCACCGGTCATGCGATGACAGCGTGGTCAACGACACCGGAGTTGGGGCTGTTGTTCGGCGTGGGGGCGGCAGCACTGCTCGGCCTTGTGTTCGGTGGTCTCGCGATCCGGCGCCAGGGTATCTACTTCGCGATGATTACGCTCGCGCTGGCACAAATGCTGTATTTTTTCTGCCTTCAGGCCCCGTTCACGGGCGGGGAGGACGGACTGCAGGGCGTACCGCGTGGCAAGCTTTTCGGCTTGATCAGTCTCAGCGACGATAGCGCCATGTATGTGTTCGTGAGCCTGGTGTTCCTGGGCGGGTTCTGGTTGATTGACCGGATTATCCGCTCGCCGTTCGGTCAGGTTCTGAAATCAATCCGCGAGAACGAGGAGCGCGCACTTTCGCTCGGTTACGATGTTGACCGGTACAAACTCGTTGCCTTCGTGCTGTCTTCCGCGATCGCCGGTCTGGCAGGCGCAACCAAAACATTGACATTCGGGTTTGCGACGCTGACCGACGTATTTTGGGGCACCTCGGGCGAAGTGGTACTGATGACCCTGGTAGGCGGCGTCGGCACCGTCCTCGGGCCGGTCGTCGGCGCTGTTGTCATCATCGTTCTGCAGAACGAACTGGCCGACAAGGTCGGTTCATGGGTGCTGGTAATCCTCGGTGCGATCTTTGTCATCAATGTTCTGTTGTTTCGCAAAGGAATCGTCGGCGAGATTGTCTCGCGATTCGGGCAGAAGTGATGCGAGTGTTTTCGCGATCCCCGGCCCGATGTCGATAATCGTTGTCACGCCTCCACTGTGACTCCACGCCAGAAGGCGACGTAACCTTCGATGTTTTTTGCGGCGGATTTCGCCTCCGGGTAGTACCAGGCCGCATCCTTGTTTACATCCCCGTCAACGTTGATGTCGTAGTAGCTGGACGTTCCCTTCCAGCCGCACACAGTGTGTTTGTCACTTGGCTGAAAAAACTCCCGCCGCAATGCCTCCGGTGGAAAGTAGATGTTGTTTTCAACTACCTCACAGTTGGTGCTTTCGGCAATAACTTGCTTGTTCCAGATAGCGCGTGGCATGAGCTTCGTTTCCTTTCCGGGGCGTCGTTAAGTGACAGTTTTACAACCATGAAGTAGACCCGGCGTCAGGGTGAGGGTTCACTCCGCGTTGGTGTGGTCGACATGCCAATGAGGTTCCGGGCAATGCGTCTGGTGGCGCGTTTCATGCGCGCTGTCGCGAAACAGCACGCTCTTGAGTGAATCAATCAGGCTGGCGTCAGTTGCGATGCAAAGCGGGGATAGGTCTCGGCGATTTCATCCCTGATCGGGCCGCGGATCGCCGTTAATGTTTCTGCACTCGGGACCGGTGTAAAAGGCACGGTGTCCGGGCAATCGAACTCAAAGCCGGTGTTGTCACGGATTTCCTCGACGGTGTGACCCGGGTGGACACTCTCAAGGCGGAACCGGCCGTGATCGCGATCGAAATGGAACAAGCCCAGGCCGGTGACCATTGCAAACGGGCCTCCCGGCCGGTGCACACCTTCACTGGTTCCTGGCGCGCTGACAAAGTCAACCTGCGGCACCATGACGCGGCGCGTATGTTCTTCGCGAAACAGAATCACGCGTGGAACGAGGTAATACAAATACGCAGAACCGAACGAGCCGGGCCAGCGTACGTCCACTTGCGGATACGTGCCGACTCCGACGAGGTTGATATTGCCGTGGCCGTCGATCTGCCCCCCGCCAAGAAAAAAGGCATCGATGCGGCCTTCGGCCGCAAGGTCGAACAACTCAACGCCACCGTTGGTGAAGAAGTTGTTGCGACGTGATCCGAGTACCGACACACGCATAGCACCATCCGAAAGCGAGCGCGCCAGAAGCGCGCCGGAGCCCGGGATCGGCGAGGAAGCGCCGACAGCGACGTGTCGGCAGCCCTCCAGCAGACGGGCAATCACGGTGATCAGCAATTCGGTGCGATCCGGTGACTTCATGCGGTGACGGCAGCCTCGCTCAGCCATTCCGCTATGAACTGTGCAAAACCGCCTTCCGTGCGGGCCAGTGTGGCGTAGTTCGCGAGCATGGTTTCATCATCTGCGTAATGATCACCAAGCGCGAGTGGCCGTGCACCGTGTTCGGCGATCGCTATCGCCGAAACGTAAATGGCCGGCAGCACAGCGCCTGCGCGCGAATCATCGTCGAGAAGGTTCTCGTCAGTGGTCTTTTCTACCGTGACCAGCGTCCGGGCCGAGGCGTGCGCCATTGTGATCAGATCGCGTTCGCGGCCCACGAACACGTTACCAAACCGGTCGGCAAGCGGGGTGTGGAACAGACTCACGTCCGGACAAATCGCTGGCAGGACGGCAATCGGATCGTTTGCAGCATACGGGTTATCAATGACCTTCCAGTCCTTGCGGTGTTTCATTACGTCCGAGCCAATCAGTCCCCGTAACGGAATGAACGGAATACCCTTCTCGCCCGCCTGCAGGGCCGCATACACAGCGGGGCAGGTTGCGTCGCGCATTTCCAGGTTGCCGCTGCGCAACGCTGCTGCGAAGCGTGGGCCGCCACCGAATTCACCCAGCGTAATTGCGGAGGTCTCCAGCGTTCGTACCGCTCCGCTACCGATCAGGATATCGGCCATGATGCCGCCGGTTGGCACGCAGACCAGATGAAGGTCGCGCACCCCGCGGCGGACCAGTTCGCGAGACGCCTGCATCGCCACCCCGGAGCTGTCCTTCGGTATGGCGAGCTTCGCGCCGTCGGCGATGGATGCCGTCAGTTCGGCAAGCGAAACAAAAAGGTTGTTAGTCATGGTCTCATTTCCTTCGGAGCCAATTGGTCTGCAATCACCCGGTCTGAAAAGGTCAGGTCTGATGACGTCGTCGATATTGCCACATTATCCGTCGCGTTCGTGGCACACGTCCAATGCCTCGCTTCTGAAAAAAGTTCTGAATACGGGCTTCTTTTCGGCGGAATCCCGTGCGCGGCTTGTTACTCTGCTGCCCGGGTCGCGGGTGAATCTCGCCCGATCACACGGCGTGTTCGTACCCGACAGTGGGCGCTGCCCATCGGAGCGCCATTGTCACAGGATCACGAAGTAGATCACTGCACACGCCAGAACAAGCTGCACCACGAAAGTGAGGCGCAGGAAGTACCGGGCGGGCCACTTCGGTTGAACTTGCACGGGTAAGCGTTTCGCTTGCAGGTAGATCGTAATCCCGCTCTGTACCGGTAACATTATCGCCGCGTAGCACGCCGCAATTGTGACCATCAGCACCGGGCGCTGGAAGCCGACATAGAGGCCCAGTCCGATGAAGGGAACAATCAGGCAGTACCAACGGATGATCGCGCGGCGCAGGTCCAAACGATCTCGCGTCGTGAATCCGAGTTCGATAAGGTAATCCGGGATGTATCTCGCCCTCGCTGCAATGGCAGCCAGGGTGCTGGAGTACAGGATCGCGAAAGCACCGATTCCGAACAGCCATAATGACCATGGACCGAGCGTACTTGTATACATGTTGCTCAGCGCCGGGACCATCGCGCTTCCTTCAGGCCGCTCTCCCATTGCGTGCAGTACACCCGCACCCAGGACATAAAATGGGACGGTCGCGCAGGTCAATATGAGCAGAGTCACCCAGACGTCGGTGCGCAGCACGCGCAGCCATCCGTGCGCTCGACGGTACCATTCCGGCGTATCGTCGAATCGACCTATGCGTGCTGCATAACCCTTCTCAATACACCAATACGTATAAGCGGAAATCTCACTGGAATTGACGCCTGTGTACCCGTAGGCGGCGAGTGCCAATACGGCAAAAGTAGTCGAGAACTCAAACGTGAATCCGCTCACGACGTCACTGGCCCGGGTCGCAAATTCAGTGTCCTGCATTAACAGCGCGCCGGCGATCGTGAGGACAGTGAAGGTCACCACAAACACGAGCATGACTGACTCAAGCCGTCGGTAGCTTCCACTTCCCAACACAACGGACGCGAGCACGGCGAGCAGTGCAACCGCAATGAGTGGGTCAAAGCCGGGGAAAAGAAGCGCAACGGCTTGACCCGCGCCTCCGATCAGTCCTCCGAGACCCGTGAGGCTGGCCAGGAATCCGAGCATCTCCAGTGCCAGCGGCCATGCAAATGGCCCTCTCGGTCCCGGTATCTTTCCCGGCATCCGGTTGATGGCACGAAAGTAGGTGTCGCCGCTCAGTACGATGTAGCGAGTGAGTTCCGCTTGCAAAATCGATTTGCTCCAGCAGGAGAACAACACCCACCAGAGCATGCTGTAACCCACGGCTGCGCCCAGGCTCGCCGTGAGAACGATCTCTCCTGAGCCGACAATCGTGGCCGATATGATGACGCTGGGGCCGAGGTACTTGAGCGTCGCCCGAAACGAGCGTGGCGGTTCCGCGGTCGCGTTCGCGGGTTGCGTGTAGTGGTCCCCGGCGTGCCCGATCGAGTCGCTTTTAATTGAGTCGCCGTGTTCGAGTGGTGCGTCATTCATGATCGCCTCGCCCTCGCTGGGAACCCGGCCACGGTAACACACTGGCTTTTGGAGAGTGCGGCAGCACGTGCGACGAAAAGTTTGACAGGCGGATTACTCCTGGCGCTAAATTCGGCTGGCGCGCTGGATTGCTGCGCCAGTCACAATTTTTTTTGCAGACGCGGTCTCGCCGCTTGGTGCGGTCATGCCGCCGGTTGTTCAACCTAACGGCCAGGTGCCAGGGACGCTCAGGGAATGGCGAAAGTTCAGAACGACACAGGTATTACCGTCGCGGACGCGTTGCAGGCCGAAGATGCACGTTACGAAGCACAGATCGCGAACGATTTCGAGACGCTGGACGCGCTTCTTGCCAAGGATCTGGTGTATTTCCATTC
>DATKYN010000217.1:0-3522 GCA_035528435.1 Burkholderiales bacterium
TGTATTCGTTTTCTCCGGCCGCATTCTCTATCGCGGCAGTATCCCGTGCCTCACCGGACAGCCCGGGACTCATGCTCATATATGCCGCGCTTCCTACCTGCCGAACACTCATCACGGCGAACGGCCCGTCCACAGTGATACTGAAGCGGTGGTTGTGAGACCCGACAGCGATATCAACATCATGCACACCGTACTCCAGGCGAAAGCGCGCAAGCCTGATTTCGGCTGGCAACGCGCGCCAGGCGCGCTCGTCGGCCCGTTCCGTCAAAACCGATCCGATCAGCACGACCGTTCCCGCCACACCGGAATCATCATCCCTGTAAGCCGCCCTCTGCATTGCAACCTTGGCCGTAGCACGGGTGATCGCCCGCACCATGATCCACGGCATTTCATCCAGCAAAGCACGTCGCGACATCAGGTCTACACTGGTCACCATTGCTGTTTCGGCCTGCATCACCCCATCGGTCGAAACTGTTGCCGCACCGACGGCCTTGCTCTGTTCTCGCATCACGGGAAAGGACACCGGCGCCAGCAATAGCCCCTCGTCGGTCGGCACCGGCAGATTGATGTTCACCGCAACCCGCACCGGTGCGAGGCCGGTCTCGACGACCACCAGCAGATCGGTGGTCCCGGCCGATCCGCTTGCTGTTCTGCGGCGCTGCGAATGCCGTGCGTCGAGCCCGGCCAGACCCTCTTCCAGCATGGAAACGCTGGGCTGCAACTCGATAGCCTGCCGATAACCGGCCGAGGCAAGACTGATCTCGCCAAGCGCTTCGTAAACGTATCCGGCCAGATAATGACTGAACGCATTCTGGTAACTGTTTCGCAACGCATTGACCTCGGGATTATCTATCGTCTGCACCGGATAACCGTTAAGTTCACGGAAATCGCGCGTCTCGCCCTTCTCCGCGGCCGCCTGCTCGGAACGGCGCACCTGCTCGGCGCGAAGACTGGCGATTAATGCTTCGCGTTCGTGGCTGCGCTTGATCGCAACGCGCGCCTGATCCCATTCACCAAGCGCCAGATGATTGAGCGCCATGCGCGTCGTCAGCATCACTTTCTCGAAATCATGTCCCTCATAGGCCCGCAACGTATCGCTGATCAATAACGATCCGGCATCGCGCAGCAACATCTCCGGGTGCAACCGGGTCTGCTTTTCCCATTCCCCGAATCGCCGATCAGCTTCGAACCAGGCTCGCTGGCTCTCGGAGTAACGCCCTCCCAACCGGAGCAATTCGCCCTGTTCGAGGTGGTACAACAGGTCCTTGCGATAGCGGCCCTGCGCCTGATACGCATTGATCGCCGAATCGATCCTTCCAGCCGACACCAGTTCCAGCGTTCGCCCAATTTCGACCTGATAACTTCTGAAACTAGCGCATCCGGCAACGAAGGGAAGTAGCAGAAAGCCCATGGCCAGCACGCGCAACGGCCATAACCGAAGTGTAATCCCGTTAACGGTCAAGGGCGTCCGCAAGCACCCCCGCGGCTTTCAACAAACGAAAAAATGATCTGCAGAACTGATTCATCAGTGCGCGCACGCTCTCCCGCTCGGTTTCCAGCAGATTGCGGACACGCGACGGCAAGAAAAATGTGCCCCGCACACGCTCGCTGCGAATCTGATATATCCCCGGGGAAAAAGGGCTCATCTTGGTCACCTCAGCGTCGGCGTCCGCGAAGCATCCACGCAAAGCCGCATAACTGCAGTGCGAGGAACACACCGAACGCAACGGCGTAGCCCTCCGGTCGATAACCGCCGGAAGCCCCCGGCCAGTGATTAACAATGGCACCAAACGCCCACTGAGAACCAAACGCCGTGAGAAACACCAGCAGATTGAGCGCCGTGGTGGCGCGCCCGGTGAGATTGGCCGGAAACTGCTGCGACAGGATGGCGAATGCAAGGCTGCCCGATGTGCCGAAGAATCCCCAGCCAATCCAGATGGGCATGGCCAGACTGCTGGCACCAAACACCAGCAGCATTTGCACAGCCAGATACATTGCACTGGCTACGATCAGCACCGTCATGGGCTCAATACCACGGCGCCCGAGACGCGCTGCGAGTGAGCCCCAGAACAGAAAACCGCACATCGTCGCCACACCCAGCATCAACAGATGAAAGGCGACCGCTTGTCGCTCCAGCCCCGCCACGTCCACCAGCCACGGCCCGGCCCACAAGCCCTGTACCGACATGTTGAACGACTGGAACAAGGTCGTACCAAGTGCAATTCGCCAGAACAACGGTGACATGAATACGCTCGCCGTTCCCCGAAACTGGCCGGAAAAAGTCTCATGCACTCCGTCACCGCGCTTCTCAGGCGCCAGGAAAAACACCACCGCCGCGGCAGCAAACGTCAGCACTGCAAGCACCAGGAACAGGCCCCGCCAGTCGGTGATCTGCAGCGCTGCCTCGACCGGCATGGTCGCTGAAATTGCACCGAGCCCGCCAACAAACATCATGCGGCCGGTCATCGCCGGCAAGCGGTCCAGCGGAAACCACAAGGTGAACGCCTTGATGCTTGACATCAGGCATGCAGCCACACCAAAGCCGATCAGGGTGCGCCCGAGCAGTAACCCGGCAAGACTCTCCGCCATGGAAAACACCAGGGCACCGCTACCTGCAAAAAGCAATAACACCGCGTTAGTGCGCCGCGGGCCAACCCGGTCAAGCAGAATTCCCACCGGAATCTGCAAGGACGCAAATCCAAGGAAATAAGCCGACGTCAACAAACCGAGCGCATTCGCCGACAGACCGAACTCGTCAACGAGGTCCGTGGATATGACGGCGTTAACGGAGCGATAGAGATAGGAAAGAAAATAACCGGCGGCGAAAGGCAGGAAAACCAGCAGCGCGGTCCTGGTCGCCGGTGCCGGACCTGCGGAATCGCGATCCATCAATCAGTTCCGGCGAATACGCCGGACAGTGACCCGGTTGGCACCAATAATGGAATTGACGACGAAACTCAACACGGAAACGAACAAGGCAACGATGAAGCCCGACCAGAATCCCGACACAATGAGACCCGGAACCAGCCAGGCAACCAGCAGCAACATCAGCGCATTGATAACCAGCACGAAAAAACCAAGGGTCACGACCGACAATGGAAGGGTCAGCAAGATCAGCAACGGCTTGATGACGCTATTGACGACACCAAGCAGCAAGCCCGAAACAAACAGTGATTCCAGCGTGCGAAAAGCGATGCCATCGAACAGTTCGTCCGCGACCCACAATGACAGCGTGTTCACACCCCAGAAAATGACAAAGCGCAGAAGCCCGGATCCCATAAAGGCAATGATACGCGATGCACCGGCAAATCTGTTGGCCAGGTACCAACATATCGAACGGGCATGCGATACGCTAAACTCGCACGGCATTTTGAGCGCCGGGAACAAACACGGCGTTCTGACATCAGGATTCATTACGGTGCTATGGGCACCAGGATTAAGAACAGTGCCCTGAGCACCAGGATTAAGAGCGGTGCCCTGAGCACCATAAGTGCATCAGCGATGCGAAAGAAATAGCGGAAC
>DATKYN010000218.1:0-5921 GCA_035528435.1 Burkholderiales bacterium
AGTAATGGAACTCGATTTCGTGCCGACGGCTCTCGCCAAAGCGATAATTCATATCAACGCGGAAGGTGTCGAATTTACTATCAACCCCTAATCCATTTTCGAGATCGATAACCGCGCCAACCCCGAGCGTTTTGGAATTGATTTGCACCGTGGTGTCCGACTCCGTAACGAAGCCGCCCACCGCGATACCGAACCTGTCCCAAGGATGGTTGTCGTCGGTTTGAGCGTGAGCGAACCCGGTTACAAAAAGCAAACCGGCAGTAGCGACTGCGAAGCGAAATAAGGCAAACATAACGGACCCAACCTTTCTGGATTTTCTGAAAAACCTGGAATGCACGAATTCCGGCGCGCCTGCCTGAGCTCAGCGCCGCTCCACGATTAACAGTGGCACGATGGCAACCGCACTTAACCCGCGATAATCGCCAGCCTTCCATCCCCATTGTCCCAGAATCATACGGCCTTGTCCTTAGATCGTGGCCTGAATTCACTGGCTGCTATGCCACATTTTCCTGCTGGGCACTTTACTCGTCATGGGCCAGCCGAATGCAACCTGGGACAGGCTGAACCGCTAACCTATCCGCGGGAGTCCAACGCATACGCCGGAGTCTTGGCACCTATCGACCGCATCAAAGCGATACAGGGCATACGGATCGCGCTGCTCGACAGGAAAAGCTTCTGATACAGTGGATAAAGATGGACTCGACAGCACAAGCAATGGTGCCCCCTCGTGGTCGGCAACCGGTTAGTGATCAGCGCGCCCCGGGACCGGTGCGTGCGATATCGGCGCATGCATTATTGATGCGTGCGACATTGGCAGGCACCATCGCCGCAGGTCTCGTCTGCGGCTGCGCGACAGCGCCGACAGCAACACTGGAGGAAAGCAATCCATTGGTCATGGTGCCCATCAGCCAGACCAATGTCATTGACCAACGGGACCGGTTCCGAAATCTGTTCTGTGCGGTTCTCGAGGCGCGGGCAGTCGAGAACGACCAGGACCCGAACTGCGATGAAGTGCTCGTACGCCTGCCTGACGAAGCGCCTCGGCAACGCGAACCGGTTTCGCTAGACATATCGACGAAGGCGATCACGGCTCTGTTCATTGCCGGACTGGGATCTGATTGCATCGACCAGGCCAGCCAGGCAAGGGGCCAGTTCAAGGATCATCTCGCGCGATTCGGATACGAATTCAAGACCTTGAGCGTGAGCGGCACATCCAGCAGTGCCTACAACGCTCGCCATATTCGCGACAGCCTGCTCAAGATGGCTCAATCTGGCGAACCGCACAAGCTGGTGATCATCGGCCATTCCAAAGGCGTCGTCGATACCCTCGAAGCGATCGTGACTTACCCCGAAATTCAATCGAAAATCAGCGCCGTCGTATCACTCGCCGGTGCGGTCGGAGGATCGCCGCTTGCCGACCAGGCACCGGGTGCAGCCATGTCGATTGCGCAGAACACACCGGGCCTTCAGTGCAAGGATGGCGATGCCGGCGCACTGCATAGTCTGCGCCCGAGCGTGCGCCGTGCGTGGCTTGCACAGCACCGGCTTCCAGAAAGCATCGCGCTGTACACAGTGGTTACGCTACCGGAACCGGAACGCATCTCCGCCGGGTTGAAACCGTCCTACTCAATACTCAGCGAGTTCGATCCGCGCAATGACGGAAATCTGCTGTTCTATGATCAGGTCATCCCGGGAAGCACGCTGCTTGGCTACGCCAATGCCGATCACTGGGCCATTGCGGCTGATCTCGGTGCAAGCCCGTACGCCCTGATTCGCAGCCTTGCCGACAGGAGTGATTTCCCGCGCGAAGAGCTGATCGAGGCCGTGTTGCGTTTTGTTGAACTCGACTTGCAGCCCGCGACGATCGACTAGAAAGCTTCGCCAATCGAGAGGTAGAACAGCGCGTCGTCGCCCTGACCCCACGCGAGGTCCGCCCGCACGTTTACCCTGTTCTCCGGTGCCGCCATCCAGCGAACGCCGACGCCACCCGCCGGCAACAGGTCGCCAGAATTCATGTCACCGAAATCCGGCGCGACCTCGCCGATTCCCGCAAAAACGACCCCGCCCCAGCGCGGTGTGAACTGGGCACGCAGCTCCGCCTGAGCAGCGAACATGGTCAGATCCTGATACCGTCCGACCGTATAACCGCGCAGATCGTTGTCGCTCCCGTACAAACACAGATCGAAAAATGGCGCATTGTCTGTCACGCCACAGACAGTCATGCGGCCCGCAAGTACATAGTCATCGCTCAGCGGCCAGTAATGGCTGGCATTGATTGTCAGGCGCTGGTATGTCTCCTCGGAATCCAGGGATTTGGTTGATGTCAGCCCCTCGATGCTGACGTAACTTCCGGTGCGCGGATTGAGGTTGAGGTCGCGTGTATCGTATACAGCAGACAGCGTTGGTCCCTGCGCGACGATTCGAACGCCGGTATTCAGTATCTCCTCGAGTTCCGGGGCCTGCGGTAGCGACACCCTCAGGCTGACTTGCGAATCCAGGTAGCGATAACCAATGCCCGCATACCAGTTTGCACCGATCAGGCGCAACACCTTGACCATGGCTGCCGTGCCCGTCTGCCTGATCGGAAACTTGATGTCTGTTGCATCGCCAGCATCGTTACCGATTCCGTAGAAGTCGTAGCTCGCATCGACGTAGCCCACGCCCGCCATAATGCGCCATCGATCGGCCGCGAAATTGTACGCACCGCCAACCCCGGCAAACCAGGTATCACTCGAATAGTAGCCGGCACCGGCACCAAACACTGACGGTTGCGATTTCGCGTCCGCCTTGAAAAAACGCGCACCAACCAGTTGCAGGCCGGTGCCGATCGCGGGGCTCGATTTCGGAATGGGCAAGACCACCCACTCACTCTCCTTGTTCGGCTTGACCGCCGGCGTGACGGTGATCGGGATCGGGCTACTGCCCTTGTTGGGACTGTCGACTCGCGACGCACTGCCTGTTTCAACCGGTTGGGCGCCAGCGTCAGCGGCGGCAAAGTCTGTCATTGCCAACGACACAACAAGGACCGACATCCCGCACAAACGGTTTATTGACTCAATCATCGAGGCACCGGACTGCTATTGACAACCTGCTCCATCACACTCAACAAAGCTTCTATCCGGGACCGGGCCGGCACACTCGCAATTGCACCAGCCGGGCGACCGCCCGGAGCCACCGAAGGCGACTGTGCGCCAAGCCGGATGAGTTTCAGGCGGCCTTGCACAGAATCTGCCGTAGGGGCAAAACCTACGCGCCCGCCTAATTTCCGGCGGCGAGTCGTTGCAAAACGTCATCGACCGTTCCAAGGCGGGGTTCGATTTCGACGAGTTTCGACGCGTACTCCCTCGCCGCTTGATCCTTGCCGGCCTCGGCCGAATACGAGACCAGCGCAACCAGCACTTCAGCGTTATTCGGTTGCGTATCGTGCGCACTGCGAAGAATGCGGAGTGATTCATTCAGCCTTCCACTGTCGTGCAGCGCGACGGCATAAACGTAGGAAAAACGGATGTCCTCCGGCGCCAGTCGCGCAGCGTGCTGCAGCGAGTCCAGCGCCAGTGGCATCTTGCGCACTCTGGCGTAGTGCAGGCCCAGCAAATGCGCGATCGCCGCGCTATCCGGGCGGGCACGCTGCCCTTTCAGCAACACCTCCTCAACCTTCTCCTCCTGCCCTTGAGCGCGGAACAGATCCGACAGGTTGATAAAGGCGGCGTCGTATGAAGGTTCGAGCCGCAAAGCCTGCTCGTATGCCAATTGCGCATCGCCATGCTTGCCCTGACGCGTATACAACAAGCCGAGGTTGACGTGCGATTGCGGATGCTCCGCACTCGCCAGCTGTGCATCGACGTACTCCGCGATACCGCGATCGAGCAACGCACGTTGCTCGGGCGTCAAGGGCTCGCGATCAACCGCCGACAGTACCCGGGCCGCCTCAATCCGCACTGCATAAACCGGATCAGACAATAGCGAACCAGCCATTCCCCAGCGCCGCCCGGCATCGACACCATCAACCGCTACCAGCGCGGCCTCTCGCACCCGTGCGGAATTGTCACCCAGCAAGGGCTGCAGCACCGCCAGAGCCAGCGGATCCGCAAACCCCGGCAACAGCGAAGCAGCCGTCGCACGAACGATTTCCGGAAACTTGGGCGAGGCGGCCAGTGCTGCCAGTTCGCGGCCCGCACCCGGCATGCCCTGCTGCGCAGCGAACAAGGTTTCGCCGTAATGCCAGTCGCGGGTTCGATTCTCTCCGTACCACTGATCCAGCATCCCGCTGGCCCACGCTGCCGTCTCGTCGGTGTGGCACTGATTACAGGCATTGGGCGTGTTCAACCGCTCAGAGAGATCCGGCCGTGGTACCCGAAAACTATGATCGTGACGCGGATCAATAACCATGTAGTTCTTTGGCGGCATATGGCACTCTGCACACAGGCTGCCACCGCTGCCTTCCGGGTGGAAGTGATGGGCCCTGGAGTCGTACGCGCTCGCCTGATGGCATTGCAGGCAAACCTGATTGTCTGGGGCGCGCAACTTCAGGGTGTGCGGATCATGGCAATCGCTGCAGGTGACACCCTTCTCGAACATCTTGCTCTGCAGGAACGATCCGTACACGTACACCTCGTCATCGATCTGCCCGTCCGCGTGATAGAGCTGTTCGGTCAGCAATGCCGGCAGGTGGGTATCCAGAAATGGCTTGCCGTGTTGATAGTCCTCCGAGAGCAATGAGCGTCGCGAGTGACAGCGTGCACAGGTTTCGATTTCCTTGACGGTGGTTCGCGGCGTGCTGCGCACAGCGATGGTGCCGGAACCATCGAACTGCCATAACGCGCCCTGCCGTTCGTCGAACTGGATCTCAAAGCCCTTGTCTTCCAGCTTGGATGTTCCCGGCGCCTTCTCCGCCCAGGCCACGTGCGCACTGCCCGGGCCGTGGCAGGCTTCGCACGCCACATTGATTTCGGACCAGGTCGTATCGAACTGATTCGTTACCAGATCAAAGTTTTTTTTCAGATTTGTCGAATGGCATTCCGCGCACATGTAATTCCAGTTCTGCGCCAGCCGCGTCCAGTGCAACTCATCGGTATGGTCGATTCTCTGGTCTGGATACAAATGAAACCAGCGCTGTCCGCCGTCTTGTTCCGGGCGGGAATCCCAGGCCAGATGCAAGGCCTGCAACCGGCCACCATCGAACTCGACGAGGTACTGCTGCAAGGGCTCAACGCCAAATGCGTACTTGATTTCGTAGTCCTGCAACGTGCCGTCGGGCCCGTCGGTCCGCACGAAATGCTTGCCCTGCTTTTTGGTAAAAGCCGATTCAACACCGTAGTGATTCAGGCGCTGGTCGTTGAAATCACCCAACACCGTCTCTTCGGTTGCATGCTGCATCGCCAGATCGTGGTGCGACCCTCGCCAGTCTTCGGCTTCTTGTTGATGGCATTGCGCGCAACCTGCGACACCGACATAGTCGCGCTTCGTTGTCACCGGCGTTTCTGTTACAGGGGAGCCCCCGTCATGCACGACCATATAAATGATCGCAACCGCCACGATTACGCCAACGATACCAAGTGCTGCGAAACGCTTCATGCCAATGCCGCCTGCCGGTACTCTCGATCGCTTCTAGTCTACAGCAGCAGGGGCAGCCGTTGTGTCACGACACATTGATCAGCTCGCTCGATCGCGCCCGGCTCCGGCTTCAGGAGACCAGCTTCAGACCGGCAATCCCGGCGACGATCAACATGACAAAGAAAATCCTGGCCGGACTCGCGGATTCCCGAAACAGCAGTACGCCAAGAACGAATGCACCGACAGCGCCGATCCCGGTCCAGACCGCGTAGGCGGTACCGATCGCGATGCTCGTCTGGGCATACAGGAGCAAGCCACCGCTGACGATCATGCACAGGACCGAGAACGCGATCCATCCCGGACGTTTG
>DATKYN010000219.1:0-7682 GCA_035528435.1 Burkholderiales bacterium
AAGCGGTTTTTCTCGCCACAACTCGCCGAGTTGATCCTGAACGGGGGCGCGGAAGATCCGTTGAACAGTCACCGGCGCGAGATTACCGTGGTCTTCATCGACTTGCGCGGCTTTACCGCGTTTGCCGAGACGGCGGAGCCGGAAGAGGTGATGAATGTGCTGCGCGACTACCATGCGCGGATGGGCGAGATTATTCTGGCTCATGAGGGCACGCTGGAGCGTTTCACCGGCGACGGCATGATGGTCTTCTTCAACGATCCGGTCCCGGTTCCGGACGCAGCACAACGTGCGGTACGCATGGCGCTGGACATGCGCGTGCAACTGGTGGATCTGTCGCGGCGCTGGCGTGAGCGCGGTTTTGATCTGGATTTCGGCGCCGGAATTGCGCAGGGGTACGCCACCATCGGTGCCATCGGTTTTGAAGGCAGGATCGATTACGGCGCGATCGGTACTGTGACCAACCTGGCAGCCCGTTTGTGTGGTGATGCCGAACCAGGACAGATCCTGGTCTCGCGGCGGGTGCTGACGTCGGTGAAGGATCTGGTGGAAACTGAGGATACCGGCGAGCGGGAGTTGAAGGGTTTCCAGAAACCGGTGGCCACATTCAACCTCATCGGACTGCGTCCCTGAATCGAAACCTGCGGGCTGGCACGTTTTACAGGAGTAGCGCCGACCAGATGAAGGCCGGCAGAATTCTCTCTCTCGGTGCCGTTCACAAAACACTGTTTCCCGGATCCCAATATCGTCTCCGTTTCGGGCGCGATGATCAAGCGCGTAACTGGTACCCGCCTGTTCCGCTGGTTTGAGTTTGGCTACACCCCTGATACCAATATGGATTAACGACCTGATTGCTTTCCAGCGCAGTGGCCTGTTTCTGTGGAGGCGGTCGTGATTCCGAGCTTGAAACGCGAAGCGTGTCAGACTTTGACGTATGATTCTGCTCGCCATTGTGGGTGCTGTACGCCCACTGTATACGGCAATGCCCATGAGTGTCTGAGTGAAGACTCAGGTGGTAGAGAAGATACTTAACAAGGAATTCGCACGTGGAAATCTTCGATCTGTTTACGCGGAATTTGCTGTCGCCACCGATTCTTTTTTTCGCGTTGGGTGTTCTGGCGGGGTATCTGAAGTCGGACCTCGATGTGCCGGATCAGATCAGCCGTTATCTCTCCATTTATTTGATGATGGCAATCGGGTTCAAGGGCGGGGTCGCGATTGCGGAAACCGCAGAATTCAACCTTCAGATCATTGCGACTATCGGGGCTGGCCTGGTCACCGGCTTCACCCAACCGTTTCTCGGCTATTTTCTCCTCAAGTGGACGACCAAACTCGACAGCGCAACGGCTGCAGCGGTAGCAGCGCACTATGGATCCATCAGCATGGTGACATTCGTGACAGCTGTGAGCTTTCTCGAGGGAAATGCGGTTTTCTATGCCGGTTATATCGTGGCGGTGCTGGCTTTGATGGAGGCGCCGGCGATTCTCACCGGCTTGTTTATAGCGCATCGCGCCGAACCGGTGACAATCACGGCGGGCCGGCAGGCTACCCCAAGGTTGAGCCGGGAAATATTCACCAACGGCGCCATCCTGCTCCTGACTGGCTCGTTTCTTATCGGTTGGGCCACCGGCACATCGGGCATGGAGAAGATGCACGGGTTTCTGGTAGAACCGTTTAACGGAATCCTGTCGTTTTTCCTGCTGGACATGGGGCTTCTGGTGTCGCGGCAACTGCATCAGTTGAAGGAATTCACGCCGAGACTCGTGCTGTTTGGGCTCTACATGCCGCTGGTCGGCGCAACCGTCGGGTTGGTGCTGAGCATGCTTATCGGCCTGGATGTTGGTACAGCAACCCTGTTCACGGTTCTCATCGCCAGCGCATCCTACATTGCAGTGACCGCCGCGATGCGGCTTGCGCTACCTCAGGCCAAAGTTGCAATCTATCTGCCGATGTCGCTTGCGATTACCTTCCCATTCAACATCATTGTCGGAATCCCGCTTTATTTTTCACTAGCAGAGATACTGTTGAACTAGATCCATGAAAGAGAGAATCCAACGGCTCGTCGAAGGGCCTCGCTTCCAGTACTTCATCGTAGTGCTGATCGTGATAAACGCGATCATTCTCGGTATGGAAACATCCGATTATCTGATGACCAATTTTGGTGTTTTCCTGAAAGCGGTCGATGCGCTGATCCTCAAGGTCTTCGTGATTGAAATACTCCTGCGGTTGTTCGTCTACCGTTTCCGGTTTTTCACGCAGCCATGGAGTATTTTCGACTTTGTTGTCGTCGCCATTGCACTGATTCCGGCGAGCGAGGCGTACGCGGCATTGCGCGCACTGCGGGTGCTCCGGGTCCTGCGGCTGATTTCGGTGGTGCCGACAATGCGGCGTGTGATTGAAGGATTGCTCTCCGCTATACCGGGTATTGCCTCCGTGTCGACCATCATGTTGTTGTTCTTTTACGTGTTTGCGGTGATTGGTACGCATTTGTACAGTGACACCTTTCCGCAGTGGTTCGGCACGCTTGGTTCGACCATGTTTACGCTGTTCCAGATCATGACGCTGGAAAGCTGGTCCATGGGCATTGTGCGCCCGGTAATGGAGCAACATCCCAGCGCCTGGGTTTTCTTCGTGGTCTATATCCTGGTCACGACGTTTACCATGCTCAATTTGTTTATTGCCGTTATTGTCAATGCCATGCATAGCAGTGCGGATGAATCGGCGAAAGAAGACCGACTTGAACTCAAACGCGCGCTCAGCATGGAAATCCGGGATCTGGAACAACGTATGGCGGCATTGATCCAGAAGGAGAAGTAGGGGGGGCGGGCGCCTTGCAGCGGAAAGCCCGTGCATAGCTCGATCGCGAGCAGGGCTTGCTTGCCGGGCGCATCTCGTCAACTCTCGGGCGACATCGGGGGGGGCAGGGAGAAGCGAAGTTCGTTGTCGCGTGCTCAATACTTCCAGTTGTGATGATGCCCTCGTGGCGAACAGGTCATACGGTATTGCGTTCTTGAGTGGTTCGATCAGCGTGTTGTAATGTTACTGAAACATACTTTCTATATAAATGCGGCCTTCGACTGCAAACGTTTCATTTTCCGGAGAAAAGCATGTTTTTACTGAATAGGTTGTCATTGCGGCTGGTGGGCGTGACGTCCGTTGCCGCCTTTACCTTTGCGGGCACCGCGATGGCCCGCGATTACATCAGCGTTGTGGGATCTTCCACCGTTTACCCGTTTGCGACCGTAGTGGCGGAGAATTTTGGCAAGACAACCAATTTCAAGACACCGAAGATCGAGTCCACCGGTTCCGGAGGCGGTCTGAAGCTGTTCTGCGCCGGGGTTGGTGTCGAGCATCCGGATATTACCAACGCGTCGCGCGCCATCAAGTCGAGCGAAATCAAGACCTGCAGAAGCAACGGCGTGAATGGCATTGTCGAGGTCAAGATCGGATACGATGGCATTGCCATCGCGAACTCCCGGAAATCGCAACCAATGAGTATTTCCATCAAGGATCTGTATCTGGGGCTGGCCAAGGACGTGCCCGATCCCAAAGGCGCCAAGCGTACCGTCCCCAACCCGTACAAGACCTGGCGTGATGTCAATTCCAGCCTTCCCAATACGCGAATCGAAGTGCTCGGCCCGCCGCCGACATCGGGTACCCGCGACGCGTTCACTGAACTGGTCATGGAAGGCGGGTGCAAGCAGATCGGCTGGATCAAGGCCATGAAGAAAACCGACAAGAATATGTACAAGAAGATCTGCCACACCGTGCGTGAGGACGGGGGGTATGTCGAGGCAGGCGAGAACGACAATCTGATCGTTCAGAAGCTCGTTGGTAACCCTGACGCTCTCGGCGTGTTCGGTTTCAGCTTTCTGGATCAGAACTCCGACAAGGTTCAGGGCTCAGCCATTGATGGCGTCAAGCCGACATTCGACAGCATCGCGGATGGCAGCTACCCCGTGTCCCGGCCGCTCTTCTTTTACGTCAAGAGCGCCCACGTTGGCACCATTCCCGGCATCAAGGAATTTCTTGCCGAGTACACCAGCGAAAAAGCCTGGGGTGAATACGGGTATCTTTCGGAGCGTGGCCTGATCCCCATGCCAGCGGCTGAGCGCAAGGAATATGCAGCAGCTGCGAAGAATCTCAAGTCGATCAAGTAGGGCGGAGGACATAGACTTGTTACCTGCGATGGCGGCCCGGGTTAGGGTCGCCTTCTCATTTTGTTGTAGCCTTCCTGTTTTGCGGTAATTGGCGACCCTGTTTCGATGCCCATTTCCCTGTTGATCGTAATCCTTCTCGCACTGTCTTCGGCTGCCTACTACTTCGGAAGACGTCAGGCAGTTTCGGTGGTAGGCGGAAAAGTCCGGGAGTTGCATTCGCTCCCTGCCTACAACGGGCTGTACGTTGCCTTGTGGTGCGGGTTTCCCGCGCTGATAGTGGTTGCTGCCTGGATGTCTTTCGAAGGCGGGGTCATTACGCATCTTGTGGTCGCAGGGCTACCTCAGGCCATTACCGATCAGGGTGCACAGCAGGTTACGCTCGTCGTCAACGAGATCAGAAATGTGGCCAGCGGTAACGTGTACGGTGATCCGGATCCAGCGATTCTGGCGGCCGCCAGGCACTACACAGACCTCAAGAGTACAAGTCATGGCGGCCTGGTTGGTCTTTCGTTGGCCCTGGCGCTTGGCGCCGGCGCGTTCGCACTGAGAAGAGTCCAGCCGCTGCTCCGGGCACGTAACTCGGTCGAGTTCGTGATCACCGGACTGCTGCTCGCCAGTTCCACCATTGCGGTGCTGACAACGGTGGGTATTGTGCTGTCGGTTTTGTTCGAATCGATCAGATTTTTCCAGTCTGTGCCGGTCAGCGAGTTTCTGTTCGGTCTGGAATGGAGCCCACAGACAGCGATACGAGCCGAGCAAGTGGGGTCGTCGGGGGCCTTTGGTGCGGTACCACTGTTTGCTGGCACGATGCTCATCGCCTCCATTGCCATGGTGGTGGCGGTTCCGATCGGTTTGATGTCGGCGATCTACTTGTCCGAATATGCAAATGTGCATTTTCGCGCTATTGCCAAACCCTTGCTGGAGATCCTGGCGGGAGTGCCGACGGTAGTCTACGGTTTCTTTGCCGCTCTCACGGTAGCGCCCTTTATCCGGGATACCGGCAGTTTGATCGGTCTGGATGTGGCGTCCGAGAGCGCCCTGGCAGCCGGTCTGGTGATGGGGATCATGATTATTCCGTTCGTATCCTCCTTGTCCGATGACGTGATCAATGCCGTTCCACAAGCGATGCGGGATGGGTCCTACGGCATTGGCGCGACGCGTTCGGAAACGATCAAGCGGGTGATTTTCCCGGCGGCGCTGCCCGGCATTGTCGGTGGTGTGTTGCTCGCGGTATCCAGGGCCATTGGCGAGACCATGATCGTCGTGATGGCGGCCGGCCTTGCTGCAAATCTGACTGCCAATCCGTTGGAGGCGGTGACAACGGTCACGGTTCAGATCGTGACTTTGCTGGTGGGTGACCAGGAATTCGATTCCCCGAAGACGCTGGCAGCCTTTGCGCTTGGACTGGTTCTGTTTGTGGTGACGCTGTGCCTTAACATTGTCGCTTTGTACATTGTCCGCAAGTACCGGGAACAGTACGAGTAAATCGAAGATGGATAATCCCGAGAATACAGCCGCAAACGCACGTAAACCGATCGATATCATCCGGGCAGGAATGCGCCGGCGCAGAGCCGCGGAGACTCGTTTCAAACTCTATGGAGTAGCGGCCATCACCGCCGGCTTGCTTTTCCTCGCGATCCTGTTCATCACGATCATTGGTAACGCCTATACGGCGTTCGAACAGACCAAGATTCAGCTAGATGTCTACCTCGATCCCGCGATACTTTCACCCGATGGGGTGCCGTCGAGTGATGCACTTTCCAGTGCCGACTATGGCAGGTTCGTCAGGGACAGCATTCGCAGTCTGTTTCCGGCAGTTGAGTCCAGGCGGGATGTGAGGGCGCTCAGCGCACTTGTTGGGCGCGGTGCGGTCTACGATCTGCGTGAAACGGTCATGGCAGATCCTGACCTTGTTGGCGAGACGCTGAAGTTATGGGTTCCGGCGGATGACGACGTGGATATGCTGATGAAAGGCCACATCGAACGGGAAGGCCCCGAGGACGAGCGGCGCTTGTCGGATGCCCAATTGGGCTGGATCGATCAACTGCAGGCCGACGGGCGTCTGGAGAAGCGCTTCAACGTTGACTTCTTCACCAACGGCGATTCCCGGGAACCCGAGAGTGCCGGTATCTGGGGTGCCGCGGTCGGCTCCTTCTACACCTTGCTGGTCACATTGGTATTGTCTTTCCCGCTGGGGGTGGCTGCTGCCGTGTATCTGGAGGAGTTTGCGCCGCAGAACCGGTGGACCGACATCATCGAAGTAAACATCAACAATCTGGCGGCGGTACCGTCGATCGTGTTTGGTCTGCTGGGTCTCGCGGTGTTCATCAATTTCTTCGGTCTTCCGCGGTCTGTTCCTCTGGTGGGGGGGCTGGTATTAACCTTGATGACGTTGCCGACGATCATCATTGCCAGCCGTGCCGCACTCAAGTCAGTGCCGCCTTCGATCCGCGAGGCCGCGTTGGGTGTGGGTGCGTCGCCGCTTCAGACCGTCACCATGCACGTGTTACCGTTGGCGATGCCCGGTATGTTGACAGGGACCATTATCGGTATGGCCCAGGCGCTGGGGGAAAGCGCGCCTCTGCTGATGATCGGGATGGTCGCTTTTATCGTTGATATTCCAGAGGGTGTGTTCGATCCGGCAGCGGTCTTGCCGGTGCAGATTTTTCTGTGGGCGGACAGCCCGGAGCGGGCATTTGTCGAACGCACCTCGGCAGCCATTCTCGTGCTTCTGTGCTTTTTGATTGTGATGAACGCGTTGGCGGTCTTGTTACGCAAACGGTTCGAGCGCCGGTGGTAGGCGTCGATATTAACCAAATACCAGGGTCCAACTGTAATGAGCACTGCTGATATGCAAAATCCACCCGTCGGCTCCGGGGTCAAGAGCGCGACCGGCGTTCATCGCGCCGCAACGGTGCCACGCGAGCATCGGGAGACGGTCGGCGAGGTGCGGGTGGAGAATCCCCGCATACGCTGTAGTAATGTGAATGTTTATTACGGCGAAACGCATGCCGTACACAACATCAACATCGATCTTGGACACAACGAAATTCTGGCGCTGATCGGCCCGTCAGGGTGCGGGAAGACTACCTTTCTGCGGTGCATGAACCGCATGAACGACACCATTGCCGGCTGCCGGGTGGAAGGCGAGATTCTGGTTGACGGCGTAGACGTCAATGGCCCGGAGATCGACGTCGTGCCGTTGCGGGCGCGCATGGGGATGGTTTTCCAGAAACCCAATCCTTTTCCGAAAAGCATTTTCGAGAACGTCGCGTTCGGACCGCGCATTCATGGCCTGACGGCGAACAAGATGGAACTCGAAGAGATCGTCGTGACGAGTTTGCAAAAAGCCGGCTTGTGGGCAGAAGTCAAAGACCGGTTGGAAGAGCCGGGAACCGGCCTTTCAGGGGGGCAGCAGCAACGCTTGTGCATTGCACGGGCCATTGCCGTGCAACCGGAAGTTATTCTGATGGACGAGCCGTGCTCTGCGCTCGATCCGATCGCTACTGCAACGATCGAGAACCT
>DATKYN010000220.1:0-9913 GCA_035528435.1 Burkholderiales bacterium
TGTGTTCCTCGCCAATATTTCTGAAACGCCTCCGCTGTCATGCCTGGCCGGCGACGCAGGCAAAAAATCAACTTGATCATTCGTTCGTCTCGATAAAGATGACAAGATGCGTTGAGATCGGGGCTGTCAATCTGGTCGCACCCCGGTTCGACCTGATTCGTCTAGTCTTCCAGCGCCCGATCCAGGAAGTCCAGTCTGTCCTGGCCCCAGAACAGCTCATCCTTGTAGACGTAAGTGGGTGCGCCGAATACATCGCGCTGCATTGCCTCGTTCGTTAGTGCTTCATAGCGCGCAATGTTTTCTTCCGACCGGGCTGATGCCAGCAACGCGACCGCGTCCAGCCCCTGGGCTTTTACAATATTGAACAATTCTTCCGGCTCGCCCATGTTGCGTTCCTCGACCCAGCAGCCTTTGAAGATTGCCGATGAAACCAGCATCGCCAGCTTGTCATCCAGATCGTTAGCGGCGGCGACGACCAGCAGGGAAGCAATGGTTGCGTCATAGGGAAAGTATTTCGGTTCGATCGTCAACGGGATACCGACATGTGCTTGCCATCTTGCGAGTTCGGCAAGCCGGTATTTCTGTCGTTGTGGCGCGCGTTTGGCCACCGGAACACCGCCGGTCGCAGGAAAAATTTTCATGAAGTCGACCGGCTTGACCTTGATTTTCGCGTGATGTTTGCGGGCGATGTTCCCCAGCCGCTCGTGACCGAGGTAGCTCCATGGCGACATCGGCGAGAAGTAATAGTCGATCAATTTATCCATGACACATCCTTGCCTTGTAATGTTCTGGTCCCGATCCGTTTCGTTTCGTGCATTGGCCTGCCTTGCGGCGTTCCAGATCGGGAGCGATTTTGCGCGTGAGAGTTTAACATCGCGATAGACCGTTTAAGCGGTTACTCGCAATGACGCTGGCCGGGTCTGGCGGCAAAGAACCACCGCTGGTGTTATCGGGCCGGTCGCGTTTGAACCGGTGGTTGTTTACACGGCTGCCGGGCGTATACGGCGCCAGCAGCAGGCGAGTTGGCGAGCGGCCTCGCCGGCGTTCGAAATGGTTGGTGTGCGTTCGGCTGTTCGAAACATCGGCGTTGTGACGCCGGGGCTCTTACGTAAACGCGATTCCTGCGTTGCGCAACGGCGAGCCCTCGTCATGGCCTTGGCGCACACTCTTGACCCGGGTGACAGGTCCAGCCAGAGATGACTGGTTCGTCGCAGCCTACTTTACGGTAATCGTGATCTTGCGTGACATGACGGGCGGGTCGTGTGGTACATGCATCAGGTCACCCATGATCAACTGCAGGGTATGCTTGCCCGGTGCAAGTTCGATGCTGGTTTCGGTCTGTCCGCCGCCAAAATGTTTGTAGTTGGCGCTGGCCGGGATGGGTGCATCCAGCGCCGGAAGACCCGCGTCGATGATGAGATGATGATGGCCTGTATCGGGCTTGTTGACGCCGGCGGGTGCCACGCCCATACCCTTGAGTCCAAATTTGACAGTAACCGGGCTGGAGACCGTGTCGCCGTCAGAAGGAGAGATGATGTAGACCTCGGCGTCCTTTGGGGCGGGTGTTTTGGCGATTACCGGACTGGCCCCAAGCACTGCCAGTGTGCTCACTGCGACTACTCCGGTGATGACGATATTTTTCAGGTTCTGCATTTTTTTCTCCTGCCAGAAATCTTTGGGTACCGGGATGTTCCGGTTGCAATGGGTATGTTCCAGATCGATTGGCAAAGCTCGCTTGATGGGGTGTGCTCAGTGCAATCAGTCGCACCAGTTTCAGGTGGTTGCGGCGCAATCGATATCTCACTGTCTCCCTGCGCACTCTTGGACAGGCCTGAGTGATGAGGGTTCCGGTGTCGATGGGTCGGGAATGCATAGCCGCGTTCACGGCCGCAATGTCTCACCGTGGGAGTTGCTAGACCATGTATCAGGTCGACTCCGTCTTGCCTTCGCGCAACCGGGCGCGACTGTTACGGAAACCGAACAGCCGGCGCGGAGCACCAATCATGTACATCATGATTATGACCGGTGCGCGCAAAATCAGCATCAGGGCAAAACCGAGGCGGCGCGTCCAACCGGTCTCAACGGTTGGCGAGCGCAGTTCCCTGATTAAAGCCGGAAACAGCCCGGCACTGGCGGCGATAGCGTAGCCCTCCGCCCTAAGTGCCATGGTGGCTGGCGGCAGCTTGTACAGTGAGTCGAGATGCTTCTCCTTGATATCACCGTTGTAACGAACGAAAGTCCTGATCTGGCCGAAACCTTCGTAGGTTTCTTGCCCTTCAAGAAACGGACCCTCCATCTGATGCCCGATGTCACGGTGAGCGGATTCGCTCATCAGCAGATACTCGTTATCGGGGACTGAATTCTTCAGCAGGCGGTGAGCCAGAATGACATCCGGTCCGGAAACCTTGTTGAAGCCACCGATCTGATGAAACACCGCGCTGCCTGTGTGGACGATGATCTTGAGTGCCAGCTCGCGGCTGTTGCGACAAATGGCGCACTTGCAAGGTGTGGCTTCCATCGCCAGGACCGCGCCATCATAGAACGCGTCGAAGAAGCGCAACAATTTTGCCGGTATCTGTTCCTTCACGGTGCGCCACTCTTCATCGCTGCCCGGGTCCTCCGCGTACAGAAACAATGCATCGCCTTCAATTTCCTGCAAGCGCAAGGGGATGTCTATTTCCCGGATCAAGGTCTCGATCAGATAGGTGATGCATTGCTGCCCATGCACCGCAGACATCTGGTTCTCGACCATGAATTGGGTATAGCCGCTGATATCGGCAAGCACGACCACAACGCGTTTTTCAGTAGCTTCCATGATGTGCTCCTGCCCTTCGGGACGTGCAGTGGTGTTGCATCCAGATTCGAAATGATTTGTGTGAGCCGGGCATCCGGCGTCTGCGTGCCGTCCCGGTTGGCGAGCTCTCCCGCAATGTGTCGCGATAATCGTGATTCATGCCATTTTCGGGGGCGCGATAAAGGTGTGAAGGCCGGATTTCAAACGCGCGTTCCAGAGCTATCGAGGACGGTTGATACAAAATCTCTTCGGTGATTCTTCCGGCCGATTCGAGCGTGCCCCGCTTGGTGCTGTCTCTATTTGCAACGAACATCCGCTCAGGCGGCCGACGGCAAGCAGGCCGGTCCGACCGGTTCGAACGTCTTGTAAGTGAGAATAAATTCCTGGTGACCGAGTTCCTCGGAGCATGTCTTCTCTCCGTTACCAACCCGCAGGATCAGATCGTAAATTTCCTGGCCAACTTCATCGAGGCTGGCTCGCCCTTCAAGAATGCGGCCGGCGTTGACGTCCATGTCGTCTTCCAGGCGCTGATAGGTCCTGGGGTTCGCGCAGACCTTGATCACCGGTGAGATCGCCGAACCGACCACGGATCCGCGTCCGGTAGAGAACAGAATGATATGATTGCCGCAGGCGATCAGTTCGGCAATTTCTGCATTGTCACTGATGTTGGGAAAGCCGAATTTGGGATCGCCGTCGGGTACGACGTCAAGCAAATACAAACCGCCCGTCAACGGAATATCACCCGGTTTGATAATGCCGGTGATGGGTGATTGGCCGGATTTGGCATAAGCGCCAAGGGATTTCTCCTCAATCGTCGTCAGACCCCCGTCGGCGTTTCCAGGTGCGAAGCTGGCGTAACCCATCGCCGAATAATATTTCGCTGCCTTGCCGACCGTGTTGATGATTTCCCGGCCAAGTTCCGGCGTGGCAGCGCGTTCGGCCATCCAGTGCTCCATGCCGATCAACTCACCGGTCTCCTCGAATACACAGGTGGCGTTGCGCTCAACCAGGAAGTCGAAGGCACGACCCATGGCCGGGTTCGCGGTAAGCCCACTGGTGGCGTCGGAACCGCCGCAAATTGTTCCCACGCTTAGTTCATCGATTCCCATATCGACGCGCGGCGTTTGCTCCAGTTGCTTTTTCGTTTGCTCGATCCACGCCTTGCCTGCTGCGATGGTATTGCGAGTGCCGCCGGTGTCCTGAATGCTGATCAGTTTGACCGGGCGCCCGGATTTTCGGATGAAGTTGATCAGGTCACCCTTGTTAAAACCCTCACAGCCGAGTGAAACGAGGAGGGCGGCCCCGACATTGGGATGCGTGCAAAGGCGTTCCATCATCCGGTGCGCGTATTCGTTCGGGTAGCAGCCGGGAAAGCCAATCAGGTGTACTTCCTGGTCGCGATAGGGGAACACGATTTCGCGTGACACATGGTGAGCGCATTCCACCAGGTAGGCGACAACGATCACGTTGCGAATGCCTTTGCGGCCGTCCTGTCTGAGATAGGCATTGATCGTCATTGCGGCTTACTCCTGGTCATTGACCGGCTCGAGGGTGTAGCTCGGCAGGTAGTCGCTTCGCAGATTGTGAATGTGAACGTATTCTCCCGGGAAGATATCACAAGTGGCGATGCCAATCGGCGCGCCATATTTCACGATTCGATCTCCCTCCGAAATCGCATGTATCGCGAATTTGTGGCCAATATCAACGCCGGATTTCAATTCAATAGCCGCACCGCCAATATCGACAGTATTCCCGGCAGCCAGTTCCCGCGTTGCCACCGCGATGTTGTCGCCCGAAGCAAGGTAGAGCACGCCGGTATCGTCAGTTCGCTGAAAGAAAGCCATGGTTGTTGTTTCTCCCGGAAATCAAAAAATGAGCTGCTGAAAGGGTTTCACAGACTGCTACGACGAATGTGAGCGTCCTTTCTCTTGAGCATGTCGGGCTGCAGGCGGGTGCCCAGGCCCGGCCCTTCGGGCGCTCGGATATGGCCGTTTTCCAGTGGCGGCAGGTTCGTCACAAGCTTTCCGTACCAATCGGTGTAGAACGCCCGAACGACTTCCTGCACCAGTGTGTTGGGGCAATTCATCGAAAGATGCACGGCGGCCGTCAGCAGCACTGGCCCGGTGCAGTCATGCGGCGCAATCGGCAACTGGTACGCTTCGGCCATGGTCGAGATCTTCTTCGCTTCGGTAAGTCCACCGGTCCAGCCGATGTCAAACATGCAAACCGAAACCGCGCGTTTCTCGAACAGATCGCGGAAAGCCCAGCGCGTGGCGAGCGTCTCACTTGCGGTCACCCAGACGTCGGTGCGATGAGCGTACTCGGCGATGGCGTCAAGGTTGTCCATTTTGATCGGGTCTTCATACCAGAACGGGTCGTAGGGTTCGATGGCTTTCGCGATCCGGATGGCCGTTGGCAGATTCCACAGGGAATGGAATTCGACGTGGATATCCATCTTGTCGCCGACGGCTTTGCGGATTTTCTCGAATGGCTGCAGCGCTTTCTTCATATCGGCGTTCGAGATATAAGTGCCGTTGCTGGCTTCCGCGTACTCGTCAAAGGGCCAGATTTTCATCCCGGTGTAACCCTCATCCAGCAGTGACAGCGCCAGTTCATCGGCGTACTTCATGAAGCCGACCAGATCCTCGTAGGGACTGTATTTTCCTGTATCACCCGGCATGCCGAAATTGGCCGTGCCCTGTTCCGACTTGGCGCGCACATACTGATAGCCCGCGCAGGTGTTGTAGGCGCGCACCTTGTCATGGCTGGCGCCACCCAGCAGTTGATATATGGGTTGTCCGGTGACCTGACCGAGAATGTCCCACAGGGCAATGTCGATTGCTGATGCGCCGCGCATCTCCGCGCCAACGCTCTTGAAGCCGAGGTAGTTATAGAGCATGTGGCGGCTGTGCTTGTCGATTTGCAGCGGGTCCTGCCCCAGAAGGTAGGGGGCGATCGTCTGGTGAATGTGGGCGATGGCGGGCTCGACTGCATAGAAAGTCTCACCCAGGCCGACGAGCCCTTCGTCGGTGTGCACCTGGACCCACATTACATTTGGAAATTCTTCCAGATTGATCGTTTCTATCGCATTGATTTTCATGATGTTATTTCGATCCGATCGAGCCTCTAACGAGGCGTATGCCATTCTTTCAGGCACAGATTGTAGGTGAACGGCGCGGTTATGCGGCAATCCGCGCGATGCCGCGACGGATGGGTTACGGAATAACCCTTGCCTGGCTTATAATTAGCTAGGCAACTAAATTGTACGCTTCGAGTCTATTAATCGCTACCTGTCGCCAGTCCGGTCAGGCCAGCCTGGCACCGGGCGATTCAGGTCCATAACCAGGCCATATCACACAATGCAACGCGAAGATCTATCAAGAAATTTCGGCTTCATCCTGCACGATGTTGCGCGCCTGATGCGCACAGCGTACGACCGGCGGATGAAAGCGCTGGGCCTGACGCGCTCGCAATGGTGGGTGCTGACGCATCTGTATCGAAACGACGGCGTGACCCAGTCCGAGCTGGCCGACATTCTGGAGATCGAGAAGCCCACGCTAGGCCGCCTGCTCGATCGCCTCGCATCGAACGGCTGGATCCGGAGAGAAGAGCATGCCCAGGATCGGCGCGCCAAACGAGTCTGTCTGACCGAGGAGGTCAAGCCGGCAATGAGGGCGATGCGTGAAGCCGCGGCGGAATTGCGGCGTGATGCGCTTGCGGGGCTGACACCACAGCAGCAAACGCAGTTTGTCGACACGCTGCTCGCGGTCAAGGGGAACCTGGGTGGTGCGGACAGTGGTGCTTCGAAAACCGGTAATCACAAGAATGGTTCCGCCAAAAATGCATCCACCAAAACCGGTCCCGACAAACCCGGCACGATGAAGAATGACGCGATCAAGCCCGATACGATGCCGGGCGGCATGGGCCGCAATGCCGGACGCGGAAAAGGGCAGCCGTCATGAGCAACGTCAGGCAAACGGCTGTCATCGCCGCGCACTGGGCAATCCGGGTTTTCTTCATTGGCGTAGTGCCCGTGGCGCTGGCACTCGGCGGCCTTTACATCTATGCGCACGGTGGAGCGCGGGTTGAGACCGAGAATGCCTACGTCAAGTCCGACATCATCGCCGTTAGCTCCGAACTGGACGGACGCGTGACCAATGTCGAGGTGCAGGATAACCGGTACATCGAAAAAGGTGCGTTGTTGTTTAGCCTGGAGCATGGAGGATTCGACGTCGCCCAGCGTCGCGCCCTGGCGCAGATGGATATCGTTCGAACCGATGTGCAGTTGCTCAAGGCCGAGTATCGCGCAACCATGCTCGAGAAGCGCGAGGCGCTGGAACAAATCACCTACCTGGAGAAAAAACTTTCCCGGCAGGTTACGCTGCAGGAGCACGGCATGGGACGTGCCGACCAGTTCGATGAGGCGCAGCACGATCTGGATGTTTCCAAAGTGCGGCTCGCCAGTGTCGAAGAACGGATTAACCGGGCGCTCGCCGGCTTGTTGGGCAATCCGTACCTTCCGCCCGAGCAGCATCCGCGGTTCCTGGAAGCAAAGGCGGCGTTTGATGAAGCGGGATTGGGCTTGAAGGACTCACACATCTACGCGCCGGCGTCGGGTGTGATCAGCAACATGAAACTCCAACCCGGCGAGTACGTCAACAAAGGCGAGCCGGTGTTCAGCATCATCGTCAGCGACAGTGTCTGGGTCGAAGCAAACTTCAAGGAAACCCAGCTCACATGGATGCGCGAGGGGCAGCGCGCCTATGTTGTTGCTGATGCCTATCCTGAAGTGGAATGGCCGAGCGTAGTGACTACCATCGCGCCAGCTACTGGCGCCGAGTTCGCAGTGTTGCCGCCGCAGAATGCAACAGGTAACTGGGTCAAGGTCGTGCAACGCATACCGGTGCACTTGCAGGTCGAGCAACCGGCGGGAATGCCACAGCTGCGGGCCGGCATGACGGTCACAGTAGGGGTTGAAACAGGTGTTAGCCGCGGCCTGCCCAAACAGATCCGCAAGCTCGTTGAAAACGGTTACCTGCCGGGCTTCCTGCAACCCGCGCCGACGCCAGCCACTGTAGGCCGATGAACCTTGCGGCGGGCCAGAGGCCGCGCCATCCGTTGTTGATCAGCGGCTCGGTGATGGTCGCCTCGCTGCTGTACTCCATTGACTGGACTATTGCGGCCGTGGCCTTGCCACACATGCAGGGCACATTCTCTGCGACACACGATCAGGTCGCCTGGGTCATTACGTCTTACATCGTGGCTTCGGCCATCATGATTCCGACGTCGGGCTGGCTCAGCACTCGGTTTGGGCGAAAACTCGTGTTCGTCTGCGCCGTCGCCGCGTTTACGCTGGCTTCGGTTTTCTGTGGCGCCGCCAATTCGTTGCCGGTGGAGGTTCTGGCGCGAATCGCACAGGGCATGAGCGGTGCGTTCCTGATTCCACTGTCGCTGGCGATCATCCTCGATACATTCCCGCCCGAGCAACACGCCAAGGCGATGTCTTACTGGGGAATCGGTTCCGTCTGTGGCGCCGTGATGGGGCCAACGCTTGGCGGCTATCTGACCGAATATCTTTCCTGGCGTTACATTTTCTACATCAATGTCCCGTTCGGCCTGATTGCGTTACTCGGTGTCGTGCTGTTTCTCCCTGAAACCGAGCGCGACAAGACGAAAAAACTCGACTGGTTCGGTTTTCTGACCCTGGCGATTGGTATTGGCGCGTTGCAGATGATGCTCGACCGCGGCCAGCGTCTCGACTGGTTCGAGTCGGGTGAGATTATTTTCGAGGCCTGCCTGGCCGCGATATCCCTGTACATGTTCAATATGCACGTGATGACGCATCGCGAGCCATTCCTCGATCCGCGATTGTTCGTGCAAAGAAATTTCTTTATTGCAATGGTGCTGATCTCGTTTTACGGTTTGCTGACCGTTCCGCCGATGGTGATGATGCCGGCGTTCCTGGAGCAGATACGGGGTTACTCGATTGATACGGTTGGCTTGCTTCAGTCGCCTCGAGGAGTGGGCATTCTGCTCGCGCTGTTCATCAGTGGGCGGGTATCGGGGCGGGTTGATCCGCGGTTGCTCATTTTTTTCGGATTATTGTGCCTTGGTATTTCCACAGGGGCGATGGCGTTCTGGAATGTCAACGTCGATACCTGGTCGATTGTCTGGACTGGCTTCATACAAGGCATCGGTGCTGGCGTAATCCTGGTGCCGGTTCAGATGTGCGCCTTTGCACTGCTGCCGCCGTTACAGCGCAATGAAGGCACTGCCGTGTTTAATCTGGTGCGTACGATGTTCAGCAGCATTGGCGTATCGATCACACTGGCGGTGTTTGTCTATGTCGGCGCGACCGGGCGGGCTGAACTGGTGGAGCACATAACGCCTTACAGCCAGGCGCTTCAGTATCTCGATCACTCGGGTGGATATACGACTGGAACCGAGCATGGGCTGGCTGTTATCGGCCGTGAAATCGACAAACAGGCCTCGATGCTCGGCTACAACGCCAGTTTTCTGATGCTCGCACTCGGTGCGTTTGTGGCAATGCCACTCGTGCTGCTGATTGGCCGCGCGAAACCAACCAATTCAGAACGCGAGGGCGGGGGGTTCGACAAGCCAGAGCCGTTCATGATCGCCGAATAGCCGGGGGACTCAGACCCGGCATCCGTTTCATTGCGCAGAAATGTCGACAGCGTAATAATTTTGACCGCGTAGCACGTTTGATGGCGCTACACGCTTGATGGCGCAATCAGTTTGATCGTGAAACCGGTTCGGGCCGCAAGCGGCAAGGTTTTGTGCCGCGTCGGGGTTTCGGCGAGCAGGCTGTCGTATCAGCTGATCTGAGCCACCATTTAGCCAATCTCTGCCACTACGCGGCCCACGATTTTCCCGGCTTTCAGTTCATCCAGTGTCCGGCTGACTTCGGACAGCGGTCGTTTCTCGACCGGGATGGCTTTGAGTTTGCCTTCGCGCGCGAGCCTTACGACCTGTTTTAACTCGTCGACGGTACCAACGTTGGATCCACAAATGGTGAGCGCGCGCTGCACAACCGATACCAGCGACAGTGGAATCTCACCGCCGTAAAGTCCAACCAGAATCACCTTCCCGCCCTTGCGG
>DATKYN010000221.1:0-5937 GCA_035528435.1 Burkholderiales bacterium
GTTGCCGGCGGTCTTGGCCAACGGGCGGGCTTCCTGGGCGCCCGGCTGGGTCACGCCACTCAGATCGCTCCAGCCTGCCTGTGTACCGCCAACACGCACTTCCTGGCTTGAGATAGAGCTGTGGGTAACGTCGTTGATGTCGTTCACGGCGGCGAAGGCGTTCATGGAAAGACCGAGAAGGGCGGCGGCGATGGTGGTTTTGATGATCATGGTTGTTTCTCCTGAAAAGTAAGTAACGGGTGAGTAGTTGTCTCGCTGAAATGCTTAACCGTGCGAGTGATTACACTTTAGGGATTGAGCGGCTCGGGCGCAGCGAAGCGTGGCGCAGCAAGAATGTGCGGAATTACCAATCGGGTAATGAGCAGGGCTTGCCTGGACTCGGGTACCAAGCTCCATCCGTCCGTTCATCCAACCAACCGCCTTGCCGTTAGCCAGGGCTTGCGCAGTCTGTTCGAGTACCTATTCTTCGGTGAAAGTGGCAAAGACTGCTCCGCAACGCGTTAGTCGCTCTGCCGTGTCCCGTCGGCCAAGTTCGGGACCCGGGGGTAAGAGCCTTTCATGCTGTCCAGGCCATCTGTGACCTTGCGCGGCTGGTTGAGCATGATGTGATACGCGCCAAGGGCTGCACCTACAGCGCCACCGGCATCACCTGCCGCAGGCTGTAACCATAATCGTTAAGAATATTTTCGCGCAGCAGTTTGCTGTTAGCTACTGTCTGAGCGAAACAGGGCTGTGATCGATAAAGTGGCCATGATTACGGATAGCCGCTTCCCAGCCTGCGCGCATGTACGGTACATCCCTGTACGCAGTTCGTTTGCCTGTGTGAGCGCGCTTCCAGATTTGTCTGAATGGGACGGCCAATTGGCTTCCGTCCCCAGCTATACTTGTGCCGGAACGCATCCACGACCGGATCTACGCTGGTTTTTTCGGGGCGCAAGGCGCACCGCAGAACGTCCGTATTTTCGCGCACTGTCGGGGTGAGCGGTACTGTCGGCCCCGGAACAACTGGTCTTGGCGCTCACAAGCATCCGCTACGTGGGTCGACGTCGGGAGCTGGGCAGATCAGGAATCCGGATTTACCAGACTTTGTCGACGGCGTTCAAGGCGAACGTGAGTCACGCGGGGAGCCTTGGTGTGGCCCTCTCCGCCTTGCGACATAAGGGCTGCTGCCCAGCTGTATTTGTTGCAACTCTGGCATCCGATATGTGTCCGACTTAGGTCATTCTCGAGCGCGCGAACATTTTTGCACCCGGGATAGCCAATAAGAACATCCACTTTCAAGGTTGGCGCGTATTGAACTTGCGATTGTTCTACAGGCGCCCTGAACGGAAGTGATCAAGGAGATATCTTTATGCTGATTCGTAAACCCACCGATACGTTACCGTCGGAAATCACACCGGCTTCTGTTTACAAGAAGCGCCGCACTCTGATCAAAGCTGCGGTGGCGCTTGGAGCGATATCAGCTATTCCGGCAGCTCGCTTTCTGGGTGGCATGCCCGAGGCACATGCAGCGCTGAAACTCGGCCCATTGCAAAAAAGCCCGTATTCAACTGACGAGAAATTAACACCCTATGACGATGTCACGTCATATAACAATTTTTACGAGTTTGGCACGGGCAAGGAAGACCCCGCACGTAACGCGGGTTCTCTGAAGACGCGGCCGTGGACAGTGCTTGTTGATGGTGAAGTCAAGAAACCGCGCACGTTCGACATTGATGAGTTGCTCAAGTTGGCTCCGTTGGAAGAACGTGTCTATCGTTTGCGATGCGTGGAGGCATGGTCGATGGTAGTGCCCTGGGTTGGATACCCGCTGTCGGCGCTGATCAAGCAGATGCAACCGACCGGGAATGCGAAGTACGTCGAATTCACGACCCTGCAAGACCCTGAACAGATGCCGGGGCAGAAATCGCGAGTGCTCGATTGGCCCTATACCGAAGGGCTTCGCATGGATGAAGCGATGCATCCATTGACCTTGCTAACCCTGGGGCTATACGGTGAGGTGCTGCCGAACCAGAACGGGGCGCCGGTACGAATGGTTGTGCCCTGGAAATACGGATTCAAAAGCGCGAAGTCGATCGTACGGATCAGGTTTACCGAGAAAGAGCCGGCAACGGCATGGAACAAGGCGATCGGCAAAGAGTATGGTTTTTATTCCAACGTCAATCCGAAGGTCAATCATCCACGCTGGAGTCAGGCGAAAGAGCGTCGCATCGGCGACTTTCTCAAGCGCGAGACGCTCATGTTCAATGGTTACGCCGACGAAGTTGCCGGTTTGTATTCGGGAATGGACCTGAAGAAGTTTTTCTGATCAGGAGTTTTGCGCTGAATCAGTCAACGCTCTTGTGCTGAGTTCGCATCCGCGTCACCAATAGAACCTGAATGTCGCTACGCCATCCGGATAAAGCGTGGATCAATCGCACCAAGGCAGTGGTGTTTTTGGCCGGTCTGATGCCGCTCGGCTTGCTGATCTGGCGCGGCTTTAGCGGCGGCCTCACTGCCAATCCCATCGAGTTCGTCACGCACACCACCGGCTGGTGGGCATTGACGTTTCTGATGATCACGTTAGCGGTGACACCGGTTCGCAGATTGCTCGACATTCCGTGGCTGCTGCGTTTGCGCCGCATGCTGGGCCTGTACGCATTCTTCTACGCGAGTCTGCATTTTCTGACATGGCTTGTCGTGGATCAGTTCTTTGACTGGGACGCGATCGTAAAAGACATTATCAAACGACCGTATATCACGATCGGCTTCAGCGCATTCGTGCTGATGCTGCCTCTCGCGGCGACGTCGACTAACGCGATGGTTCGCCGGCTCGGTGCGGCGCGCTGGCAGACGCTGCATCGCGCCGTCTATTTTATTGCCATCCTTGGCGCGGCGCATTTCTGGTGGCTGGTAAAAAAAGATATTACCGAGCCGTTGATATTTGCTGCAGTACTGGCAGTTTTGCTGGCTGCGCGTCTTGTGTTTGTCTGGCGAAAGCGCGGGCTGCGTGCCAGTACCCAGGCGCAACAGGGCTGAACTTGCTGCCGTGCTTCGCAGCAGATAGAGTCAGCATCTGAAACGTCACATTGCTGTTGACGTACCGGGTAACAAGCGGGCCTCGTATCAAATAAGGGTATTGCATGAAAATTGGCGTGCCAACCGAAGTCAAGGATCACGAATACCGCGTCGGCATCATTCCCGCCGGTGTGCATGCGCTGGTTGAGCGGGGCCACGAGTTGGTGGTCCAGGCGGGCGCAGGTGCAAGAACCGGCTTCTCCGATGATGAGTATCTGAGTGCCGGAGCAAAGATTGTTGCCAGTGCCGAAGAAGCGTTCGATGCCGGGATGATCGTCAAGGTCAAGGAGCTCCAGCCGAGCGAGTACGGGTTGATGCATCCCGGCCAAATCCTGTTTGCTTATCTGCACCTTGCGCCGGATCCGAATCTGCTAAAAGCGATTATCAACTCAGGTGTGTCCGGCGTTGCCTACGAGACAGTAGAGCGTGACGGAAAGTTGCCGTTACTCGCACCCATGTCGCGCATTGCCGGCCGGCTGTCCATTCAATTCGCGGCGTGGGCATTGCAGATGGCTAACGGTGGAAGCGGCGTACTGATGGGCGGCGTCGGCGGTGTGCCGCCAGCTAAAGTGGTTGTGATCGGTCCTGGTGAAGTCGGCACCAACGCTGCGCAAATTGCTGCCGGCATGGGTGCGGACGTCATGATGCTCGGGATCGACCCGGACCACCTGGCCCAGCTCGATCAGGTTTATCGTGGCCGAATCAAGACCTGTTACTCCGAACCGCTGGCGATTGCCGAACACGTCCGCGCTGCAGACGTTATCGTCAGCGGCGTGCTGATTCCCGGAAAACTCGCACCGAAACTGATTTCGCGGAAAGTACTCAAGAGCATGCGTCCCGGGTCGGTGCTGGTCGATGTTGCGATCGACCAGGGTGGCATCGCCGAGACGTCACGGCCGACCTCACATTCGGATCCGGTATATGTCGAGGAAGGCGTGGTGCACTACTGCGTGCCGAACATGCCGTCTGCCGTGGCGCGCACGGCGACCCTGGCGTTGGCACACGCGACTTACCCGTACATGTTGAAGCTGGCGGACAAGGGGCTGGATGCGCTGAGCGATGATGCGGGCCTCGCCAAAGGCCTGCAAGTTCATGATGGCCATATCACGCATCGTGGACTGGCCGAAGACGTAAACCAGCCGTATCAGCCGTTCGGGTAAATTTGTCCTGGATTCCATGGGACAGCTCTGGTGCGAGCGGGCATGAACTAACCTGCTTGCTCGTTGGCATCCACGAGCTTTCCGTGTTTTCAGTTCCTGGTTGGCGCGGTGTCCGGCTTTTTCGCTGCTTCGATGATCGTTGGGCCGCCAGCCTTGTCCGCATCATTACCTTCGGCGCGGGCGGCAACCACAATTCCGGTCAGCAACGCAGCGAAGCCCGCCAATTGCAAGGCAAGGAAGCCTTCGTCCAGTAGCCACCAGGCCAGCAACGCGGAGCCGATTGGTTCACCAAGAATCGATAAGGCAACAAACGTTGCGGAAAGCCGGCGCAATGCCCAGTTAAACGAAGTGTGTCCAAGCAACTGTGGTCCCAGCGCCAGCGCGGCGATAAACAACCATGCTTTGCCCGAAACCGTGGACAGGGTTTCTCCGCCTGCCAGCGCGGCGACGATCAGCGCGAGCGCTGCAAAAGAATAGGTCAGCCAGACATAAGACAGCAGTGAGAGGTTGCTGCGCAATCCGCGGCCAATCAGTAAATAGCCGGACGCGGCGATGGCACCGAGCAGTGCCAGTGAGTTGCCGAGCAAAGGGGCTGTTGCGGAACCACCTTGAGCATTTCCGGCAGCAAAGATCAGCGAAGTGCCTGCCAGCGTTAGTCCGATTCCGATGAGTTGGGCGCGACGAGGCTTTTCGTGCAGCAACCATACAGATAACAATGCGACCCATACCGGATTGGTTGTGACCAACACTGTGCTGTTGGCGACCGAGGTGTATTCAAGTGAGGCGGTCCAGGTCCAGAAGTGTGCACCGAGTAACAGACCAGAGGCGGCGCAAAGAAACAGATCTTTTCGCCGCAGGCGCAGAAGCTCCGGTCCGGCGCGTGAAAGCGCCAGCGGTGTCATCAGCAAGGCGGCAATGGTTAAACGCCCTGCCGCGATCAGCGCTGACGATGCGCCGTCCGCTTGCGCGTAGCGAATCAGTATGGATGCCGTGGAAACAATTGCGACGCCAATCCCGAGAACGATAAACGGCGCACTGCGAGTCACGGCCGCTCAGGCTTTGGGGAAAAATGCAGGTTAATGAACCTGATCAGGTGGCACGGGAAGGCCCGGCACCTGAAAGATGTCGATGCCTTCGTCACGCAAGGCTTCGATCTCGTCACTGGAGGCTTGTCCGCGGATCGAACGCCGGGGCTCTTCCTCATAATGAATCTTGCGCGCTTCTTCGGGAAACTTCTTGCCGACGTCTTCACTGCTTTTCAGGACATACTCGACAAACTTGCGGTGCAACGACGCGATATCGACGCCGGCGACGGCGGTTTCAGAGGTTGATTTGGCCGCTGAATCCGGCTCCGGGCTACCGGTGTTGACGTAGGGGGCGGACAACTGGCGTGAAATGCTGACCGAACCGCAGACAGGGCAGGAGACCTGATCAGCCTGTACTTGCGTATCGAAATCTTCCGCTGAGGAAAACCAGCCCTCGAAACGGTGTGCTTTTTCACAGGAGAGGTCGTAAACGATCATCAGTCATGTCCAGTTTGTACTTTGATCCGCGGCGCACTTAACCACAACGGCTTCAACAGGGCCTGAGTTTAACGGATTTTGCGTTTGCTGAATGATAGTGAAGTGTTCGAATACCAGCCCGGCAGGCAGTCTTTAAGGCAGACGTGATTCGTTTGCGAACAAGTCTTCGATTTCTTCGCGCTTGCGAATCAGGTGAA
>DATKYN010000222.1:0-7682 GCA_035528435.1 Burkholderiales bacterium
CCCTACCCCGAGGCACAGCCCTCGAAGATCGATGAACAGGCAGAAGCATCCGTCTCACAGTTCAAGGAACTGGTGACCGCATGCCGCACCCTGCGCGCGGAAATGAATATTTCACCAGCGCAACGCGTCCCGCTGCTGGTCAGTGGCGATGAAAGCTTCATCACGAAATGGAACGCACCGCTGGCTGCCCTTGGCAAGCTTTCCGAGGTGAACACGGTAGTCGGTGACTTGCCGCAGGCCGACGCGCCGGTCGAGATCGTCGGTAATTTCAAGCTGATGCTGAAGATCGAAATCGACGTCGCCGCCGAACGTGAGCGTCTGGGCAAGGAAATCACGCGGCTCGAAGGCGAGATCGCAAAAGCCAATGGCAAACTCGGCAACAAGAGCTTCGTCGAGCGCGCCCCGGAAAAGATTGTCTCTCAGGAAAAAGAGCGGCTCGCCGATTTCACCAGTACGCTTGATAAGCTCAAGGGGCAGCTCGAACGCCTGAGTTGAAAATTCTCAACCACAAAGGCACAAAGACACCAAGCAATACCAAGGCCTTTTGCTCGTAGTCTACCCAGAGTGCACAAGTTTCGAGTAACGAAAATTCGACCAGCTTGAGCGGTTCTTGCCCCAACCGACAGGATCATTGGCATGCCACTACCCGAACAAACTGAGCTGACTGCGAAGCACGTGGTTGATGCTGCAGTTAAGATTCATTCGGCTCTGGGCCCCGGTCTGCTGGAGTCGGTTTACGAAAAGTGTCTCGGTATCGAATTAGCAAAGCGTGACGTTGATTACGATCGGCAGGTTAGCGTACCAATTGTCTATGAAGGCGTTGCTGTTGAACCTGGTCTGCGTATAGACCTCATTGCCAATAAATGCGTCGTGGTCGAACTCAAGTCTGCAGAGAGACTCCTGCCTGTTCATGAAGCACAGCTACTGACCTATCTGAAGCTTTCCGGAATGAGGCTCGGCCTGCTTCTGAATTTCAACGTCGCATTGATGAAACAGGGGATTCGTCGCATCATTCTTTGACAAAGCGCGCCTGGCCCCAGACCGCCTGGCATGCTGCGGGATTTCAGGCGGATTCCCCCAGGACTTTCGAATCATCGGGAACTGGATTCACTAATTGCTTTCTTCGCGTTCCTTCGTGCCTTCGAGTCTTTGTGGTGAGGTTCGAAACAGGAAACCCTTTTGCTCGGCCTAAACACCTTCCGCGCCCTCAAGCACCCGCTGTTTCGAAGATTCTTCTTCTGCCAGGCGGTATCGATACTCGGCCACTGGATGCAGCAGATCGCGCTGCAATGGCTGGTGTACCGGACCACCGGATCGGCGGCAATGCTCGGGCTGGTGGCGTTCGCCAATCAGGCACCGATACTGTTTATCGCACCTTTCTCCGGTGTGCTCGCCGACCGGCTCGATCGGCGCAAGCTGCTCATCACAACGCAGAGCTTCGCCGCCATACAGGCCTTGCTGCTCGGCGCTCTGGTGCTGTCGGGCACATTCGAGACCTGGCATCTGGTCGCGATGGCATTGCTGTTTGGCGTTGTTGCCGGTCTCGACACGCCGGTTCGCCACTCGCTGTTCGTCACCATGGTCGAAGATCGCTCCGATCTTCCGAACGCGATTGCGCTGAATTCCTTCCTGATGAACAGCGGCCGCCTGATCGGCCCGTCGATCGCCGGCCTGGTACTGATTACTGTAGAGGAAGGATACTGTTTTCTGTTTAACGCACTGAGTTATCTGGGCGTGGTCTGGATGGCGTGGACGCTTCCCCGGTTAACGCCGTCACGCGATGCCGCGGTCGCCGGATACCTTCAGTCGCTGCGCGACGCCGCTGCTTACGCGTGGAAGCAGCACCGCATCCGCGAACTGCTGGCGCTGATTTCCTGCGTCGCCTTCTTTGGTTCATCCTACATCGTGCTCATGCCGGTATTTGCGCGGGATGTGTACGGCGGCGGTTCAGACACGCTGGGGTTTCTGGTCGGCAGCGCCGGATTCGGTGCGGTAATGGGCACCGCTTACCTCGCAAGTCGCGGCAACATTGACCACCTTTCGCGACATCTGATGTTCACCAGCATGCTCGCCGGCACTGCGTTGCTGGCGGTGGGTTTATCTCCATGGCTATGGCTGACGTTCGCGCTGATGGCGTTGCTCGGGTTCGGCATCATTGTCACCGCCGCCGGCACCAATATGATTTTGCAATCGGTCGTCGAGGACAGTAAACGCGGCCGCGTCGTCAGTTTCTACACCATGGCCTTTCTTGGCATGATTCCATTCGGCGCGCTGGCCGGCGGCAATCTCGCCAACCTGATCGGCGCACCAAAAACGGCGATGATTTTCGGCACAGCTTGCGCGCTTGCTGGATTGTTCCTCGGCGGGCGCTTGCGTCGCGAGTTGCCTGGTCACGAACCGGCTCCGGACTAGACCAGGTCGTCCGTGAAGCTTGATCCCTGAAAGGCTGATCACTGAGTGCAACTGCGCTAGCCGCTCCATCATTCGCGCGCGCTGCAAGGCAGTGGGAAACGCCAACGGAAACGAAAAAGCCCGCGACATAAGTCGCGGGCTTTTTCAGGAACACCAGCTCAAATCAAATAAAACATCAAACGATCTGCGCTCGCATCCTTTTTCGAGTACTGCTGATCTCGATGGACTACCTTAGAATACCAGATACATACCAAGCGACAGGGCAGACGGATCGTCGCCAACGGCTACAGTTCCGGTGTTCTGGATCTGGCCGGCAGCGGCATTGCCGTTATCCATCGCGTTGTAAATGATGTACAGGTTCGAGTTCGCCGACAGCGTGTGATAGTAGCCGACTGAGAGGTTCGTGGTATCGGAGCTAGCTACACTGGCTCCGTTCACGTCACGGTCGTCCATCATGATGTAGCCGAGGGCGACTTTGCCGGTCGGGACCATCCATGAACCACCAACCCAGATACCGTCACGCTCGACCTTGGTGTTGCCTCCAACGGAAACATCCTTCCACTCGTTGGTTTCGAAAATGGCGTCGACCGCGAAGTTTCCAAAGGTCATGCCACCACCAAGGCGGTAGCCGGACATATCGACCGTCGGGCTGATAACAGCAACGCTGCCCGCGTTGGAGATGTCAGCGCCGGCGCCGTAGACGCGCCAGCCACCGAAGCCAGTCTGTCCGTCATAGCGCGCACCGTAGAACAGTTCGTTCCACTTGTTTGCGGTCGGGGCAGTCGGGCCTTCAAGGGCGTAATCAACCTGGAAAGTAAAACCACTCCAGTTCGGTGAGATGTAGGTGATGGTCTGGGTGGTACGACGGGCGCCGATGTTGGCACCGTTGAACACCTGACTGGCACCAACGATACCCGACTGGCCCATGCCGTTGACGATGTTACCGCCAGGGCCGGCTGCGCCGTGGAACGGGTCAACCGCATAGCCGGTTGCTTCGTGAATGTTTTCCTGGGTACCGAAGCGGACTTCACCCCAGCTCTCACCGGCCAGGCCGACGTAGCTGTTACGGTTGTTAACACCGCCAGCGCCAGGCTGGTTGACGGCACCGCCACCGTTATAACCGGCCGCACCGACGTCGAGTTCCAGGTGGCCCTTGACCATCAGGCCGTTGCCGAGGTCATCGACCATGTCCCACCAGAAACGCGAGTGGGTGTTGTTCATCTGGTTGAACGTGCTGTTGGTGTTATTGCCGTTGTCGACGAAATCGACCGCCAGGTCAAATTCACCACCAAAGCTGACGTCAACTGCCATCGCCGCGGACGGAACCGCGAACGCACCAGCTACTGCCAGCGCCATTAGACTTTTCTTCATGCTATCTCCTTAGTGTTTGCTTAAGCCGGGCAGGCGCATTTTTTTATTACTGCAACGCCCTCCCATTGAGGCGTTGGGACGCCCCACCCCTTATTTCCAACCTCTCCCGGGAAAGAAGAAGTTGCCCGGATTGTGCCAAAGAGCAACAGCGAAAGACAATCTTTTCGCTTTCAGGTATGGACTTGCGTCCAGTTTGTTGCAAAAAAGTAACGGATGGTCGCGATTAGCGGCGAGTTATCCACAGATGGCGAGATTTCCGTGCCTGCACAATTAGTTAGTCAAGCTTATTAATCCCGGTTCTGAAAACAGCCGGTCCGGGCAATATCAGGCCGTTCGGGAAGTCGGGCCAGGCGGTACCCGGTGTGAGATCCAGTGCCGTCTGGATTGTCTGAACCCTTTGCCTACCAGACGCAGCACGGACAATCGCATTACGAGCAACAACTTTACGAGCACCAATTTTCCAAGGGTAAATGTTTGTCGCTCGCACTGGCCCGACACCCTTTTGCCATGCCGTTTCAGTCAGCAACGCGCGGTGTCCGGAGTTCGGATCGCGCCCAATCGCCACGCAGCGACAAGCTTCAGGACGATCTTGCAATACTGGTAATGCGTGATTCCATTAATGCCGACGTGCGCAATCAACCAAACAGTTCACCAAGCGCGACGCCCGGGTCGTCGGCGCGCATAAACGCTTCGCCAACCAGAAACGCGTTCACGTTGGCGCCTCGCATGCGCTCTACATCGGATCGCGACAGAATTCCGCTTTCGGTCACGACCAGTTTCCCGGCGGGAATGCGTGGCAACAAATCGAGCGTGGTCTCGAGACGGGTCTGGAACGTGCGCAAATTGCGGTTGTTTATGCCCAGCAACGGGGTTTGCAGGTCCAACGCGCGATCGAGTTCCGCCGCATCATGCACCTCGACCAGTACCGCCATGCCGAGCGACAGCGCAGCCGCTTCGAGCTCGCGCATGCGCGCATCGTCCAGCGCCGCGACAATCAGCAGTATGCAATCTGCACCCATCGACCGGGCTTCGTAGACCTGATACGGCTCGATCATGAAGTCCTTGCGCAATGACGGCAGCCCACTCGCGTCACGCGCCTGCGCAAGATAATCCGCGTGCCCCTGAAAAAACTGAACGTCGGTCAGCACCGACAGACATGCGGCGCCGTGCGCCGCGTAGGATTTTCCGATTTCCGCGGGATCGAAGTGTTCGCGCAACACGCCTTTGCTGGGGCTCGCTTTCTTGACTTCAGCGATCACTGCCGCCGACCCGGCCGCGATTTTGGCCCGCATCGCGCCAACGAAATCGCGCGGTGCCGGTGCGGTTTCGGTAGCGGCGCGTGTCGCAGACAGCGACCGGACGCGTTTCGCGGCGGCGACTTCATCGCGCTTGACCGCCAGGATTTTTTCGAGAATGTCGGACATTGAATCTGCCAGCACAAAAGGCCTGAAAATCCACCACGAAGGCACCAAGGCACGAAGAAATGCAAGAACAAGAAGAAGCGAACCCCGGTAACCGGAAATACACAAGTGATGTGTGCGGACACGCGCCGACGGCCGAAAGCCAAATTGCCGGGAAAGTTAAGAACGCCCTATGTTTCTCGTCCTGTTTATCTTGGTGTCTTGGTGTCTTGGTGCCTTTGTGGTGAGGGTTGATCAAGAAAGCAAGATTTGATCACGACTGTAAATTTTGCGTGAACGACACGAACTCGTCGAGTTTTGCTTTCGCCGCTCCACTACCAATCATTTCCAGTGCCGCCCGGACACCCGCTTCGTGACTGTCCGCAACACCCGCCGTATAAATCGCCGCGCCCGCGTTGAGGGCAACGACGTCCCGAGCGGCGGCGTGCTCGCCGGTGAGTGAGTCCAGAAGCATCTGTTTCGCCGCTTCCGGGTCGTCGACCCGCACGGCGGCAAGATCGATCGGCTTCATGCCAAAGCGCTGCGGGTCGATCCGGTATTCACGGACCTCATCGTTCCTCAGCTCGGCAACGAACGTTTCGCCCGCCGGTGACACCTCGTCCAGTCCCTCGGCGCCGTGCACGACCATCACATGACGGCTGCCAAGGCGCTGCAGCACACGTGCCTGAATGCCAACAAGATCGGGATGAAACACCCCCATCACCTGATTGGGCGCGCTGGCCGGATTGGTGAGCGGCCCGAGGATGTTGAAAATCGTGCGCACACCCAGCTCGCGCCGCACTGGCGCCGCGTGCTTCATCGCCGAATGGTGGCTTGGCGCAAACATGAAGCCAACACCAACGCGCTCAATGCATTCTGCGACCTGCTCCGGTGTGACGGAGAGATTGGCACCGAGCGCTTCGAGCACGTCAGCACTGCCCGAGGTGCTCGAGACGGATCGCCCGCCGTGCTTCGCGACGCGTGCGCCGGCTGCGGCTGTGACGAAAGCCGATGCGGTCGAAATATTGAACGTGTGAGCGCTGTCCCCGCCAGTGCCACAGGTATCGACCAGCGCCGATGTGTCGGCGACAGGCACCTTGGTTGAGAAATCGCGCATGACCTGCGCTGCCGCAGCAATTTCGCCGATGGTTTCTTTCTTCACCCGCAGACCAGTGATGATCGCGGCAATCATTACTGCCGAGACCTCACCCCGCATGATCTGACGCATCACGTCCAGCATCTCCTCGTGGAAAATCTCGCGATGCTCAATGACGCGCGCCAGCGCCTCCTGTGGTGTCATGCCCCTGCTCCGTTGAGGAAATTCTTCAGTAACGCATGTCCGTGTTCGCTGAGGATCGACTCGGGGTGAAATTGCACGCCCTCGACCGGCATCGTCTTGTGACGCAAGCCCATGATCTCGCCATCTTCGGTCCAGGCCGTTACTTCAAGACACTCAGGCAGACTGCTGCGCTCAACCACCAGCGAGTGATAACGAGTGGCTGTGAAGGGGTCGGGCAAGCCGTGAAACACGCCAACGGCAGCATGATGCATCGGCGAAGTCTTTCCATGCATCAGCGTTTTCGCATGCACAATGTTGCCACCGAAAGCCTGGCCAATGCACTGATGGCCAAGGCACACCCCGAGGATGGGCACGCGTCCGGCAAACGCTTCAATGAGCGCGACCGATACGCCCGCCTCGTTGGGCGTGCACGGCCCGGGAGAGACGACAATTCGTTGCGGGCGTAGCGCCTCGGCCTCGTCGAGCGTGATTTCATCGTTGCGGTAAACACGGACGTCTTCACCGAGCTCCCCCAGGTATTGCACCAGGTTGTAGGTGAAGGAATCGTAGTTATCGATCATCAGCAGCATGATGACAATCCCTTACCACGAAGGCACAAAGACACGAAGAAACACCAAAAATTCGGAGAGCGTCCCGCAACATCAGGCGCTGCGGCGCCGCGCATTGTCCGAGCCGGTGCCGATAGAACCGATGCCGCCACAAAAAATCTTCGCGACACTTCGTGATCTTCGTGCCTTTGTGGTTCAGATATTTTGCCGAGTAAGACAGAAGTCATCACGATAACCTGCTGTTCAGGCCAGCCTGCGCCATCTCCGCCGCGCGCAGCAGCGCGCGTGCCTTGTTTTGCGTCTCGACCCATTCGCTTTCCGGCACCGAGTCGGCAACGATCCCTGCGCCGGCCTGTACATAGAGCGTGCCGTCCTTGATCACGGCGGTACGAAGCGCGATAGCGACATCCATGTCGCCACTGAATCCGAGATAGCCCACCGCACCTGCGTAAATTCCACGCTTGGTCGGCTCCAGTTCGTCAATGATTTCCATGGCCCTGACTTTCGGCGCACCGGACACGGTTCCCGCCGGAAAGCTCGCCTTGAGTACCGCCATGGCGTCGAGCCCGGATTTGAGCCTGCCTTCCACGTTCGACACGATATGCATGACATGCGAGTAGCGTTCAACGATCATGGTCTCGGACACCTCGA
>DATKYN010000223.1:0-26003 GCA_035528435.1 Burkholderiales bacterium
TGTAATGATCTGGCCGATCATGTTTGCGGGCTGTGGGTCGACCAATCGCTCGGCACCAGTTGAGGATAGAACCCGCGGATCTATCGACACGCCCCCCATCGAGTCGCGAACGGACGACAAGCGCCGAATCGAACCCAAACCGCAACCAGCTGCAAAGCAGACAGACAGCACCAAGCCTGCCAGCAACACTGCAACACCGAGTAGCAGTAAAGCAACCAGCTCCGGGGAAGAAAGTACCGCCCGAAGTGCGGCGTCGCAGCCAGTGGGACGCCCGGCTGAGCAGATATCCGGCGAGGGCGATTGGCGGCCGCAATTTTATATCGTGCGCAAGGGTGACACGCTGTACAGCATTGCACTGGATTTTGGGCAGGACTACAGGGACGTTGCCGCGTGGAACAACCTTGCTAATGCTTCATATATCCAGATCGGGCAACGACTACGCGTTTCGGCACCCGAGGGCGCTTCCAATGCGAGCGTTTCCGGACCTCTGGCACTGCCGCCGGCATCGTTACCGGGGTCGAATGAAAAATCCGATCCAACCAGGCCGGTACCGACCTTCGAGGATCCGGTGGCTTACCGCTCTGTCTATTCGCAACAAGCATATAGCGACTTGCAGCGGCGTCTGACGGGCGAGATCGAAACGACGGTTGTTGACGCCAATCGCGCTCCGGCACAACCAACAACAGCGGCCGCAAAGCCCAAGCAAGCAGCGAAACCTGCTGCGCCCGCAAATCTGGCAACACCCGATGATCGACTACGGTGGGAATGGCCGGCAACCGGGGGCTTGCTCTACAGTTTCAATGAAGGACCGATCAAAAAGGGCGTCGCCATCAAGGGGCAGCCCGGTCAACCCGTCGTCTCGAGCGCGCCAGGAAAGGTTGTCTACAGCGGCAGTGGTCTAAGGGGATATGGCAACCTGATCATCGTAAAACACAATGCCACATATCTCAGCGTTTATGCGCACAACCGCCAGGTACTGGTAAGCGAGGGGCAGATGGTTGCCCAGGGACAGAAGATCGGTGTCATGGGAGAGATTTCTCCAGGAGAAACAGCATTGCATTTCGAGATTCGGCGGCTTGGCAAGCCAATCAATCCACTCAAATTCCTGCCCGACAGGGCTTCGTAACCGGATTGGCTGGCGGGAGCAGCAATCCCGGCCTCGACGGTAAGGTGGCATCGGAGCCACTGGCCACGGTGACTGTCGCGGACTGGGATCTGGACGAAGCCATCTTGCGGTCAATCCGCGAGAGCGTGTTTGTTGTGGAGCAAAGTGTGCCGGTCGAACTGGAATGGGATGGGCTCGATCTTTCCTGTACACATGTCATTGCCTTTGTGAAGGGTGGGGCAGCTGTCGGTACGGCTCGCTTGCTCGAAGATGGACACATCGGGCGCATGGCCGTGCTGGGGCCCTGGCGCCGGCGTGGTATCGGTTCCAGCATGCTTCAGGCGTTGATTCGGATCGCCCGGGAACGGGGTTTGGCCCGGTGTGCTCTCAATGCCCAGACCCATGCAATACCATTCTACGAACGTCATGGCTTTGTTGCCGAAGGAGACGAATTTGACGATGCGGGCATTGCCCATCGCCACATGGTGTTCAGGCCTCGATCTGGCGTTAGTTCCGGCGATCGGTGCGCCTGAATGTCTTGGTACGGCGTGCAAGCTCGATGCCGTCACTTCCGAAAGAGCGTTCCTGCATGACGCACGTGCCGTCATTGTCAACCAGTAACACTGTGGACGCCCGCGTACCGTAGCCCTTCGACACGATAAACGGTGAAGAAAGCATCCGTTCCCGAGTATGGGAAACGCCCGTCGCTGGCAGTTCATCGTCGTTGGCCGGGGTGCGGTCGGCAAGCAAATGAAACAGATCATCAGAAATCCCGCTTTTGCCGGCGCCGAGCAGCGCCTGCAAGGAACGTTTACATCGCTGTACTTTAGGCCAGGGCGTATTGAGCAAATGATTGCTCAGACCATGAACACCCGGCGAAAGCTTTTCGATTCTGGCCCCGGTGTGCCGTTGATCACGGTTCGAGGCATAGAAAAGGGCCTGCGCATCCCCGACAAGCAGGTTGCATCCGGAGTAGCGGGGCAGCGGTTCCGAGATGTCCCTGGCATACTCCGCCGCAGACGCTTGCGACGCAACATAACCAGATACGAGATGGCCTCGTGACCAGGATGACGGCGCAGCGGGTTGGCTCTCCCGAAAATTCGTGACCGCGGCCCATCTGCCATCGACGTTGGTTGCAAACCAGGTTCCGCCTTTTTCGATATCCCTGCCACCAAGAACATCGGGCTGGTCGTCCCAGTAATCCAGGCGCGCGCTGGGGCGGTCAAAAACTTCATCGCGGTTAGCCGCAAGCACCAGTGAATAGCGCGGATGCGCTTTCCAGGCGAACACGATCAGGCACATTGGAACACCTCGGTGTGGCGCTTGCCTTCATCGGCAAGCCAGCGACCGAGCCCGCTCTGTTCAACAGCTTGATGCATTACCGACTGGAACTGCTCCAGGTTCTCGATGCCTTCGTATACCTCCATCCACAACAACGGCTCTCCCACTTTGGTCATCCGGCGTGCATCAACGCCCGATATCGCCCGCATCGAATCGATGATGGTGCGCGCAGCAGCAGTAGCTTCTGCTGTGCGCTCCGGCAATATCCGATAGTAGACGTAGCAAAAAAGTTTCAACCGCGGCTCCTGGTCGCCACGCCCACCATCGCGCGAAGGAACATGATCCGGTCAATCCACCGCCCGGTCGATCGTGAGGACATCACCGTCACGCAGGCGCAATGTCCTTTGCGACGCTACCGCTTCGCGCTGTAACACCGCGAGGAACTCCCAATCTCCCTGGCTCACCTCGGCCGTATCCGTCACAGTACCAACCGTTTTGCCATTCTCCGAATCAACGACAGTGGCGCCTGGTCCGGCAGCCTGTGCACAGCGGCCGTGGTACAGACGCCTTTTCACATCTCCGAGATATCGGGTGCGCGCGACAATTTCCTGGCCGGGATAGCATCCCTTCTCGAAGCTCACCCCGCCGTGCGTATCCAGGGCAACCATTTGCGGCGTGAACATCTCCTGGGTCGCGGCGGTGATGGTGGCAATGCCTGCGCGAATGGTCTGCAACGCCCAGAGGGGGGTGCCGGCCGGGCGTGCCTGCGTCCCTAATTTCTGCCACGTGCTGGCAGCATGTCCGGCTTCGCATATCACCAGATACCTGTTTCCAGGCAGCGAAACGACGTTGCAACCGTCTATTTTCTGTACCTGAAATTCCTTTTCAGCCGGCGGTAGCGACAGTGCGCCGGCGACGGCTGCTGGTGCTCGCGTCCCGGCAACCCCGAACGTCACAAAGTCTGTGCTCACGACTTCCAACTTCACCTTCGCACGCAAAATGTACTTGTTGAGGCGTGCAGACACCGGGTCTGCAAGCTCGCCGGGCAACACCAGCCAATGCGCGTTATCGTCTGCAAACAGCAGCATGGTTGCGAGCAAACGCCCCTTTGGGGTGCAGTAACCACTGTACTGGGCGGCTGTAGCGGAAATGACCGAGACATCACTCGTCAGCTGGGCATTGAGGAAGCTCAACGCATCTTCGCCGGAAACGGAAATCAGCCCGGATCCCGTGAGCGGCACAACAATGGCGTTTTCCTGCATTGCGCCCGTTTCGGCGAACGGGTCGCCGAAGTTATTGACGACTCCGTTTTCACCGAAACGTGCACCAGTTGCAATCAACTGGGCATGCCAGTCAGATAACCGTTCCATATCGTCAACGACCTCGATTGTAGAAAAATGGGTTTCGCCACATCTATAGCTTTTCACAGTCCGCCCCGACCTCATCGGCAGGACGCAGTGTAAAGTGGCGACAGTGCACTGAGACGATTATAGATTGAATGAATCAGCCGGATTTTATCGACGTGCCATTGCGCGCATCGAATCATCTTGCCATGGTGCTTGCGGCCAGCCATGGCGTCACGATCATCGCAATCGCCGTAATGCCGGTTTACTGGTGGTTTAGTCTGTTGGCCTGCGCGTTGGTGCTGATGAGCGCTGCTACCCTGATCTATCGTCGCGCCATGCTCAAGGGAGACCGTGCTTGTCTCAGACTGAAGCTAATGCATGATGGTTCCTGTGAGCTTGAAATGGCTGACAAGCGGGTCATCACCGGCGCGCTACGGCGCGGCTGGTTCGTGGCGCCGCAATTGATCGTGCTGCGAATCGCTTGCCCGACAGAGCGCTGGTCACGAGGCATCGCGTTGTTGCCTGACAGCGCCAACGCCGACGACCTGCGCCAGTTGCGAATCTTCCTGCGCTTCGCAATCGACCTGTCAGGTCGGCCGAAGTAAGGTGTCTTTCGCCTCTGGCAGCTGCTTTGGGAAATCACGACTGAAGTGCAGGCCACGACTTTCCCTGCGCTGCATGGCGCAACGGACAATCAGATCAGCGGTTAGCACCAGGTTGCGCAAATCCAGCAAATCACTGGTGACGCGAAAATTCGAGTAGTACTCGTGGATTTCTTCCGACAACAACTGTATCCGGTGCATCGCCCGCTCCAGGCGCTTGTTGGTGCGCACGATTCCGACGTAATCCCACATGAAGCGGCGCAACTCGTCCCAATTGTGGGCAATGACAATCTCTTCATCCGCATCGGTAACTCGGCTTTCGTCCCAGTCCGGCAGCGACACGGGCACCAGTGCTTCCTGTTGCAGGATATGGTTCGCAGCGGCCCGCCCGAACACCAGGCACTCAAGCAGTGAGTTGCTGGCCAGCCGGTTGGCGCCATGCAGTCCGGTGTGTGCCGTCTCGCCCACAGCATACAGATCCCGTATGTTGCTAAGACCGTTGTGATCGGTTTGAATGCCACCGCAGGTGTAATGCGCAGCCGGGACGACGGGGATCGGTTGCTTCGAGATGTCTATCCCCAACTCCATGCAACGTCCAAAAATAGTCGGGAAGTGCTCTCTGAGAAAGGATTCCGGCTTGTGCGTTATATCGAGAAATACGCAATCGAGGCCTCGTCGCTTCATCTCGAAGTCGATCGCCCTCGCAACGATGTCACGTGGCGCCAGTTCGGCCCGAGGATCGTGCTCCGGCATGAAGCGGGTTCCGTCGGGCAGCCTGAGCAAACCACCTTCGCCCCGCACAGCCTCTGAGACCAGGAAAGACTTGGCGTGAGGGTGGTAGAGGCAGGTTGGATGAAACTGGATGAACTCCATGTTGGCAACCGCGCAGCCGGCACGCCATCCCATTGCGATACCGTCGCCGGTCGCTGTGTCAGGGTTGGTGGTGTAGAGATACACCTTCCCAGCACCACCAGTCGCGAGCACTACCCGGTCAGCGCCGATGGTCACAACCCTTCCTGCCTTGCTGTCGAGCGCATACATTCCCCTGCAAGCCGGTGCGTCCGAGCCCGGTCGCTCGCCGGTGATGAGGTCGATTCCAACGTGATGTTCAAGCACCGTAATGTTTGGGTGCGCCTTTACCTTGGCTTCGAGGGTAGTCTGGACCGCGTGTCCGGTGGCATCGGCGGCATGAATGACCCGGCGGTGACTATGGCCGCCTTCCATCGTCAGGTGGTAACCGACGTCGCTTGACTGGTCCCGGGTAAATGGCACACCTTGCGAGATGAGCCAATCGATCGCCTCCTTGCCATGCTCAACCGTATAACGTGTGATTTCCGGGTCACACAAGCCAGCGCCGGCGATTTCCGTATCCGATATATGCGAGTCGGAAGAGTCGTCGCTGGCCAGTACTGCGGCGATGCCGCCTTGTGCCCAGTTACTCGCACCGTCAAGCAGCTCGCGTTTGGTGACGACGGCCACCTTGCACTGGTCGGCAAGATTCAGGGCGACGGTCAGCCCTGCGAGGCCACTACCGAGTACCGCCACTTCGAAGGTTTTCATCAGACAGAGATCCGGATATTTCGGGTCATTCTAACGGCGGGGTGCCCCGGAGCGCATGCGAATAGTGCAAAGGCTGCAATTTATTGAACCAAGACGCACTTTCGGTTGTCTGTGGGTAGATCAGCAACACTGTAAGTTTCCCTGGAGGGTTTGTGGCAGTTATACTTCGGATCGCGCTCCCAGACGGCCGCATAACAAATCGGAAACACAACCCAGGATGCTTGCCTAGATGGGCGACCGTGAAGTTGATCAACAGCTCGTTGAGCGCGCACAGCGTGGTGACAAGAAAGCTTTCGAGCTGCTGGTTGCAAAATATCAGCGAAAAATCAACCGGCTGTTATCGAGATTCATTCGCGATTCGGCGGAGGTCGATGACGTCGCGCAGGAAGCCTTTATCAAGGCTTACCGCGCGCTGCCAGCGTTCCGCGGCGAAAGTGCGTTCTATACCTGGCTCTACCGCATTGCCGTCAACACGGCCAAGAATTATCTGGTCGCCGCCGGCCGGCGCGCGCCTACCAGCACCCAGTTTGATAGCGAAGAAGCGGAAAATTTTGAAGAAGGGCATCAACTCAGGCACATGAATACACCGGAGGCGGAATTAATGAGCAAGCAAATTGCTTCGACGGTGAACCAGACGATGAATGAGCTGCCTGAGGAATTGAGAACGGCAATCGTATTGCGCGAAATTGACGGGATGAGCTACGAGGACATTGCCGGGGCGATGAATTGTCCTATCGGTACGGTTCGGTCACGGATATTCAGGGCAAGAGAGACGATCGCCGAGCGCATCAGGCCAATGCTCGGCACGGGCAAAGACAAGAGGTGGTGAAAATGGAAAAACTGTCAGCATTGATGGACGGAGAACTTGACGATCATGAGGTGGTTCATGAGCTCACCAGGATCAATGGCAACCCTGACCGGGAAGCGGACTGGTCGATCTACCACATGATCGGAGACAGCTTGCGAGGCGAACATATCGTGCATGACAGCTTGACCGGGCGAGTCTCAGCCCGGCTGGCAAATGAGCCCACAGTTCTTGCGCCGCGCGCATGGAAGATGCGCCGCGCCACGAAACGCGTGGCGCTGCCACTTGCCGCCTCGCTGTGCGGCGTGGCCGTCGTTGCATGGCTGGCGCTGTCCAACAATGCGCTGATCTCACCGACGGACGATCGCGGTGAGAACGCCGTGGCCGCCATATCGACCGAGAGCGTGACGGACGCCGTACAGCCAGGAGGTGACGCCATGAGCGAGTACCTGATGGCCCACCAGCAATTTTCACCCAGTACCGCCATGCAAGGAGTAGCTTCCTACGTCAGGACGGTATCGACGGCAGACGCTTCGCGCTGATCGACAAGCACATGGCGGGCAGACTAGCAGTTGCGGCATTTGCTCTGGCGGGACTCAGCGCGGTTCACGCCGGGGCTGAACCGCTGACACAGGGCGACGCGCTGGAGATACTTGAGCGCATTTCCACGGCGGCTCGCACGCTAAATTATGAAGGGACCTTCGTATATCAGCACGGCGAGCGCGTAGAGACCTCCCGCATCGTGCACTTTGTCGATACCGACGGCGAACACGAAAAGCTCGAAACGCTGGATGGGCCGAGACGGGAAATCATTCGCAACAATGATGAAGTTCTGTGCTTTTATCCTGACGCTAAAATCGTAAGAAGTCAGAAGCGGATCGCCAAGCGCAGTTTTCCCGGTCTCGTTCCTGAACAACTGAGTTCCATAGCCCGCTTCTATACGGTTCGAAAGGGACGTACGGAGCGGATTGCCGGTTTTGATTCCCAGGTGGTGATTCTTGAGCCAAAGGACGCCATGCGCTACGGCCACAAACTCTGGGCCGAGACGTCCACCGGCCTGTTGCTCAAGGCACGAACCGTAAACGAAGCCAGGAAGGTTGTAGAGCAGTTTGCTTTCACTCAGCTCAGTATTGGCCCGTCAGTCACGCGGGAAATGATCAGTCCAAGCTACGAGGCCAGCTTTCCTGAGTGGAGGCTCGACCGGTTCGCCCAGTCGATGCTCAGTGAGGTCGAAACCGGCTGGACAGTTCGTGATTTTCCACCTGGATTCCGCAAGATCATGGATATGCGGCGCACCAAACAAGGCGGGCGCATCGTCACTCATATGGTTTATTCCGACGGGATGGCGGCAGTATCGATCTTTATCGAATCAATGCCAGGGCGCAGCGTGAACGAAGGCTTGACGCAACAGGGCGCAATCAATATCTATCGACGCAAGGTCGGAGACAAGTTGGTCACAGTTCTCGGTGAGGCGCCAGCCGTCACCGTCATGCAGTTCGGGAACTCCGTAGCCTTTGAGGGGCGATAATTCACCGTTGCTCGGCCATCTCCCGGCCCGAAATGAGAAGAAGAGGAAACAAATGAAGAGATTGCTGCTATCAATGGTGTTGCTGTTGGCACCAACGTTCGCATCGGCGCAAGGGCTGCCCGATTTCACGAGTCTGGTGGAGAAACAAGGTGCGGCCGTCGTCAACGTCAGCACCAGCCAGACTGTAGAAAATTCGCCCCGTATTCCAGTACCTGAAGATGATCCTTTCTACGATTTTTTCCGGAGATTTGGCCCTCCGGAAGGCCCGCGCGAATATGAATCGCAATCACTCGGCTCGGGCTTCATCATCAGTGCAGATGGGTTCATCCTGACCAATTCACATGTCGTCGCTGCCGCTGATGACATCACCGTCAAACTCAACGACAAACGCGAGTTCAAGGCGAAGGTCGTTGGATTCGACAAACGGACCGACGTGGCCGTCATCAAGATCGAGGCCAACAATCTTCCTCACGTCGCGATCGGAGATCCGGATGCGCTCCGAGTGGGTGAGTGGGTCCTGGCAATCGGCTCCCCATTCGGATTCGAAAATACCGTCACTGCCGGTATCGTCAGCGCCAAGGGCCGATCATTGCCTCAGGAAAACTACGTCCCCTTTATTCAGACGGACGTCGCCATCAATCCCGGTAACTCGGGGGGGCCGCTGTTCAATATGGATGGTGAAGTGGTGGGTATCAACTCGCAAATTTACAGCCGCACTGGTGGTTTCATGGGCCTGTCGTTCGCGATTCCGATCAATGTGGCAATGGATATTGCCGAACAGTTGCGGTCCAACGGAAGGGTACAGCGCGGGCGCATCGGTGTCGTCATTCAGGAAGTTACGGGTGAACTGGCCGAGTCTTTCGGATTGTCCAAACCGCAGGGCGCACTGGTGAACTCGGTTGAAAAAGGCGGCCCGGCAGACAGGGCAGGGATTGAAGCATCCGATGTAATCCTCGAGTTTGATGGCGTTGACGTGGAAAGCTCCGTTGACTTGCCGCGTATTGTCGGGCAAACCAAACCGGGGTCGAAGGTTACGGTCAAAGTCTGGCGCAAGGGCAAGAGCAAGAACATCCCGATTACCGTTGGAGAGATCACGGATGATCGGGCCAGCAACCAGCCGCAACCGGCTCCGCCGTCCGAAGCGGATAACACCATCGACAAACTCGGGTTGACCGTTTCCGACCTGTCCAGCCAGGAACGCGAACAGCTCGGTGTCAGTGGCGGAGTGAAAATCGAAAAAGTCGAGGGGCCGGGTGCACGTGCCGGCCTCCGGCGGGGCGATGTTGTGCTCGCGCTTAACAATAACGACGTTGAATCTGTCGACCAGTTTCAGGCGTTGATGGCTGAGTACCAGAAAGCGCGTAGTGTTGCACTGCTGGTGCGCCGGGGGCAGGGCGCGATTTATGTGCCGATTCGACTCGATGACAATTAATGGCTGTCGCGAGCTGGCTCCGGACATCGACTCATCAGGCAACGAATCGGCTAGAATTCGCGCCTTGAATTAATTTAAAGGGCACTCTCAGTGCCCTTTTTCCAATGCAGCATATCCGCAACTTTTCGATCATCGCGCATATCGACCACGGCAAGTCGACCCTCGCTGACCGGTTTATCCAGACCTGTGGCGGCTTGTCCGATCGTGAGATGGGTGCCCAAGTTCTTGATTCGATGGATCTCGAGCGTGAGCGTGGCATTACGATCAAGGCACAGACGGCGGCGTTGCGCTACACGGCCCTCGATGGCAACGTGTATCACCTGAACCTTATCGACACGCCCGGGCATGTCGATTTCTCCTACGAAGTCTCGCGTTCCCTGTCGGCGTGCGAGGGGGCGCTGCTGGTCGTTGACGCGTCACAGGGTGTGGAGGCGCAAACGGTCGCCAATTGTTATACGGCCATCGAACAAGGCGTCGAGGTCATTCCGGTGCTGAACAAGGTTGACCTCGCTTCGGCCGAACCGGAGCGCGTGATTTCCGAAATCGAGGAGATCATTGGCATTCCGGCGGATGACGCGATCCGGGCCAGCGCAAAAACCGGCGTGGGTGTGCGCGATATTCTTGAGACCGTCATCGCCCGTGTACCGCCTCCGACAGGTAACGCAGACGCACCGCTACAGGCCCTGATCATCGACTCATGGTTCGACAACTATGTCGGCGTAATAATGCTGGTGCGCATCTTCGACGGCATGCTAAAGCCAAAAGACAAAATCATGCTGATGTCTACCGAAGGCACGCACCAGTGTGAGCAAGTCGGCGTGTTCACTCCGCGCGCCGAACCACGCGAGCGCCTGGGTGCTGGAGAGGTCGGATTTATCATTGCCGGCATCAAGGAATTGAAGGCTGCCAAGGTGGGGGACACCGTCACCCTTGCCGCGCGCCCCGCAAAGCAGGCATTGCCTGGTTTCAAGGAGATCAAACCACAGGTCTTTGCCGGCCTGTACCCTGTTGAGTCCAACGAGTACGAGGCATTGCGCGACGCGTTGGAGAAGCTACAGCTAAATGATGCCTCTTTGCGATTCGAGCCGGAAACCTCACAGGCACTGGGATTTGGATTCCGCTGTGGTTTTCTTGGCCTGCTGCATATGGATATCGTGCAGGAACGTCTCGAGCGCGAATATGGCATGAATCTGATCACCACGGCCCCCACGGTCGTGTATCAGGTATTGATGCGTGACGGTAAAGTGCTCGAGGTGGAGAACCCTTCGAAATTGCCGGAGTTGGCCCAGATCGAGGAAATCCGCGAGCCGGTTATCACTGCCACCATCCTGTTGCCCCAAGAGTACGTTGGCCCGGTCATGAGTCTGTGCAACAACAAGCGCGGCTCCCAGAAGAACATGCAGTACATGGGGAATCAGGTCATGCTGACCTATGAATTGCCGCTGAACGAAGTGGTTCTTGATTTCTTCGATCGCCTGAAATCCGTATCACGCGGTTACGCATCTCTCGACTATGATTTCAAGGAATTTCGGGCCGATAATTTGTGCAAACTCGACATACTCATCAACGGGGACCGGGTCGATGCATTGTCTCTCATTGTCCATCGTGACAATGCACAAAGCCGTGGACGGGAAGTTGCCGCGCGCATGCGCCAGTTGATTCCGCGTCAAATGTTTGACGTCGCGGTTCAGGCAGCCGTGGGTGCCCAGATCATTGCGCGCGAGAACGTAAAGGCGCTACGAAAGAATGTACTGGCAAAATGTTACGGTGGAGATATCACCCGGAAGAAAAAACTTCTCGAAAAACAGAAGGCAGGCAAGCGCCGAATGAAGCAGGTTGGTACAGTTGAAATCCCCCAGGAAGCGTTTCTTGCAATCCTGCAAGTCGATAACAAGTAAACAATTGATTCGCATGGAAAGGATTACGACCAGATGAATTTCGCATTGCTCATGCTATCGCTGCTGATTGTGACCGGCGGTGTATGGCTGCTGGATCACTTCTGGCTTTCCAGAAAAAGACAGGCAGACAGCAAGGAACCATGGTGGGTCGAGTATTCGAAGAGCTTTTTCCCGGTCATTCTGGTGGTGTTCGTACTGCGCTCGTTTCTGGTTGAACCTTTCAAGATCCCTTCGGGATCAATGATTCCGACCTTGCTGGTTGGCGACTATATCCTGGTCAGCAAATCGAGCTACGGTGTCAGGCTGCCTGTAATCAATGCCAAAATTATTGATATAGGCAGCCCGCAGCATGGCGATGTAATGGTATTCCGCTACCCGGACAATCCTTCCCTGGACTACATCAAGCGGGTTGTTGGCGTTCCGGGAGACCGGGTCGAATATCGCCATAAACGACTGAGCCTGAACGGCGAGTTACTGGAAGTGGAACGGCTGGATGACTTTCAGTATTCGGAGAAGGGTTTGGCATATGTCAACGCATGGCGCTTTTGGGAGCACCTTGGCGAGGAGCGGCATTCGGTGCTGATCGATCCCGGTGAGCCACCGGTGCGGCTTGCCAGCGTGCGTCAGTTTCCGTCCAGGGAAAGTTGCGAATACAATGACAGCGGGTTTATCTGCACGGTACCGGAAAGGCACTATTTCATGATGGGCGATAACCGGGATTCGAGCTCAGACAGCCGATACTGGGGATTCGTGCCAGAACGGAACATCGTTGGAAAGGCTTTTCTGATCTGGTGGAACTTTAACGAGCTAAAGCGCATCGGTACGCGGATTCAATAAACGGGGGTGAACATGAAGACGCAGCAACGGGGAGCCACGATGGTCGGCATGGTGCTGATCGCGGCTGGCGTCGTATTTTTGGCAATTATGGCGTTGAAACTGATACCGGCCTACATTGAATACGCAACGATCCAGGGTCACCTGCGCGAGATTGCGCGCGCACCGGATACCCGCGCAGCGTCGGCGCCAGAGATCATGGCCGCATTTAACCGGCGCGCGCAGATCGACGACATTACTACGATTAATGGCAGAGACCTGGACATTTCCCGAGACGGGTCAGAGGTCGTGCTGTCCGCGGTTTACTCGACCCGGATCAAGCTGGTCGGGAACATCAGTGCGTGCATCGACTTTGACGCTTCCAGCGAATAAGCGGGCCAGTGCGATGTGGCTCTGATGCACGCTAATGTCGTAGAGACAAAGATCGGGTACCGATTCGACAACCCCAAGCTTCTGCATCAGGCTCTGACACATCGGTCATACGGTGCCCCGCACAATGAGCGCCTCGAATTTCTGGGCGACTCGGTATTGAACTGTGTTATCGCAAAATTGCTCTATGATCGGTTTCCGCAACTGCCGGAAGGTGACCTGTCCCGTGTAAGGGCTAATCTGGTAAACCAGCAATCCCTGTTCGATGTGGCCAGTACGCTTGCGCTGGGCGATCACGTTCTGCTCGGTCAAGGCGAACTGCTGAGCGGCGGCTCGAAGCGGCCATCGATACTGGCCGACACCCTGGAAGCGCTTCTTGGTGCAATTTTTCTCGATGCCGGATTCGATGCTGCTTGCAAGGCGATTGACAGGATGTACGACCCGTTCATCAGCAAGCTTGATCCGTCAACGGTAGACAAGGACCCCAAGACCCGGTTGCAGGAATTGTTGCAGGGACGCAGGTTGTCTTTGCCCGTCTATGCGATTATGGATGTCACTGGTGAAGCACACGACCAGCTGTTCCGTGTCGAATGCCGCGTTGATGAAATAAACATCCGCACCTTCGGCGAGGGCCCGAGCAGGCGTTCTGCAGAACAGAGCGCCGCGGAACGGGCATATTCCCTTGCAACCGCAGGCTGACTAAATGATTTTGACCAACGCAACTATAAACAGGCATTGCATAGCGTACCGCGACCGGCTCCGGCTGAACGCTCTCCAACACGCCAGGCGGGCGTTGTGGTGAAGAAAGCCGACGGCGCCAGCAACTTCCGATCCGGAACGGTGGTGATCGTCGGGCGTCCGAATGTCGGAAAATCCACGCTGTTAAACCGGCTGATTGGCGTAAAGCTCAGCATTGTCTCGCGCAGAGCGCAAACGACCCGGCATAGAATACTCGGCGTCCACACGGATTCCCGCGCCCAGATTGCATTTGTCGATACACCTGGTTTCCAGTTGGAACACGCCAGCCCGCTCAACAGGACGATGAACCGAACGGTAACCAGTGCCTTGCTCGATGTGGATGCAGTCATGCTCGTGGTTGAAGCGGACAAGCTGACAAAACAGGACGAAAAAATCATTTCCATGCTTTCCGAAACCGTTCCTGTTGTTGCAGTGGTCAACAAAATTGACAAGCTCAAGGATCGCACTGCCTTGTTGCCATTTATCGAAACTTTGCGCACTGCGTATCCGTTCGCAGAGTTCGTTCCGGTCAGCGCGGAGAAAGGCACAGGCGTCGAGGATCTGATCGACGCCATCGTCAACTACCTGCCTGTCGGAGACCCGGTTTACGAGGCGGATACGATCACGGATCGCCCCGAGCGTTTTCTCGCCGCGGAGATCGTCCGCGAGAAGCTGTTTCAGTTCCTCGGGGAGGAGTTGCCTTACGGCACGACAGTGGAGATAGAGCGCTTCGAACACGAGGGGCCGCTACGGCGCATCAATGCCACGGTTATTGTCTCCAAAGCGGCCCACAAGGCAATGGTGATCGGCGCCAAGGGATCCAAACTGAAAGTAATCGGTACGCGCGCCCGAAAAGACATGGAGCAACTGTTTGGCGGGAAAGTCTTTCTCGAAGTATGGGTTCGTGTGAAGCAAGGGTGGGCTGACGACGCTCGCAGTTTGCGCTCGCTTGGATACAGCTAGATCCTGATGGCACTTGATGCGCCAACGTGCCGCAATGCGGCGGCACTGGAGTGGGCAACACGGAGGGACATCGTGGTTGTCTCGGTCTGGAACAACCTGCTCGGCACAGCTGCGCCGGTGGGGTATCTCCCGCAATCATTAACCCAGCGATGCGTCGACAGGCTCGGCGTTTTTCCAACCTAGTTGTGCCATGGCCGATTCGCAGACGAAACGCCATGAAGCCGAGCCGGCATTTGTCCTGCACAGTTACCCATACCGGGAAACCAGTCTGATCGTAGAGGTATTTACCCGTCATTACGGGCGAATCGGACTGGTGGCGAAGGGTGCGCGCCGACCGAAATCAGCGCTCCGTGGCACGTTATTGGCATTTCAGCCGTTGCTGGTGACCTGGGGTGGAAAAGGGGAGTTGCGCGGACTCTACAAAGCCGAGTGGCAAGGTGGCATTCCCCAGTTAAGAGGTATCGGACTGATGTCGGGCTTTTACCTAAACGAGCTGTTGCTTAAGTTCCTGCAACGGGATGATGCGCATGAAGGTCTGTTCGACCTGTACGCCGAGGCAGTCACTGCACTTTCGATGAACAGCAAAATTTCTGCAACCCTGCGGCGCTTCGAAAAATTTCTGCTTGGCGAGCTCGGTTATGCGCTTACGCTGGACCGCGAAGCCGGAACCAACAAGGTGGTTGAGGCTGGCGCGAGCTATACCTATATCGTTGAAAAAGGTCCTGCTCGAATCGAACCCGGAAATTCTCCCGAGATTCAACTATCGGGCAAAACACTGCTTGATCTGGCGTGCGACAATTACGAGGATGCGGTCACCTTGGCGCAGAGCAAACTGTTGATGAGACATCTGGTGGGACATTACCTGGGTTCGAAGACCTTGCACACCCGGCAGCTATTGGTAGAGCTTCAGCAGATCTGATCGCGCAAATGACCAAGCTCAGCGTCAACGTCAACAAGATTGCTTTACTGCGTAATTCGCGCACCATTGGCATCCCGGATGTCGTCCGCCTCGCAACCATCGCCCTCGATGCAGGTGCCGATGGGATCACCGTTCATCCTCGCCCGGACGAGCGTCACATCCGCCCGCGTGACGTCGATGAACTCGCGAAGCTATTCGGCACGCGCCCGGGCATTGAATTCAATGTCGAAGGCAATCCGTTTCACCAGGTGATGGACATCGTCAGGGCAGTGCGACCGCACCAGTGCACGCTGGTCCCGGACGAACCCGGCGCCTTTACCTCGGATCACGGGTGGAATCTGAAGCGCGATGGCGAACGCCTGGTGCCTGTCATCGAGGAATTGAAGGCGTTGGGCGTGCGAGTCAGTCTGTTCATGAATCCGGATCCGGATGCGATGACCTTGGCACGATCGGCCGGTACAGACCGCGTAGAACTCTATACCGAACCTTATGCGCAGGCGTTTGGAACACCCGCGCAAGCCGAGTCGCTCGATGCTTATTCGGCGGCGGCGACGGCCGCGTTGCAACAGGGGCTGGAGGTCAATGCCGGACATGATCTCAATCTTGATAATCTCCCGGCCTTCATTCAGGCGCTCCCCGGGATTGCAGAGGTGTCGATCGGCCACGCGTTGACTTCTGACGCACTGGAATTTGGTATGGCCAATGCCGTCAAGGCGTACCTCGTCGCCATCAGGCAGGGGGGGTCCAGCTAATGATTTCGGGTATTGGTGTCGATTTGGTGGAGAAGGCTCGAATTGACGATCTGATTGAACGCTACGGGGAGCGATTCGTGCGGCGTGTACTGAACACAGACGAAGTCAAACCGTTTGAGCGCAGTACGCGCAAGGGCTGGTTTCTTGCCAATCGTTTTGCCGCCAAGGAGGCGATCGCCAAGGCGCTCGGCACCGGGCTTCGTTATCCCGTGACACTGCATTCGGTCGGCGTTGTTTCGAACGAGCTTGGCCAACCCGAGTTCCGGTTCAGCGAAACACTGAAGTCTTACCTTGATTCGCGAAAAATTAGCCGAGGACACCTTTCCATTACCCACGAGAAGGGCCTCGTCTGCGCCGTTGTCGTTCTGGAGTCGCTGTAATGAAACGGCTGCCACCGGGCAGGGTGATGATAGACCTCGAGAGCACTGAACTTGACGCCGGGGACCGCTTGCGCTTGCAGCATCCCGCCTGTGCAGGGGTCATTCTGTTTACCCGCAATTATCAGAACCCGGAACAGCTCCGCTCGCTTTGCGCCGAGATCAAGTCGCTTCGCGATCCCGCCCTGCTGATCGCAGTTGACCATGAAGGCGGGCGTGTGCAGCGATTTCGCGATGGTTTCAGCCGGATACCGGCGATGCGCAGGTTCGGAGAGTTGTGGGACCGGGATCGTGACCAGGCCATCACTATCGCCCGTGATGCGGGTTACGTCATTGGCTCAGAATTGGGCGCCTGCGGGATCGATTTCAGTTTTGCCCCGGTCCTGGATATCGACTACGGGTGCAGTACCGTCATCGGCGATCGCGCATTTCATTCGTCCAGCGAAGCGATAATCGAACTCGCACGCGCCTTTATCGCCGGCTTGAACAAATGCGGAATGATCGCCGTCGGAAAACATTTCCCGGGGCATGGTGCCGTCACCGCCGATACGCATCATGATATTGCAGTCGATCACCGCGAATTGGCAGAGATCGAACGCGCTGACCTTCTGCCATTTGTTGCCTTGTGCCGTCAGGACCTGGGGGGTGTCATGCCAGCCCATGTGGTGTACGACAGGGTGGATCCACAACCGGCCGGCTTCTCGAAATTCTGGTTGAGGGACATTCTGCGTGATCGTCTCCGTTTTTCGGGCATCATTTTCAGCGACGACCTGTCGATGCGCGGTGCAAGTATCGCCGGAAATGCGCCGGCCCGGGCCGACGCGGCGATTGCCGCCGGATGCGACCTCGCGCTCGTGTGCAACGCACCCGATGACGCGAACGCGGTTCTTCACACGATGCGCCGGACAGACAGCACGTTCGATACAGCGAGACTGCGATCGCTGTATCGACGACAACAGACTGCATCACGACGGCAGATCAATGAAGATGCCGATTACGTCGCTGCACGGCAGCGCGTTGCGGATCCGGGGTTGGGTGAACCCGGGCAGGTCGCCTGATCACCATGCAAATCCATCACGGACATCACCATCACGGACATAACCACCACGGACATAACCACCACGGGCATCCAACCGGGCCCGGTTCGGAGCGCGGCTCCCGTGCCCTGATAGCCGGATTGTCGCTTACCCTGGTTTTTGCGGTGGTGGAACTGGCTGGCGGCTGGTGGTTCGGGTCACTCGCCCTGATGAGCGATTCGGGCCACATGTTTTCGGACTCGGCTGCCCTGATGATTGCCCTTATTGCATCCAGGGTTGCGCGCAGACCACCAGGCGTCAAACACAGCTACGGCTTTGCCCGCGCGGAGATCATCGCAGCACTGTTGAACGGCCTGTTGTTGTTGGGCATTGTCATCATCATCGTTGTCGAGGCCATTCACCGGCTGTACCAGCCACAACCGGTTTCAGGGCTGGGCGTCATTGCCGTCGCACTGATCGGATTGCTCGTTAATCTCGCCGTACTGCACATCCTCGGTGGTGGCGAACACAATCTCAACACGCGTGCCGCGAGGCTGCATGTCCTCGGTGATTTGATCGGCTCGGTTGCGGCACTGACCGCGGGTACGGTTGTTCTTGTATCAGGATGGTATCCAATTGACCCACTGCTTTCCTTCGTCATCAGCGCGCTGATTCTGATTTCGACGCTGCGCATTCTGCGCGAAGCATTGCATGTGCTCATGGAAGGGGTGCCACGCGAGATCAATCTCACCGATGTCGGCCGTGCGCTGGCGACCATTACAGGTGTGAAGTCAGTGCACGATCTTCACGTTTGGACCATTGCATCGGGGCAGATTGCGCTGTCAGCGCATGTCGATGTCGATTCACTGGAGCACTGGCCTGCAACGCTGGAGCGCATCCGCATTGCGGCACGCTCGCGTTTTGGTATTGAGCACGTGACCATCCAACCCGAACTCGCAGGGGGCATCAACGCCGATCTGGAAGTAGATATACCGATCGTGCCCGACACGCGCTGACTGCGCGCGCCAACGTTCAGCGAATCAGGAGGCCCGCTCCATGTATTCACCGCTATCGGTATTGACCTTGATTTTTTCGCCTTCGCTGACGAACTGCGGTACCTGCACCGTAATGCCGGTTTCTGTCTTTGCGGGCTTGTAGGATCCGGTTGCGGTTGCACCCTTGATTCCGGGCTCGGTTTCGACGATGGTCAGTATCACCGAGGCAGGCAGTTCAATACCGATCGGGCGGTCACTGTGCATGTTGACGTTCACATCGACGTTAGGGAGCAGATAACCCGCCTGGCCCTCGAGAAAATCGGCCGGCAGCGTTAGTTGTTCGTAGCTCTCCTTGTCCATGAAGACGTAGCTGTCGCCATCCTGGTAGAGATACTGCATTTGGCGGGTTTCAACGAAAGCGCGATCAACTTTCTCGTCTGTCCGGATGCGCTCATTACGTTTGGTGCCGCTTTCGACATCTTTCATCTCAACTTGCATGAAGGCGCCACCGCGCCCGCCAACGTGAACGTGATAGGCCTTCACCACACGCCAGACACGTTTATCAAGTTCGATCAGGTTTCCAACCCGTATTTCGGTCGCAAGAGCTTTCGCCACGATTTTCGTTATTTGTTCGTTTTTCGAAGAGCCGCATTTTACACTATGCATATGGTGAAACTTGATGCAGCCCAAACGTTCTCCCCCACATGCCGTTTATGCCCGCGACTGGCGAATTTCGTCCATGCCTCAGGGCAGAAGTACCCTGGCTATTACGCGAAGCCGGTGCCATCCTTCGGGGCAGCCCGACCGCGACTGCTGGTTGTCGGACTGGCGCCGGGGATGCACGGCGCCAATCGTACCGGGCGCCCATTTACAGGTGACCACGCCGGATTGCTGTTGTACCGGACCTTGCATCGATTCGGATTCGCCACGGCTGACCAGTCGATCTCGGCTGACGACGGCTTGCAACTGATCGATTGCCGGATAACCAATGCCGTTCGCTGCGTGCCGCCCGAGAACAAGCCGACCACGCAGGAAGTGGTGATCTGCAATGCTTATCTTCGACAGGAACTGTTGGCACTCGATGCGACATCCGTCGTTCTGGCGCTGGGTAGCGTGGCACATCAAGCTATCCTGCGAGCACTGGAGCAAAAGCTGTCAGCCTATAAATTTGCGCATGCTGCACACCACGCCTTACCCGGCGGGCTGCAGCTGTTCGACAGTTATCACTGCTCGAGATACAACACACAAACGAAACGCCTGACAGAGGCCATGTTTCATTCCGTTTTCGCTTCGATCAGGCAACTCCTTGGCAATAACGCCGCCCCCAGCCAGGCCGACCAGAAGCGCTGAGAACGATGTCGGACATGGTTGATCAATCTTGCGGACAAGATCACGGCGACCGACCGGAGGCATTCGATGGTGCTGCCGTTGCAAGGGGCCTGCCTAACCTGCCAGGCGTGTACCGGATGCTCGATGCAGGCGGAGACGTCCTCTATGTCGGCAAGGCAAAGGACCTGAGGAAGCGCGTTGCGTCCTACTTTCACAAGGCTGCCTCCATTTCGCCGCGCATTCAGTTAATGCTGCGACAGGTATCGGCTCTGGAAACGACGGCAACACGGTCAGAGGCAGAGGCCTTACTGCTTGAAAACAACTTAATAAAATCTTTAAATCCGCGCTATAACATACTGTATAGAGATGATAAATCATATCCGTACCTGATGCTTAGCGGCCATAATTTCCCGCGCCTGGGCTTTTATCGCGGATCGCTGGACCAACAGCACCGTTACTTCGGCCCCTTCTCCAGCGCCGGTGCCGTACGCGAAAGCATCCACCTGATGCAGAAGGTATTTCGCCTGCGGACCTGCGAGGACAGCGTTTTCTCGAACCGTTCACGCCCCTGCCTGCTGTACCAGATCCGGCGCTGTTCCGGTCCATGTGTCGGGTTAATCGAGCGCACTGATTATGAAGATGACGTGCGCAACGCAACTCTGTTCCTGCAAGGGCGTGAAAGCGAGGCGGTAACCCGCCTGGAACAGCGCATGGATGAAGCTTCGGCGAACCAGCACTACGAAATGGCAGCGGTACTGAGAGATCAGATTCGGGCACTGTCAAAGGTCCGGGAAACACAATTCGTATCCAGCAATACCGGCGTTATCAACGCCGACGTCGTGGCGCTTTCGACAGCCGGTGGAGTGCTATGCGTGAATCTGGTAATGATCCGGGGTGGTATTCACCGCGGTGACAAAAGCTTCTTTCCGCAAAATGCCCGCGAACACGATGAAGAAGAGGCATTGGAGGCGTTTCTGGCGCAACACTATCTGTCGCGCGAAGTACCATCATTGGTAGTTGTTAATCGCGGGATTGATACCGTGTTGCTGGAGCAGATGCTGTCCGATCAGTCGGGTCACAAGGTGCAGATTCGCAGCAATCCGAGCGGCGAACGCCGGGTGTGGTCGCGCATGGCCGAAAAGAACGCTGAACTGGCCATTGCACAGAGGTTAAACGCCCATGCGACCCAGGAAGCGCGCCTGAGCAGTCTGCAGGCCCTCCTGGGGCTGCCTGACACCATTCAGCGCATCGAGTGCTTCGATATCAGTCATACAATGGGGGAGGCCACGGTGGCCTCGTGCGTGGTCTACGATCGCGCGGCGATGCAGCCGGGCGAATACAGGCGATTCAACATTTCCGGAATTGAACCGGGTGATGATTACGCGGCCATGCGTCAGGCGCTGGATCGGCGTTACCGGCGGCTTGTCGAAGGTGAGGGTAAGATGCCCGATCTGCTGCTGATCGACGGCGGCAAGGGGCAGGTTTCGGTTGCGACGCAGGTTCTGGCCGAATTGGGCGTTGACGGAGTGATTGCGATTGGCGTGGCGAAAGGTGAAGAACGCAAGCCGGGGCTGGAGCAATTGGTTCTGCCGCAGCGAAACGTGATCGTTCGGCTGGATTCGAATGCACCCGGGCTGCACCTGATCCAGCAAATCCGGGATGAGGCCCACCGGTTCGCGATTCAAGGCCATCGCAAACAGCGAGGCAAGGCGCGCACACGCTCGACGCTGGAGAATATCGAAGGGGTAGGTGCCAAACGCCGGCAGCGACTGCTAATGAGATTTGGCGGTTTGAAAGAAGTTGTTTCTGCCAGCGTTGAGGAACTCGCCCAGGTAGAAGGAATCAGCCGTGAACTCGCGGAACGAATTTACAAGCAATTACACTGACATCTGAACATGGGTCTGAATCTTCCAAATCTACTGACCTGGGGGCGTATCCTGCTGATCCCTCTGCTGTTAATCGTGTACTACCTTCCAGAGCGATGGATTGCGGATCATGGGCAGAATGTCATCGCAGCGGGCATTTTCGCTCTCGCGGCCATCACGGACTGGCTCGACGGTTATCTGGCGCGCTCCCTGAAACAAACATCGGCCTTTGGTGCATTTCTGGATCCCGTCGCCGACAAGTTGATGGTGGCTACCGCGCTTTTGCTTCTGGTGGCGCTGGATAACGTGCCGGCGTTTATCGCCGCGATCATCATCGGCCGTGAGATCGCAATCTCGGCACTTCGCGAGTGGATGGCAAAGCTCGGGGAGAGCCGCAGCGTAGCCGTATCCTTTATCGGCAAGCTGAAAACGACCGCCCAAATGATCGCGATCCTGCTGCTGCTGTACAACGATCCAATCGGTTTCCTTGACACTCATCTGGCCGGCACCTGGCTGATTTACGTCGCCGCAATATTGACCTTGTGGTCGATGGTGTATTACCTGCGCAAAGCAGCGCCAATGGTGCGTGAAGCGATGAAGTAGGCCAGGAACCCATGATTGGCTCAAGTGCATATTCAAGTGATTGTGTTTCCTTGACAAAACAGGTGCCGGCCCTATAATTCCGCTTCCTCCTGCGGGAATAGCTCAGTTGGTAGAGCGCAACCTTGCCAAGGTTGAGGTCGCGAGTTCGAGACTCGTTTCCCGCTCCAGATTCCATAGGGAAAATGGACTCGAGTAATGGCCCTCAGTGGCCGTTCCGGACCGTTTTCCCTTTTCAGTTTCGCCAGCGGCCCGATAGCATAATGCCGCCGGCAGCGATTTTGCAGTAGCAGCACGGTTGGCGCTGCATGGCGGGATGGCAGAGTGGTTATGCAGCGGCCTGCAAAGCCGTGGACGCCGGTTCGATTCCGACTCCCGCCTCCAACTTTTTCCTGTCGCATTCTGCGACAGGGTGGTGCCAGAGGCATCCATCAACACCACGCATTGACCCAATATGGGCGCCATGCGCTTTTTGCGCGGGCGGACACGCCGGGATTTTGTGCCTTGTTTGTCGTGTCAAACGCCTTTGGAGTGATTTCTTCCAGGCCATAATCGGCAGATTCGCGCCCCCGGTTTATCGGCAGCATGCGGGAGAGCTGGACCCTGCCGGTGGAACCCAACGAATAATCGCAGCAAGCGATGACATGACAAAAATGCTTCTTCGCAGCCGGAGTATCGCGATGCGCAACGTCGTCTTATCCGCCCTCGCTATTGTCAGCCTGGTAGATAGCGGAGCCAGTCGTGCCACGGACCCGGCTCCGGCCTTGCGCTACGACACAGCGGGTACGAGCCAGGAGTGTCTAAGGGGCTTCGTACGCTCCGGCACCGTCTGTGTGAAAGTACTGGCACCTTCGAATGCAAAGCTCAACGTATTCGGCAACGACTTTGTGTGTGACCCGGGCTACAAGCGGTATGGAAAAATCTGCAGGCCTGTGAATATCCCACCCAACGCGGGGTTGGACTTGCCCGGGAATGACTGGCTGTGCAATCCCGGCTATCGGCGTTCCGGTTCAGGCTGTGTGCCACTTCGCAACCGGGAAAATGCACGCGTTAATGTTCTCGGAAACGACTGGGATTGCGATCCGGGCTATCGCCGCTCGGGGTCGATGTGCGTAGCCATTCGGGTACCGCCGAACGCGCGCCTGAACAGTTTTGGCACCGGCTGGGAATGTCGGCCGGGCTACCGCCGCCTGGGGGCACGGTGCGAGATGTATTAGCAACCGGGAAAACTGCAGCCGTTTGGCGGTACGAATCATCCGGAATCCACGGATGGGCACATAGCACTCGTTCAAGCATTGGCGGTTACAATTCCACTGCCCCGTACGTTGCAATTTGAATGTCCATCACCGGACGTCATGCGGTATGGGATTCGATGATGCACCGTTCCAACGGCTAATCGTCGACCACCGCCCGGGTGGCGAAATTGGTAGACGCACGGGACTTAAAATCCCGGGCCGCAAGGCGTGCGGGTTCGACTCCCGCCCTGGGCACCAGAACAACAACAATCGGCACCTTATGCGAGAAAGAACGAGATGCCGGATGCGCATTTGTCGCGCACGAGATATCTTGCGACAGAGCAGTCAGGCCAGGGCGCAGCGCTACCTTGCCCGATTCTGAGTACTACGCAGTCGATAATGCGGGGGACGGGCGCAACTCTACCGAAATCTGGCTATATAAATCGGGTTCTTTATCGGACGCGTATTTCTTGCGGACACCCGGAATCACGGCGATCACGACTAGACAATGGTCATTGCTGCACGGAATCTGCCGCCGTCTCCTGTGTTTCGGATTTTGCACCTGCACCGGCATCAGCTGAGCCGCCGGTGAACTCACCAAGGTACTCTATTTGTGCCGCCTCCCTGAAGCGCTTCATTTCTTCGGCAAGCAACTGTGTTGACTGCTGGTTGGAAAGAAATTGCTGTATCCGGGGTGCTGCGGTTGCTTCGTCCACCGGTGCTTCTCTGGAGTTGATGATACGAAGTACTTGATAACGGTTATTACCCAGCACGAAGAGCCTGATCTCTCCCGCTTTGAGCGACTGAACAATTGGCAGCACATTGAGCGAGATCTGCTCCGCAGCACGCACGCCGCGCTTGGCCTCGAATTTCACGTCCTGGGACTTTAGCCAATCGGCAATCGCTTGCATGTTTGTGTTGGTGGAGGTCTGTTCGTGCAGGTTGGCAACGATGTCTTCGGTCGCTACGAAATTGATTTCCTCGATTGTGAATATGCGTCTTTGCGCGAACAGTTCCGGGTGACTGTTGTAATAATTCCTCACATCCTCCTGGCTGCGCATATCCCATTCATAGCGTTGTGGCCCGCTCTCAACCACATGTTCCAGGTAAGCTCGGGCGAGAATTTCATTCTTCGCAGCCTCTATGGCGCGCATCACCTTAGGTGAGCGGTCCAGTTTGTTCTCGATTGCCTGTTGCACGGCGATCTGCTGGTCAACGAGTTGTTCGAGAATGTCTTGCTTGATCTGTATCGCTTCCTGACCAGTAACATTCTCACGCTTCGCGAGCAGATCATTGATCTGATGCACGGTAATCTCATCATCGTTGACGATTGCCGCGACCTGGGTAACCTGCTTCGGATCATCTGCTTGCTGCGCACAACCAGCGGAAATGACGAGAATGGCAAGCGATGCTGCGCACTCAAAAATGCGGGTTCGATCCGGTCTATTCAGGCAGTTCAACACGATTTCTCCTTTACCAGTTGCTACTCGTCGAGCCCGCTCAGGCGTAGACGTGCAGAAGGCGACGCGGCCATTATCAGCTGATTGAGGAACTGGTCATGCAATTGGTAGGCCCGTTGCTGATCAAGGTCAATTGATGAAACACGAAACACCAGCCCGTCCGGAATTCGACCGGTGAGGGTGTAGCCCAACTCCACCAGCTTGCCCTGCCATGCTTCCACGGCTGTGTCTCCGACCATGATCCAGTAGGTTACCGGTTCGACCCGTAACCCCTTTCGGGTGAGAAGCCGTCGTACCGGGATGGATCCGGCAGGCGTTACGAGCTGTGAGTTTTCATCATTTTCCAGAGCGAATCCCTGAGCGACATAGCAAAACTCCGGCTCGTGTGTCTTCAATGCACCGCGCTGCTCGGGAACGTATGCCACCGAGAGCATGATCTGGTAGCCCTTGGTGTTCGAATAAATGCGTTCCAGCACCTGGCTGTAAGCTTCATCCAGGGCCGCCTGGGTTTGTGGATTAACCACTCTGACACTATGCCGCGGCTGTTCCCGCCAACCGCTAAATTCGTTCGGAATCAATACATCAAGTGAAAGTGTAGGAGCGGTTACCGCCGTTTCCATATTGGTTCGAGCCAGAGATGCCCATACGCTTGCGACCGTCATCAGGCCCGCGACGAACAAACCCATGCGCCCGTAGTGGGTCATTTTTCCATTGCCTTTGGTTGAATGAGTTTCGATAACACGGCGTCGAATAGCAGAATCGCAATTAAAGCGACGACAAACAGCACAATTCCGGAAAACCCGTGGACAAAACCCTGTCCAGCTGCGTCACCGAAATGATAGGTCACCAATACGATGAAAATCACGCGGGTGATATTAGCGAAAAATGCAATAGGCAGGAGACTGAGCACGATCAAGCCGTTGTGCAACCAGCTCTTGTGGCGCATCAGGTACAGATACAGCAAGCCAACAGCCGAGAGGCTGAACATCGAGTT
>DATKYN010000224.1:0-29921 GCA_035528435.1 Burkholderiales bacterium
TTACTTCCAAGGGCCGCTCGTACTCAAAGAATTCCATTAACAAGAATCCTTATTCGTATGAGCACTTCCAATACTTCTGTAACTCTTCTAGCCAAATAACTACAAACTACATCAGAAAAACCCGAAAGATTCCCCAACTTCGTCCGCAGCTAAACAGCCACAAGAACCAACAGACGCACATAAAGCACCCACACGCTTTAGCTGTCCAAATTTTTAAAGAGCGAGACTACGATAATTGGTTGCGGGGGCAGGATTTGAACCTACGACCTTCGGGTTATGAGCCCGACGAGCTGCCAGACTGCTCCACCCCGCGACCGTCGAAAAACAAGAGGGCGGATTCTAGCAATCCACGTGACACAACGCAACAAACACTTCGCAGGAAACAGCAGGGAAATTCCCTTCAGACTGCCACCCATTCGAGTATAGGTTGCCACTGGCCCGTATCGCGGCCGCTGACGGACTCGGGAAGGTCAAAAATACTGAGACCGTTGAAAGCCGCATTTGCGTAAACCTGCGTGTCTCGCAGCCAGGTCAGAATCTCCAGATCAAACTGCTGCAAGAACGCGCCAAGCGTTGAAGCTGCCCGCGTTCTGGGATCCACACGCATGCCGACAATACCAATACGGGATTGCCGTTTGCTCAATGCCTTGTTCTCAAGCAATTCACGCAGGAAATCGCCGGAGGCAGCCATATCGAATACCGACGGCTGAATCGGCACGATCACCTTGTGAGCAATCTTGAGCGCCCGCTGCAACATCTTTCCGTGAATACCGGCTGGCGCATCAAGCACCAACCAGCCCGTTCCACTGGGCGATCGGCCCTGCTCGCCAGCCTTTGCAACCAGCGGGCTGACACGTGGACGATCTGACGGTCGCAACGACAGCCATTCCAGTGCCGAGTGCTGGCGGTCAAGATCCCAGAGTTTGACGTCCTGACCACCAAAACGCGCCAACCCTCCTGCCAAATTGGTCGCCAACGTTGTCTTTCCCGAACCACCTTTAGGATTGATAACCAGGATCGACTTCATAATATATATTAAATCCGATGGTTATTAATATTTGTTAATGCAATGCATTAATCTATCTATTCAAGCCTGCGCTGGCGATGTTTCAGTCTGAATATCTGCCTCGACCGCCATCTCGTCGCTTTCGGGCGTCTGCTCCATAGAGTCGACGTCTCCTTCCTCCGAGCCAGTTTCAAGCGCCTCACTTCCTTGTAAATCCTGCGCCAGTTCTTGCTCGCCACTCTCAACCAGGGCCCCAAGATCCTCCAGCGGCGGGAGTTCCTCAAGAGACCGAAGTCCCAGGTCGTCAAGAAAGCTCCGCGTGGTTGAATACAACGCTGGGCGTCCCGGCGATTCCTTGTGCCCGACGATATCGATCCAGCCGCGGGATTCGAGGGCTTTCAGGATATTGCTCGACACCGTTACACCCCGAATTTCCTCGATATCACCACGAGTAACCGGTTGTTTATAGGAAATAATAGCCAGCGTTTCCAGAACAGCGCGAGAATACTTCGGTGGCTTCCGGGGATTCAGCCGATCAAGACTTCGCTGAAGACCGGGGCGCACCTGAAAGCGCCAGCCACTGGCCACGTTCACGAGTTCAACCCCGCGTTCATTCCAGTCAGATTTCAATTCCTCGAGCAGGCGGCGAATTACGTCTGCCCCGTAATCCTCCTCAAAAAGCTGCCGCAAGTCGGTGACGGGCACCGGCTCGCCACTGGCAAGCAAGGCCGCTTCGAGAGTGCGCTTGATTTGCGAGATATCAGACTGTTGTAAGTCCATGCGTAAGCTTCACATAAATGGGAGAAAACACGCCTTGTTGCGAGAGCTGAACCATTGTCTCCTTGGCCAACTCGAGGATAGCCAGGAACGTCACAACCAGCACCGGAACGCCCCGTTCCGGCTCAAACAATTCGTCGAATTGCACGAATTTGAGATTCTGCAGCCGCCTCAATATCCGGCTCATGTGCTCTCGAACAGATAATTCTTCGCGGCTGATACGGTGGTGCCGTTTCACCTTCGCCCGTGCCAGCAAGCCCAGCCAGGCATTGCGCAAATCGTCGGGATTGATGTCGGGCAAGACCTCTTCCGTAGTTCTTTCGAACCACACTGTCACCGGCGAAAAATCCCTTCCAGCCTGTGGCAACTCGTTAAGCTTCTGTGCCGCCAGTTTCATCCGTTCATACTCGAGCAGGCGCCGCACTAATTCGGCCCGCGGGTCTTCTACGTCATCCGCCACATGACTTGGCCGTGGCAGCAACATGCGTGACTTGATTTCGGTAAGCATGGCCGCCATCAACAGATACTCCCCGGCCAGCTCGAGCTGGTTCTCGCGCATCATTTCGACATACTCCATGTACTGCCGCGTCAAGTCGGCCATGGGGATGTCGAGCACATCGAGATTGTGCTTGCGAATAAGGTACAGCAACAGGTCCAGCGGGCCTTCGAATGCGTCCAGGACGACCTGAAGGGCTTCCGGCGGGATATACAAATCCGTTGGCAATTCAAGTATCGCCTCGCCTCTGAAGCGGGCCAGTGGTGACGAGGAGATTTCGGTGACTTCGAGGCTCATGGCATCTGTACTATCGGGCATCCGGGCTGTCCAGCAATGAGGCGATCACGCATGATCTTCTAAACGTGCCACGCCAGTAACTTGTCGCAATATTTACGCATCACTCCAGACAAGAACAACTGAACCATACGCGCCCGGCAATCCGCGCGCGGCGGTCCTGCAAATAGCGAAGCGTGGATTATCCGGGAAAAAGCCCCGAATAATCCACTCCCATTATGCCGAAACCTGCTGCTCTGCTTCTTTCAAGCCCTTCACGAAAGTGATGTTACGACCTCGCAGCCCAACCCGTATAACGTCCTTCGCTGCAAAATGCCCTTCCAGAATCTCCCGGGCCAATGGGTTTTCGATACCCGCCTGGATTGCCCGTTTGAGCGGCCTTGCACCATACACCGGGTCAAACCCGGCTTCGGCAATTTGCTTCAGCACGGCTTCGTCGATCTGAAGCTCCATATCCATGCTTTGAAGACGCTTTTCCAGGTACCCAAGCTGGATTCTGGCGATTGAGAGGATATGCTCCTGATCCAGGGCATGGAACACAACGACCTCGTCAATCCGGTTGACGAATTCCGGCTTGAACGCCGTTTTTACCTCGGCCATGACCGCCAGTTTGACGGCCTGATAATCATCGCCGGACATCTGCTGGATCATTTGCGACCCCAGGTTCGACGTCATCACAATGACCGTGTTCTTGAAGTCCACGGTACGCCCCTGACCGTCTGTCATGCGCCCGTCGTCGAGCACTTGCAACAGAACATTGAACACATCCGGGTGCGCCTTCTCAACCTCGTCCAGCAAAATCACCGAATACGGCTTGCGACGCACCGCTTCTGTCAGGTACCCACCCTCTTCGTATCCGACATAACCTGGAGGCGCGCCGATCAGGCGGGCAACCGAGTGCTTCTCCATGAATTCGGACATATCGATCCGGACCAGGTGCTCCTCCGAGTCGAAAAGAAACTCCGCCAATGCCTTGCACAACTCCGTTTTGCCCACCCCGGTCGGCCCCAGGAACAGAAACGAACCATATGGCTTGTCCGGATCGGCCAGACCGGCGCGCGAGCGACGTATCGCATCGGAAACCAGACGAACCGCTTCATCCTGGCCGACAACGCGTTTGTGCAAGCGATCTTCCATGCGCAGCAGCTTGTCGCGTTCCCCCTGCATCATGCGTGACACCGGAATCCCGGTCGCGCGCGATACGACTTCGGCAATCTCTTCCGCTCCGACCTCAGTGCGCAACAACTGGAAAGCTTTGATGTTAGCTCCACCGGACTCGGCTTTACTCAGCTGTGCTTCGAGTTGAGGCAGTTGCCCGTATTGCAGCTCAGAGACCTTCTGCCAGTCACCTTTGCGCTTGGCGGCCTCCATCTCCAACTTGATCCTGTCGACCTCCTCTTTGATGTGCTGCGAACCCTGAACCTGCGCCTTTTCCGCCTTCCACACCTCGTCAAGATCGGCATACTCGCGCTCCAGCCGCTCAATCTCATCCTCGATCAGCGCAAGCCGCTTCTGTGAAGCCTCATCTTTTTCTTTCTTGACAGCCTCGCGCTCGATCTTGAGTTGGATAAGGCGACGATCGAGACGGTCCAGCGCTTCAGGTTTGGAGTCGATCTCCATCTTGATACGCGCCGCTGCCTCATCGATAAGGTCGATGGCCTTGTCAGGCAGGAACCGGTCGGTGATGTAGCGATTCGACAACTCTGCTGCCGCCACGATCGCCGGATCGGTGATGTCCACGCCATGGTGCAATTCATAACGCTCCTGCAAACCGCGCAGGATAGCGATCGTGCTCTCGACGCTCGGTTCGCCCACAAGCACTTTCTGGAAGCGCCGCTCCAGTGCGGCGTCCTTTTCGATGTACTTGCGATATTCATCCAGGGTGGTCGCGCCAATACAGTGCAACTCCCCCCGAGCCAGAGCCGGCTTGAGCATGTTGCCCGCATCGATAGCGCCCTCGGCCTTGCCGGCCCCCACCATGGTATGCATCTCGTCGATGAAGACGATTGTCTGCCCCTCATCCTGAGCCAACTCCTTGAGCACACTCTTGAGCCGCTCTTCGAATTCGCCGCGGTACTTGGCGCCCGCCAGCAGCGAAGCCATATCAAGGACCAGCACGCGCTTGCCTTTGAGGGTTTCGGGAACCTCTTCATTGATAATGCGCTGGGCCAGCCCTTCGACGATGGCGGTTTTTCCGACCCCCGGTTCGCCGATCAAAACCGGATTGTTCTTGGTACGTCGTTGCAAAATCTGGATGCAACGCCGGATCTCATCGTCGCGGCCGATAACGGGGTCGAGCTTGCCCTGTCGGGCGCGCTCTGTGAGATCGAGCGTAAATTTCTTCAGGGCTTCGCGCTGACCTTCAGCTTCGGCGCTATCAACGTTCTGACCGCCGCGCACGGCTTCGACTGCCTGCTCGAGTGCGGCGAATTCAGCACCGTGCTCTTTAAACAACTTGCCGGTGTCACCTTTATCCTGCGTCAGTGCGAGCAGAAAAAGCTCGGAGGCAATAAATTGGTCGCCCCGCTTCTGCGCCATTTTGTCGGTGACATTGAGCAAATTGGTGAGGTCGCGCGACAGGTTCACCTCACCGCCATGCCCTTCGACCTTGGGCAAGTGGCCAATGGCCGTGCGCAGGGCCTCACGCAGCGCATTCACGCGCACACCGGCGCGCGACAGCAAGGACGCGGAAAACCCGTCCTCCGATGCCAGCAAGGTGCTCAGCAGGTGTTGTGGTTCGATGTACGGGTTATCGAATCCAACCGCCATGCTTTGCGCTTCGGCCAGGGCCTGCTGAAACCGCGTAGTCAGTTTATCCAGACGCATCATTTCATCCTTTTATCGTGGTTATACCGAACATTGGGTAGAAACCCTGCGATTTCAAGGACAATTCGGTTGAGGCTGCGTGGCGGACAGCGGCCAGATGGAGTGGGTCAGGTCAACTGCTCATGCTCCGCGACGCCGGCCACCTCGAAGAGAATTGCGCGAAGGTTCCAATGCTGGCAAATTGCAGCGGACATCAATTCAAGGACAAGCCACTCATGCGGCACACTATTGCTCTATTGCTTTTTTCGGGACTGCTTGCGATGCCTGCACTCGCCGCGCCGGACACGGACACAGACACGGACACAGACAAACAAGCGATGACACGTGAGGCCAAATCGGTCACCGGCGAGCTGGTCAGTGAGCTGGGCGGTGCACTGAAGAAGGCCCTGGCGGAGTCCGGCCCCGATGGTGCGATCACGGTTTGCCGCGACATCGCGCCGGAATTAGCCAATGCCTTGTCGCTACGCACCGGGTGGAAAGTCACCAGAGTCAGTCTGAAGCCACGCAATCCGATGATCGGACAGCCCGATGCGTGGGAGCAAACTATCCTGCAACAGTTTGACGAAGCGGCGAAAGGCGGCGCAGACGCAGGAAAACTGGTTGCAGCCGAGATCGTGTCTGAACCTGACGGAGATTACTTTCGCTTTATGAAAGCGTTGCCTGTGAAGCCGCTGTGCCTCACCTGCCACGGCAGTGGGCAACGAGTTTCTGCGTCAGTCCAGGAAACGCTGGCGCGCGAATACCCGCATGACAAGGCGACGGGCTATTACGCCGGGCAGATCCGCGGCGCCGTTACCATCAAGAGGAAGCTTGAGGCGACCAACTGATCACCCGATCAGTCCACCTTCAGATCACTGGCACCAGGCCAATTAATGCCCATAACTACGATGAGTGAATCCGACCTCCAAGTCGACATCGAACGCGCAGTCAGACAAGCCATTGCGGAGGACGTAGGCTCCGGCGATGCAACGGCCGCTCTTGTCCCTGAGCGTGTTCTGGCTCGCGCGCGCATACTGGCGCGAGAAGAATGCGTTCTTTGCGGCTCGGCATGGCTCGAATCGGTGTTTCGTCAACTTGACCCGGCGATCGACATCCAGTGGCATGTATCGGATGGCGACAAGGTTCCCGCGCAAACCGTGCTCTGCGACTTGCACGGGCCAGCGCGGCCGTTACTCACGGGAGAACGTACAGCACTCAATTTTCTCCAGACCTTATCGGCTGTCGCGACGAAAACCCGTTCCTATGTCGAGGCGGTGAGCGGAACCCATGCCGCCATTCTGGATACCCGCAAGACCATTCCGGGGCTGCGATTAGCACTTAAGTACGCGGTAAAAACGGGTGGCGGACTCAACCATCGTATCGGCTTATATGACGGCATCCTGATAAAGGAAAATCATATTTCCGCTGCTGGAGGTGTTCCACAGGTTTTGGCTCAGGCGGCAGACGCCAACCCGAACATCCCGATCCAGATCGAAGTCGAGACCATCGAACAACTGACGCAGGCCATCGCCAGCGGCGCCAAATTGATCCTGCTCGACAACTTCACTACGGATCAATTGGCAAGCGCCGTAAAACACACCGCTGGCCGTGCCAAACTGGAAGCCTCCGGTGGCATCAGGCTGGACACTGTGCGCGAGATCGCAGAAACCGGCGTCGACCGCATTTCGATCGGCACCCTGACAAAAGACATTCGCGCAACCGACCTGTCAATGCGGTTCGTTTCGATGGAGTAATCTGAACACATCCGTCGAAGCCACAGCCACGGCGGGCTCAACCAACCGAGGCAGGCGGCTTACTTCAGACTGCCGGCTTTCGCGCCACCAGATCAACCAGCGCTGCCATACCGCTGTGGCGCGGGCCTTCGTCCAGCATCGCTTCGTAGTCTCGCAGGCTGTCAATTTCCCAGCCTGAAAAAGCCTCGCGGAGGATTTCAACGGTATACAGATGCTCCAGTTTCCCGGGGCCACCGGAGCTGTACTGGAGTTGCTTCACGCCATAGCCTTGCATCAGCAATATCCCGCCAGGCTTGAGCGCGGACCGGAATCCGTCAAACAGGCGCTCGCGCTCTTCCGGTGACGCAAACTGGATGAAAATGCAGACGACAATGTCGAATTGATCCTCGGGCCATTGCCACTGCATCAGGTCGGCACATTCGAAGCTCAGCGAAACCTGGCGCTGTTCGGCCAGTTTGCGCGCCTTTTCAACCGCAACCGGCGACACGTCGACTGACAGCACATCACAGCCCTGCTGCGCCAGCCACACCCCGTTGCGCCCTTCACCGTCAGCCACCGCCAGCACCCGCATGCCGGGTTTGAGCAACGACTTGTGCGAAGCAAGGAAAACGTTTGGCTCGGTACCGAATATGTAAGTTCCGGTCGAAAACCGCTTGTCCCAGAATTGCCTGGCATCGTCAAACCCGCTGGTGGACGCCATTGCCGACTTAACTGTCGAGGTGTTTGGAGATGATGCTCTCGATCGCGTCCCGCTTGGCATCCACAACCACGGGTTTGGTGCTCTGCTCAATGGCCGTATCGGGATCCTTCAGACCATGGCCGGTGAGCGTGCAAACGATGGTTGATCCCTCGCCAATCAAGCCTTTTTCAAGGTCCTTGCACAACCCCGCAATTGAAGCAGCAGACGCTGGCTCACAGAAAATGCCCTCAGCCTCGGCCAGCAGTTTCTGACCGCGCAGAATTTCCGCATCGGTGCATTCGTCAAACCAGCCGCCAGACTCATTCTTCGCGGCCCAGGCCAGATCCCACGACACCGGATGGCCAATACGGATCGCCGTCGCGACCGTTTCCGGCTCATCCACCATATGTCCCCGGAGAAAAGGTGCCGCACCGCTCGCCTGATACCCGACCATGATGGGCCGGCGTGTGGCCAGATTGTCGCCAAGATGAGGACACTCTTCTACACAGTGATTGCAGCTTCCACATCGCTTTCCAACCGCTTCGCTGTAGCCTATCCAGTGTGCAGAAATGTTACCGGCATTGCCCACCGGCAAAACGTGGTAATCCGGTGCATCACCGAGCGCTTCGAGCACCTCGAATGCGATGGTCTTCTGTCCTTGCAAACGGTACGGATTGATGGAATTGACGATGTCCACCGGCATCGTCTGCGCCAACTCCTGCACCAGACGCATGCCATCGTCAAAATTGCCGCGAATCTGGATCACGGTGGAACCATGCATCATCGCCTGAGACAACTTGCCGAGTGCGATCTTGCCTTCCGGAATCAGGACGAAGCACCGAATACCGGCACGCGCCGCATAGGCGGCCGCAGAAGCCGATGTGTTTCCGGTAGAAGCGCAAATAATTGCCTTTGACCCGCCCTCGACTGCTTTGGTGACCGCCATTGTCATGCCACGGTCCTTGAACGACCCGGTCGGATTCAAGCCCTCGAACTTGCACAAAACACGCACATCCTTTCGCAGCAGCTTTGGCAAATTGCATAGTTCGATCAAAGGGGTATTGCCTTCGTTCAAGGTCACCACCGGCGTATCTTCCGAGACTGGCAGACGGTCGCGGTAGCGATTGATAAGTCCTGTGTAATGGTTGGTCATATGCACTCGTTGATGTGTTCTTGTCACAGCGGCGAAAACACCGCCCCTGCCCTCGTCCTGTTATTTTCTTCCAGCGAAGTCGACTATTTTCCGTCGAGCGATTCTATGCGAATGCGCGTTATCGAACCGGTCGTCACCGGCAACGCCTCAATTTTCTCGATCGCCGCATTCATCTCTTTCTCTCTGGTCATGTGCGTCAGGAAGATGATGTTGACCTCCTCCTCATCCGCTGCGGGCTCGCGCTGCAACATCGCCTCGATTGAAATTTTCCTGTCAGCAAGTATCCGGGTGATGTCGGCAAGCACCCCCGGCCGGTCGAACACGGGCACTCGCAGGTAGTAACAGGATTGCACTTCCCCCATCGGTAACACTGCTATATCGGACAGTTGATCCGGCCGGAACGCGGAATGGGGCACACGATGATCCGGATCGGCCGTGTGCATACGGGTGACATCCACCAGATCGGCAATCACCGCCGAAGCCGTTGGCTCGGCACCCGCCCCGGCGCCGTAATACAGCGTCGGGCCGACTGCGTCCCCTTTGACCAGGACGGCGTTCATTGCGCCTTCCACATTCGCGATCAGTCGCCGATGCGGAATCAGGGTCGGATGTACCCGCATTTCGATCCCGTCTGCAACGCGTTTCGTAATGCCCAGTAACTTGATCCGGTAACCAAACTCCTCGGCATTGCTGATGTCGACCCGCGCCAGATTGGAAATGCCTTCGACATGCACCTTGTCTAGCTGGATCGGAATACCAAACGCCAGAGCGGATATGATGGCGAGCTTGTGTGCAGCGTCCACCCCTTCGATATCGAATGTCGGGTCGGCTTCAGCGTAACCGAGACTTTGGGCCGCCTTGAGCACCTCTTCGAACGCCGCACCAGTGTCACGCATCTCGGACAGAATGTAATTGGTGGTGCCGTTGATAATTCCGGCTACCCACTGGATCTGATTTGCCGTAAGGCCTTCACGCAGTGCCTTGATAATCGGGATACCTCCGGCCACCGCTGCCTCGAAGGCCACACTCACGCCACGTTGCTGTGCTGCGCCAAAAATCTCGTTGCCGTGCTCCGCCAGCAACGCCTTGTTCGCGGTCACGACATGCTTGCCATTTTCGATTGCGGCAAGCACCAGATCCCTCGCCAGATCTGTGCCGCCGATCAATTCTGCGACGATCTCGATATCCGGATGCGCGACAACCTTGAACGGATCATCGGTCAGATCGATATCCGGACCCAGCACCCGGCGTGCCTTATCCAGATTACGAGCGGCCGCCACGCGCACGACAATCTCACGCCCCGCCCGCCGTGCGATCTCCTCGCGGTTGCGTCGCAACACCTCATGAGTACCGCCGCCGACAGTACCTACTCCCAGCAGCCCGATATGCATCGGCTTCATAAAAGCTTTCTCAGAACAGATTAATCCAACGCCTTTTCCCGGGGCGGACCACACAAAGCATCCAACCTCCCAAATCGCGACCGGTCTGCGATCTTCAGCAAAGGCAATGGGAAATAAAAATGGTACAGCGCGTCATGCCACGCGCACGGAATCTTTCTTGGCACCGTTTCGGGACTGCAGAACACCATCCTTGCGAAACATGTCCTTGATGCCGCGGATTGCCTGCCGGATACGGGCCTCGTTTTCAATCAATGCCAGGCGCACATGCGAGTCGCCATACTGGCCAAAACCAACGCCCGGTGCCGCCGCCAGTTTCGCGTCCGCGAGCAATTTCTTGGAAAAATCAAGTGAGCCCATGTGGGCATATGGCTCCGGGATTTTCGCCCACACGTACATTGCGGCCTTGGGGTTATCCACCGTCCAGCCTGCCTCACCCAAGCCCTTCACCATCACATCACGGCGTCGCTGGTACGTGGCGCGAATCTCCTCGACGCAATCCTGTGGTCCCTCCAGCGCGACAATTGACGCGACCTGAAGTGGCGTGAACGTGCCGTAGTCGTGGTAACTCTTGATTTTTCCCAGCGCCGCTACCAGCTCCGGATTTCCCACCATGTAACCGATACGCCAGCCCGCCATGTTGTAGCTCTTGGACATGGTGAAGAACTCGACTGCAACCTCCTTGGCACCGGGCACCTGCAGAATGGAAGGTGCCTTGTAGCCATCGAACACAATGTCCGCATAGGCCAGATCGTGCACAACGTAAATTCCGTGCTCGCGCGCCAGCCCGATGAGGCGTTCGAAAAACTCCAGATCGACACACTGGGTGGTCGGATTGCTCGGGAAGTTGACGATGAGCATTTTCGGTTTCGGGAAGGAATCTTTCAGACCACGTTCCAGTTCCTCGAAAAAATCCACATCCGGGGTATTTCGCACGTGGCGAATGTCTGCTCCCGCGATGACCGGCCCGTAAATATGTATCGGGTAGCTCGGATTGGGCACCAATACGATATCGCCGCGATCCAGGGTCGCCAGTGCCAGATGCGCGATACCTTCTTTCGACCCGATGGTGACGATGGCTTCGCTATCGGGATCCAGATCCACCCCGTACCGGTGCCCGTACCAGCCGCAAATGGCCTTGCGCAGGCGGAAAATGCCCTTCGATACCGAATACCCATGGGTATTGGGGCGTTGGGCGGTTTCCACCAACTTGTCGACGATGTGCTTTGGCGTCGGACCGTCAGGATTTCCCATCGACAGGTCGACGATGTCCTCGCCACGGCGCCGGGCAGCCATCTTCAGCTCTCCCGTAATGTTGAAGACGTAAGGCGGGAGTCGCTGGATTCGAGAGAACTCTGTCATTTCATGCGCCGCAACATGCGACAGACGGCTCGTAACCCTCTGTCGGAATTAGGAAAGCTATAATGCTACCGGAAGCATTGTTCCACCGCAAAGAACCGCAAGCACGGTACAACCCGCTGGATCCCGAAAACCAGCTTGCCACAAGCCCCGAACCGACCCTTGAAACTACACCTCTCCAACGCAACAGGACGCAATATGATCTCGGGCTACGGCCCTGGATACGTGGAGGTCAATGGTCAACGCCATGTGGCAGGCCTCGTGGTCGGGCCGACTTACCTGGACACCGACTGGCCGAGCGGAGATGGCGATGAAATCGATCTTGAAGGCATTCGCCCTCTCGCATTGCTGGAAGTCGAGATCGTACTGATTGGCACGGGAGCACGCCAACGGTTTCCGAAGCCGGCAACGCTTCGACCGCTGGTTGAGGCCGGCATTGGGTTCGAAGTCATGAGTACCCCCGCCGCTTGCCGAACCTTTAACATCCTTGTCGCCGAAGACCGCAAAGTGGCGGCAGCCCTGATCCCTTGAGAGCGAAACTGGTCACGCTGGACCCATAACGCATCCGCATTCGGGCAGGCTAGCCTCGAATAGCGTTACGCAGTGCCATAAATTCCGCCAGACGACCAAAGTGGCGCGAATCCTGCTGCAAGTTCGTCGGTAATCAGCCGACCGGGGCGTGAACTCGTGCCTGGAAGCATAGCCAAACAATTCATACAACATCGGCCAACAACATGTCTGCATTGCTCCATCCCGTTATCTCGCAAATCAACCAGGTTATTCTTGGTAAACAACAACAAATCAAGCTGACCATTGCCTGCCTGCTGGCGCGTGGCCACATTCTGATTGAAGACCTGCCTGGAGTCGGCAAGACGACTCTGGCGCATGCCCTGGCGCGCTCGCTTGGACTGGATTTTCAGCGCATTCAGTTCACCAGCGACCTGCTACCGGCCGACATCGTCGGCGTTACGATCTTTGATCGCGAAAGTTCCGGCTTCAATTTCCATCCGGGACCCGTGTTTTCACAAGTCATCCTGGCAGACGAAGTCAACCGGGCGACGCCCAAAGCCCAAAGCGCCTTGCTCGAAGCGATGGAAGAGCACCAGGTTACCGTCGATGGGAATACCCGCGCGCTGCCGGAGCCGTTCTTCGTCATTGCAACCCAGAACCCGTCTCACCAGGTCGGCACATTCCCCCTTCCGGAGTCGCAACTGGACCGGTTCCTGATGCGTATCCAGCTCGGCTATCCCGACGCTGGCGCCGAGCGCGAACTTCTGGAAGGCCGAGAGCGACGCGACATGCTTGTTGATCTACCGCCGGTGATCACGCCGGAGGATCTCGTGTCACTGCAACAACAGGTTCGCAAGGTCGTTACCGCACCCGCGCTGATCGATTATCTGCAGGCGGTGTTGGCATTTACGCGCAACTCCTCCGATTACGTCAGCGGACTCAGCCCACGCGCCGGTCTGTACTTGCTGAATGCAGCCAGGGCGTGGGCCTTTATGGACGGACGCAAGAAAGTGATTCCTGAAGATCTGCAGACAGTCCTTCCGAGTGTCGTGGGACACCGGCTCAGTCCTATAAATGGCTACGCCTCACTGCCCGGAATGGATTTGTCCGAACGACTCATCGAAGAAGTCGCAATACCCTGACGGTCATCGAAGCACCGGACGGATTTCCTGACCACTACTTTAGCCAGACGACCCACTCGTGCCAGCGGACGCAACACTGAAGCAAACCCAGCCACGGCTGGGCAGACATAACGCACCGGCTGGCACCCTGCGCGATCGCATCGGCGACTGGATTTTCCGGCCCAGAGGCGTCGAAAGCGCACCGGTAACGCTGTCACAGCGGCGCGTATACATCCTTCCGACCAAAGCCGGCCTGCTTTTCGCAATGACGCTGGCGCTGATGCTGATCGGATCGATCAACTACAATCTCAGCCTGGGTTACGGCCTGACCTTCCTGCTCACCGGGACAGGCATCGTGTCCATGCTGCATACGTGGCGCAATCTGGCCAAGCTGCAACTCAGACCAGGAAAAACTGACTCTGTCTTTGCGGGCGACTGGGCGCATTTTGCCATCATCGCCGAAAACCGGGGTAGCACGCATCGCCATAGCGTGGGCATTTCCATCGCCACACACGAACCCACCTACTTCGATGTCGAGGCTGCAAGCGAGAGCAATGTGAAGGTCGCCGTCCCGGCACGACGGAGAGGCATGTTCCGCCCCGGGCGCTTTCGCATCTTTACGACCTATCCGCTTGGCCTGTTTTACGCATGGGCCAATGTCGAACTCGATCTTGGTTGTCTCGTGTATCCGGTTCCCGAAGCTGGTGAAGTCCCCCTACCCGAGGCGCGCGCGACTGCAGGCCCCGGCAATGCTGCCGGAGCGGGCGAAGAGGACTTCGCCGGCTTGCGAAATTACCAACCGGGTGACTCTCCAAGGCGTATTGCCTGGAAAGCCCTGGCCCGCAACGATGTGTTTGCAACCAAACTGTTCTCCGGCGCATCCGGCACCCAGCTTTGGCTTGACTACGGGGCTTTGCCGGATTCACTCGGAATTGAACGGCGTCTGTCACGAATGACACGCTGGGTACTCGACGCCACCGAGACAGGCTTGCGTTACGGCCTTCGCCTGCCCGGACGCGAAATCAAGTTTGGCGCCGGCGAAGCGCAACAGGCGAAATGCCTGGAAGCGCTTGCGACTTTCCAGGTGAAAGACAGCCGGTGACGGCTAAAGCCAATCTGAGCTTCGCGAATCTGTCCGCGATCATTGCTTCGATTGCGGTAGTCATGGCACCGCATGCACCACATACACCGAAATGGACGGTGGCGTTCTGCGTAATCGGGTTATTGATCAGGCTGTTCGCTGGTTGGCAACGGCGCCCACTACCCGCCAAATGGCTAATGGTCATCTTCGCCATCGTCGCTGTCGGCGGTGTGTTGTTTTCGTACAGAAGTTTGTTCGGACGTGACTCCGCGGTGACCTTGCTTCTGGCTATGACCGTCCTCAAATCCCTGGAAATGCAAAGTCGCCGTGACATCACGGTCGTAGCCGTGCTGTGCTATTTCCTGACGATTACGAATTTCTTCTACACCCAGACCATCTTCACGGCGCTGTACTCGATCGGTGCCGCATGGCTCATCACAGCCACCATGGTCAGCCTGCAACATCAGACGGCCCCCGGACAGTGGAAACAGGTGGCGCGCACATCCGGCGTACTACTCGCCCAGGCGGTGCCGGTCATGGTCCTGCTGTTTGTGCTGTTTCCGAGAATCGAAGGTCCGCTATGGGGCTTGCCAAGATTTGAGAATGTCGGGCGAACCGGTCTTTCGGACAAGATGGCACCCGGCTCAATGTCACGGCTTTCCATGTCGGATGAAATCGCTTTCCGCGTAGATTTCGAAACGCCGCCAGCCGACCCACGAAAACTTTACTGGCGTGGACCAGTTCTCTGGGACTACGACGGCCGAACCTGGACTGCCGGGGAACGTGTCAGCCTGTCCTCGTTTCGCTACGAGAGTCGGGGAGCGACTTTAAAATACTCGGTCACGCTCGAACCACATGACAAAAACTGGCTGTTCCTGATAGATCTTCCCGCGAGTCTGCCGCGCAAGAGTTTCATTACGCGCGACTATCAGGTCCTCTCCTTTAATCCGGTGCAACAACGGCTCCTTTACCGCGCCGAATCGAACCCCTTTTATCGTGCCGGGACGGAAGCGCTGCCCCGGGAGCTAAAACGCGCCCTTGCGCTGCCAGAATCGACTGCCCCGCAGACGCGTGAATTGGTCAGGGAGTGGAGATCCGCTGGTCTCACGTCCAGACAAATTGCCGACCAGGCCCTCGACATCTTCCGCACACGGCCGTTCGTCTACACGCTGGAACCACCGCCGCTCGACAAGGATCCCGTCGACCAGTTTCTGTTCGAAACGCGCCGGGGGTTCTGCGAGCACTTCGCCTCGAGTTTCGCTGTCATGATGCGCGCGGCAGGCGTTCCGGCTCGTGTTGTAACCGGATATCTGGGCGGCGAGACCAATCCTGTGGACGGCTATCTCGTGGTGCGCCAGTCAGAAGCCCATGCCTGGAACGAGGTCTGGATCAGCGGTGAAGGCTGGGTGCGCTACGATCCGACGGCGGCCGTTTCTCCGCTGCGAATCGAACGCGGTCTCGCCACCGCTGTTCCGGAAACCGATGGCCAGCCATTGCTGCGACGCACACAGTTGCAGTGGATGATTGAAATGCGTCACCAATGGGATGCCGTGACCAATTCCTGGAACCAGTGGGTGCTCGGCTACACCCAGGAGCAGCAATATCGCTTCCTTTCGTCTTTCGGATTTTCCGATATCAGCTGGCGGGACATGATTGTCGCACTCATGGTCACCACCGCAATCTTGATGAGTGTTTTCGCGATCGCCATGTTCATGCGCCTGGGTGGGGTCATTTCGGACCCGAGCCAGAAACTCTGGCTGCGATTCTGCACAGCCATGGCGGCCCGAGGGTTCGTGCGTAAAGCATCAGAAGGTCCTTGGGATTTCACTTCTCGCATTGTCGAGCAGATGCCCTCAATGCGTGACCAGGTTTACAGAATCCGCGATCTGTACATTGATCTGCGTTATGGCGACTCGCGTCGTTCCTATCGCGCACACGCGAACGCGATCCGGGAACTCCGTGCTCAAATCGGAACGCTTGGCCGGTCCTTTCCGGGGTCGAACACGAACGCCTGAATCCGCTTGTCGTAGCAACGGACCGCAAACGAAACCCGTCCGCATCAGATCGCCAGCAAGAATTCCCTAATCCCCTGTCTGACGCCGTGACCGCAAAAGCCCGAATTTCGCACCTGGCCGCAGCCTGGCCGACAACGGATCATGCACCCTAATCGTTCAATTTCCGGATGAGCGGCAGCCGAAACGGGTTCAACTGGCCCGCGTGGCCGGTATACAATCGGCGCCACGAATAATTCGAACGTCTGTTTGTTGGACGCCCAGTGCTCAAGCCTGACCCATGTTGACGGTCCCGAAAGTGTTAACCAGTTCGATAACAAGGCCTCGCGCGCCCACGGCTCAGCCCGTAGCGAACCGCGCAAACCAACGCGTACCAGCACTCCCGTGCAGCGAGAAATCGCATACGAAATGAGTAACCTGGCACCTGCTCTCGCTTTGCTGCAGCCGTATCCATTCCAGAAATTTTCCCGGATTCTTGCGGAAATCACACCGAATCCTGAGCACCGGCAAATTCGGTTGTCGATTGGCGAACCCCGGCACAAGACTCCGCGCCTGATCCAGGATGCGCTCGCAAATTCGCTGGATCAACTGTCGCATTACCCAACGACGCAGGGCACGGAACAGCTACGCGAGGCAATTTCACAGTGGATCGCACGCCGCTATGGTTTGCCGCAACCGGACGCCGGCAGGCAAGTGCTGCCCGTGAACGGCACCCGTGAAGCCCTGTTTGCATTCGCACAAACGGTGATCGATGACTCGAAACAGGGTGCGGTCGTTGTCATGCCCAACCCGTTCTACCAGATCTACGAAGGCGCTGCCTTACTGTCCGGTGCTACACCGGCATTCATCAATCTGACCCCTGAAACCGGCTTTGCCCTCGATACCGGAATGCTGGACGAGGCACTCTGGGAGCGCACGCAACTGGTCTACGTCTGCAGCCCCGGCAATCCGACCGGCCATGTAATGCCGCTGGATGAATGGCGGCACTTGTTCGAACTTTCTGACCGCCACAACTTCATCATCGCGTCGGATGAGTGCTATTCGGAAATCTATTTCGAGGAGCAGGCACCACCGCTGGGCAGTTTACAGGCAGCACATGCGCTGGGGCGAAACGACTACCGCAACCTGGTGATGTTCAGCAGTTTGTCAAAACGCTCGAACGTGCCGGGCATGCGTTCCGGATTTGTCGCCGGGGACGCCGATATTCTTGCAAAGTTTCTTCTCTACAGAACCTACCATGGCTCAGCGATGAACCCTGCCGTGCAGGTTGCCAGCACGGCTGCCTGGAACGACGAAGAACACGTCGTGGAGAATCGGCACCTGTACAGGGAAAAGTTTTCAGCGGTGGTGCCCGTGCTGCAACAAGTTGCAGAGGTTGAAATGCCGCATGCCGGTTTTTATTTGTGGCTAAAAACACCGATAGACGACGTGGCCTTCGCCCGGCATCTGTACCAACAATATAATGTTGTTGTGTTACCAGGTAGTTTGCTCGCCCGTGAAGCGCACGGAATCAATCCGGGACGTGACCGGGTCAGGATCGCGCTGGTCGCCTCACCGGATGAATGCCTGGAAGCCGCGCATCGCCTGCGCGAATGTATTTCCGGCCTCTGACAACTTAATCCAGGGGCTTCACCCGGGCTTCGGGCCCGGTAAATCCATGTCCGCCATAAGGCGGAGCACTCAACCCCAAAACACGAGGAAAACATCGCATGGCCGACCTGAACACGGTAATCGAACAAGCGTTCGAGAATCGCACCTCAATCTCCCCGAAATCCGCGAGCGCCGAGGTGCGCGAAGCGGTTGCAGAAACCATGACCCAACTGGACAGCGGCACCATTCGCGTCTCGGAAAAATCCGGGGCGGAATGGATCACTCATCAATGGGTCAAAAAAGCCGTATTACTGTCTTTCCGGCTCGCGGACAACGAGGTAGTGCGTGACGGCTATACCAACTACTTCGACAAGGTCGATTCCAAATTCGCAGCCTACGGCGATGCTGATTTCCGTGCCGGCGGTTTCCGTGTCGTGCCCCCTGCAGCGGTGCGACGTGGCGCATTCATTGCTAAGAATGTCGTATTGATGCCGTCTTACGTAAACATCGGCGCCTATGTAGACGAGGGCACGATGGTCGATACCTGGGCGACGGTTGGTTCGTGTGCCCAGATTGGCAAGAATGTGCACCTCTCCGGAGGCGTTGGAATTGGTGGAGTGCTTGAACCGTTGCAGGCCAACCCGACCATCATCGAGGACGATTGCTTTATCGGCGCACGCTCGGAAATTGTCGAAGGTGTCATCGTCGGTGAAGGCTCGGTCATATCGATGGGCGTTTACATTGGCCAGAGTACGAAGATTTTTGACCGGGGGACTGGCGAAGTAACGTACGGAAAGATTCCACCGGGTTCAGTCGTTGTTTCAGGCAACCTGCCATCGTCCGATGGCAAGTACAGCCTGTACTGCGCGGTAATAGTAAAAAGCGTCGACGCAAAAACGCGTGCCAAGACCAGCATCAACGACCTGCTGCGCGGCGACTAGTATGCGTTTCTGTTTGCGGCATTGATTCGATTGATTCAACCAGCGAGGGCACCATGTTTCTTGATCCTTTACTGAAACTGATGGCTGAAAAGAATGCTTCCGACCTGTTCATTTCGGCGGGTGCTCCAATCTCGATCAAGATTCTCGACAATGTCATGCCGGTCAACCAGACCCTGGTCGATGGCGATCTGACGAGCAAGATCGCTCATGAATTAATGAACGACAGACAGATCGCCACGTTCGAAAAAGAGTGGGAGATGAACTTCTCTCACGTGTTGCGCGACGTTGGTCGCTTTCGAATCAACGTGTTTCGCCAGCGCGGGCAGATCGGGCTTGTGGTTCGTTACCTTCGCAGCGGCACGCCGGGCATCGACAAGCTGAAGCTGCCCAAAATGCTCAAGGAACTGGTAATGGAAAAGCGCGGCTTCGTGCTGGTAGTCGGCTCGACCGGTTCAGGCAAGTCGACAACGCTCGCCGCAATGATCGAACACCGCAATGCGCTGAAAGCGGGCCACATTCTCACCATCGAAGATCCAATGGAGTTCGTTTTCAAGAACGACAAGTGTGTCATCAATCAGCGTGAGGTGGGAACGGACACACATAGCTACGAGCACGCGCTCGTCAACGCCATGCGTGAAGCACCGGACATGATGATGATCGGTGAAATTCGCGACAAACAGACCCTGCAGCACGCGCTGCTCTACGCGCAGACCGGCCACCTTTGCCTGTCGACACTACACGCGAATAACAGCTATCACGCGCTGAACCGGATCATCAACTTCTTCCCGTATGACGCCAGGCCAGCGCTGCTGGCGGACCTGGCGATAAGCCTGCGCGCCATCATTTCCCAACGGCTGGTCAAGGGCAACGATGGCACTCTTATCGCGGCCGTCGAAGTGATGCTCAACACCAAGCTGGTTTCCGAGCATATTCGCAAAGGTGAGATCGAGGAGATTCGCGAGGCGATGACGCAAAGCCTGACACCGGGATCCAAGACGTTCGAGCAGGCGTTGTTCGAGTTGTACCAGAAAGGGGAAATCTCAAAGGACGAGGCATTGCATAACTCGGATTCCTCGACCAACCTGTCCTGGCTGATCAATAACTTTGAGCAGAAAGCCTCCGGCAAGCTGGGCGAAAGCCCGACCGGCCGGATGATATCCAAACCGGGTGGCGGATACTCGTTCAGCGAGATCAAGCTCAACGTCGACGAGAAAGCAAAGAAATAGTAGCGTTCTACCCTGAAATTCGGATGACAGCAGGGCGAGCTTCGGGCTCGCCCTTTATTTTTTGCTAAAGTCCACCATACATGAGCTCCGATACCCTTGCCCTCGCGGTAGATTTGATCGCCCGCCCCTCGGTGACGCCACAAGACGAAGGCTGTCAAGCGTTGATCGCACAACGGCTCTCCCGGATAGGCTTCCAGCCTGAAGCAATGCGATTCGGAGAGGTCGATAACCTGTGGCTGCGACGTGGCAATGCCTCACCGCTGCTGTGCTTTGCCGGACATACCGATGTAGTTCCGACCGGTCCGCTCGAATCGTGGACATCAGATCCGTTCCAGCCGGAGATACGCGACGGGCACTTGTATGGCCGCGGTGCAGCTGACATGAAGTCCTCGCTCGCTGCGTTCGTTACCGCAATCGAACGTTTCGTCAGTGGGCATCCGAATCACCCGGGGTCCATCGCTCTTCTGCTTACCTCTGATGAAGAAGGCCCTGCCAGGGACGGCACGGTGCGCGTTGTCGAAGCACTGCACAAGCGCGGTGAACGCATCGACTACTGCGTCGTCGGCGAGCCGACTTCGGTAAAACGCCTTGGTGACATGATCAAGAACGGCCGCCGCGGCTCTTTGTCCGGCGCAATTACCGTCAAGGGCTCACAAGGACACGTCGCCTATCCTCACCTTGCCCGTAACCCGGTGCACCTGTTTGCTCCGGCACTGGCCGAGCTTTCTGCGGCGATCTGGGACGAAGGTAACGAATATTTCCCGCCGACGACATGGCAGGTTTCAAACATACATGCGGGTACCGGTGCAACCAATGTCATACCGGGCGAGCTGACGGCACACTTCAATTTCCGCTTCTCGCCGGAAAGTACGGTAGAGGATCTGCAAAAACGTACCGCTGCCATTCTTGACCGCCACCAGCTTGATTACCGGATAGACTGGTCACTGTCGGGCAATCCATTCATGACCAGGCCAGGAAGACTGGTCGAAGCAGTCGACCGGGCAGTCACAACGGTTGCCGGAATCTCGCCTGAACTATCCACCACCGGTGGCACATCGGACGGCCGATTCATCGCCAATATCTGCAACGAAGTCGTGGAACTTGGACCGGTGAATGCGTCGATCCACAAAATTGACGAAAACGTTTCTGTCGCGGATATCGACGACCTGTCACGGATCTACCACCAGATTCTTTGCGCCCTTCTGAATGACGGCTGACGATACTGATTGCCTGCGCACAGTGCGCGACCTGCTGCGCTATGCCACCAGCAAATTCAACCAGGCTGGCTTGTCCTTCGGCCACGGAAGCGACAATGCCTACGACGAAGCCGCCTATCTGATACTTCACTCACTCCACTTGCCGCTCGATCGCCTGGAGCCCTTCCTCGATGCCGCCCTCACCAGCGCCGAGATCGACGCAACGCTGAAGCTCATTCGCAGCCGTATTGAACAGCGCCTGCCGGCCTCCTATCTGACAAACCAGGCATGGTTGGGGGATTTCTCGTTTTACGTCGATGAGCGTGTAATCGTTCCACGCTCACATATTGCAGAACTGCTGAATGAGCAGATGTCGCCATGGGTCAATGACCCCGACTCGATACACCAGTGCCTTGATTTGTGCACCGGCTCGGGCTGCCTGGCAATCCTGCTGGCACACGCGTTTCCCGAAGCACAGGTTGACGCGACGGATCTGTCTGCCGACGCGCTCGAGGTCGCCAGGCGAAATATTCAGGACTATCAATTGCAGGAGCGCGTCCGATTGCGTCAAGGCGACCTGTACGGCAGCCTGACCAATCGCTACGACATCATCGTGTCGAACCCGCCGTACGTTGACGCCGCCGCCATGGCGGCACTGCCGCAGGAATACCAGGCAGAACCAGCTATGGCGCTCGCCGCGGGAGAAGATGGACTGGATGTGATTCGCCGCATTATCGACGAGGCGGCATCGTATCTAACTCCTGACGGAGTTTTGGTCGTCGAGGTCGGGCGGGACCGGCCCGCAATCGAAAAAGCCTATCCAGACTTGCCTTTTGTCTGGCTGGAGACCCGGGCCGGGGAAGATTTTGTTTTCCTGCTCACTGCCGGCGACTTACGCGATGGTTCGGGGTAAGGCAAGACCACTGGAGGCACGCTCCCGACCCAGTCAAGCAGATTACGAATCTCCGACTCCTTCAGCTCCACGCAGGCACCACGCCTGAGCGATGCCGGTAACAAGACAACACCGAAGCGTACTCGCATCAGACGGCTGACCTGAAGTCCCAACGCTTCAAACATGCGCCGTACCAATCGGTTGCGCCCCTCTTTTACGATGACGCGATACCAGTGATTGCGGCCTTCTCCGCCCTGAGGCTCAATTTCGTCGAATCGTGCGACCCCATCGGTCAAACGAACACCACTGCACAGCTTTCGCATGTCATCCGTGCTGATGGTTCCAAAGATACGCACTGCGTACTCCCGCTCTACTTCGAATCTGGGATGCATCAACCGGTTGGCCAACTCACCCGAGGTCGTAAAGATCAACAGCCCGCAGGTATTGAAGTCAAGCCGCCCAATCGCCAGCCATTTGGCGTTCCGTATGGCCGGGAGCTTCTCGAAAACACTCACGCGGTTCTTGGGGTCGTCACGCGATACGATTTCGCCCTCGGGCTTGTGATACAGGATGACGCGGGGAAGCTTTGTGGTTACCTTGAACTGAATGCGGCGGCGACCAACCTGGATCAGGTCCTCGGTTGTTACGCGCTGACCGACCGTTGCCGTCTCATCGTTAACTTTCACCTTGCCGGCCTTGATCAGTTCTTCCATCGCCCGGCGCGAACCCAGTCCGGACTGCGCCAGCACTTTCTGCAATTTCTGTGATTTCGCGAGCTGAGGCTGTTTGCGCGCCGACTCCCCATCTGCCGCCGGTTCCAGGCGACGCTTTGCAGGCGGACGCAACGGCTTTCGTGTACCACGTGCGATCTTTGGTGTGGACTTTGGTGTGCCCCGACGCGGACGCTTGGGAGATTCGTTTTTCTTGGCCATTATCTTGAAATCGCTGTGCAGGGACCGCGTTTCAGCGCACCGGGCGCCGTTCAATAACAGACTGCGCAAGCGTGCCGCTATCGACGTGTTCGAGCTCACCCCCGACCGGGAGACCTCGGGCAATACGACTTACTTTCAGTCCGCGCGTGTTCAGCATCTCGGCAATGTAATGCGCCGTTGCCTCACCTTCGACGGTAAAGTTGGTGGCGATGATCGCTTCTTTCACCAGGCCGTCCGTGGCGCGTTTGATTAACCTGTCCAATTTGATTTCCCGGGGGCCAATTCCATCCAGAGGGGAGAGCCTGCCAAGCAGCACGAAATAAAGACCGCGGTATGCCTGCGCCTGCTCCATCATCGCAACGTCACCGGGCATTTCCACCACGCACAACAACGTGCCATCACGACGCGTCGAGTTGCATAGCTCGCACAGCGGTTCCTCGGAAAAGTTATTGCATTTTTCGCAATGGCTGATTTTCGCGACTGCATGCTCCAACGAGCTTGAAATGCGCCGCGCGCCCTCACGGTCATGCTGCAGGAGGTAGTAGGCCATGCGTTGCGCCGACTTCGGCCCCACTCCGGGAAGCCGGCGCAAGGCGTCAACCAACGCTTCAAGGCTGGATGGTGTTTTCATGACCGGTGCAAGAAATTGAATCTACCGGGCAGCGAACAATACCTGCCGGATGCTCCATTCAGAACGGGAGCTTCATTCCCGGCGGCAATGGCAATCCAGCACCAAGCCCGGACATTTTTTCCTGGGTGGTGGACTCCACCTTACGGACTGCATCATTGACAGCGGCGGCCACCAGGTCTTCCAGCATCTCCTTGTCGTCACCCATCAAGCTCGGGTCAATCGTAATACGCTTGACATCATGGCGTCCTGTCATGACGACCTTGACCATGCCGGCACCGGCCTGCCCTTCGATTTCCATTGCCGCAATTTCTTCCTGCGCCTTCTTCAGATTCTCCTGCATCTCCTGAGCCTGCTTCATCAGACCCGCGAGTTGTCCTTTCATCATATGTTTTCTCCAGCTTCACCAATCGGAAATCAAAATGCTGTGCGACCGCACTGATTTAAAGCGGCCGATATGGCCCGACCACCGTCGTCAAACCGGCTTGATCGAGTCGTCAATAATCTTTGCATCCAGGTTTTCAACCAGGTCTTTTACGAACGGATCGGTATCGATCGCCTCGATCGCCTGATTGAGCTTACGCTTGTCTTCACGGTCTTGCTGCGCCGCCGGTGTATCGTCGCCACCGCCAATTTCAATCTTCAAGCGCAAGCACTCACCGAAACGTTCCCGTAGCACCGATTGCAGCTTTGCATTGTAGGCTGGCTGCGAAAGATGCCGGTGCGCTTCGGGTACAGATAACTCGACAACGGTGCCCTCGATACTACGCAGTTCGCAATGATCTGCCAGCATTCGTGCCATGCCGCCCAACTTGAGTTCGTTGACAAGCCCACGCCAGTCGGGAATTTCGATCTCCGTTGCCGGTCGTTCCGATTGCGCGCCGGCTGGCGCCGGTTCTATCTTTTCTATCTTTCCTGCCTTTTCGGGCTTTTCCAGCTTTACCTGACGAACGGTCTTCTGCGCCACAGCGTTCCTGGCCGCTGCACTGCTCGATCGCTTCGAGGCCACACGTGGTTGGGTTGCCTCATCACCAGCAGGAAAGAATGCGAGCATGCGTAGCAAACTCATGGTAAACCCGGCGTATTCGTCGGGTGCAAGCCCCAGATCACGCCGACCGAGCAGCGCGATCTGATACATGAGTTGCAGGGTTTCGGCATCGATTTGCTCAACCAGTGAGGCAAGCACCTCGCGGTCGGGGTCGTCCTCCTGAAGCGAGCCCGGGATGCTCTTAGCGAGCGCGAGCCGATGCAGAAGTGTTGCCAGCTCTTCGAGTGCGGCATCGAACGACAGGGAGCGCTCGGCCATCTGTTCCGCACGCGCAATCACCGCCGCCCCATCGCGTTGAATAAGTGCCTGAACAATCTCGATCAGATAGCTGCGATCAACCGCCCCCAGCATATCGCGCACTGGCGCTTCTTCCACCGTCCCGGCACCGTGCGCGATCGCCTGATCGAGCAGCGACAGCGCATCGCGCATACTGCCCTGTGCGGCGCGCGCCAATAATGCCAGCGCGGCGTCCTGCGCCTCCACGGATTCCTTATCGACAATGGCCCGAAGCTGGGCACGAATAAGGGGTGGCGGGATCTGCTTGAGATTGAATTGCAAGCAACGCGAAAGCACCGTCACCGGCACTTTTTGCGGATCGGTCGTCGCCAGCACAAATTTGACATGCGCTGGTGGCTCTTCAAGCGTTTTCAGCATTGCATTGAAGGCACTGCGAGACAGCATGTGGACTTCGTCGATGATGTAGACCTTGTAGCGCCCGGCGGTCGGGGCATACAGCGCGTTGTCCAGCAACTCGCGCATGTTGTCTACCTGAGTATTGGATGCGGCATCGAGTTCGAGCACATCGACAAAGCGGCCTGCATCGATCGCAACGCAGGATTCACAGCTGCCGCATGGCTCTGCCGTCGCGCCCTGTTCGCAATTAAGTGACTTGGCAACGATGCGAGCCAGCGTGGTCTTGCCAACGCCGCGGGTACCGGTAAACAGCCATGCGTGGTGCAGCCGGTTCTGCTCAAGTGCATTGGTGAGCGCGCGCACGACGTGCTCCTGCCCAACCAGTTCGGCAAAACTCTTTGGCCGCCATTTTCGAGCCAGAGCCAGCGACATTATCGGCAGCCGTTTGCGCGCGACCGCCGGGAACATTGTCCCGACAGCCGAAATGGGTGGCGAGCCGAACCCCCGGCACTTGCAAAGAATAGCTGTGGCTGCTTCCTTCCGGACCTGACCAGTTTCACTACCTTGCAATGCGGGGCGGCCCGCCATGGAAACTTGCGTTCTTCGAATTGCTTCACGCCAACCCTTTTCCCGCTTTGCAGCGCTCCGGGGCAACCGTAAACAACTTTTTGATCCTGCGACAATCTGGCATGAGCGCGATCAGGCAGACACCACCGGGATCTTGCCGATCTTGCCACGCCACTGCGCCGGCCCGGTCTCGTGAACGGAGACGCCATTCGCATCAACCGCAACGGTGACCGGCATGTCCTTGACGCCAAACTCGTAAATCGCTTCCATCCCGAGGTCTTCGAACGCGACGATCCGGGACGACTTGATTGCTTTCGAAACCAGATAGGCCGCACCACCGACCGCCATCAGGTAAACCGCCTTGTGTTTTCGGATCGCTTCAATTGCGGTCGGACCACGCTCAGCCTTGCCAACCATCCCGAGCAACCCGGTCTGGTCGAGCATCATTTCCGTAAACTTGTCCATTCGCGTCGAAGTAGTTGGTCCGGCCGGACCGACCACCTCGTCGCGCACCGGATCCACCGGGCCGACGTAATAGATGAAGCGCCCATTGAAATCCACACCATCTGGTAAAGGTTGACCGCTATCAAGCAGGTCACGGATGCGTTTGTGGGCGGCATCACGGCCCGTGAGCAGCTTACCGTTTAACAACAGCGTTTCGCCGGGCTTCCAACCCGCAACCTCTTCCCGCGTAACGGAGGCAAGGTCGACACGGCGAGCCTGTGCCGACGGGGCCCACTGCACTTTTGGATAGTCGTCAAGGTTCGGGGCTTCCAGGTGCGCCGGGCCACTGCCGTCGAGTACAAAGTGCGCATGACGCGTAGCCGCGCAGTTGGGAATCACGGCAACCGGCAACGAGGCCGCATGCGTCGGATAGTCTCTGATCTTGACGTCGAGCACGGTAGTCAGACCACCTAGCCCCTGGGCACCAATACCCAGCGCGTTGACCTTGTCGTGGATCTCGACACGCAACTCCTCCAGGCGGTTGGATGGGCCGCGCTGTTTCAGCTCGTGCATGTCAATCGGCTCCATCAGCGCTTCTTTGGCGAGCACCATCGCCTTTTCGGCCGTGCCTCCGATTCCGATGCCAAGCATGCCGGGCGGGCACCATCCCGCACCCATCGTCGGCACCGTCTTGACAATCCAGTCGACAATGCTGTCCGAAGGATTGAGCATGACGAATTTTGATTTATTCTCGGAACCACCACCCTTGGCCGCAATATCGACCTCAACGCGGTCCCCCGGGACCAGTTCAAAGTGGATGACCGCAGGCGAGTTGTCTTTGGTGTTTGTGCGCTTGCCAGCAGGGTCGGCGAGCACCGAGGCGCGCAGTTTGTTGTCGGGATTCAAATAGGCTCGGCGCACTCCCTCGTTGATCATGTCGGCCACACCCATAGATGCGTCATCCCAACGCACATTCATACCAACTCTAACGAACGCCACCACAATACCCGTGTCCTGGCACATTGGACGACGCCCTTCAGCACTCATTCTTGAATTGGTCAGAATCTGTGCAATCGCATCGCGCGCCGCCGGTGACTCTTCGCGCTCATAAGCCGCTGCAAGCGAATCGATGTAGTCACGCGGATGAAAATACGAGATGTACTGCAACGCGTCGGCCACGCTCTCGATGAGATCTTCCTGTCGGATTGCTGTCATGTGCACTTAAATGGGTAGACGCCGCGAGCCAGGCGCGGGCGAAGGAGAGCATTATAAGTCATCGCTCGCCCGTAACGGTGCCTGCAGATTCCCGCCACCCGAAAAGTGCGGCGTTGCCGCTCCGGATTCGGTGCCGACGTTGGAAGTGCCGTGTGTCGTTATAATCACGGCACAACAAAAACCAGCGAGTGGTGTCCTCCGGACCGCTCCCGGCTGCCCTGATACCGTTACATCATTTGTTGGGGGCTATCGTCGTTTGACCTGTAAATGTATTTTGAACCAATGCGTTATCAGGTGACGTGAATTACCGGGTAAGGTCCGCAGTCGGAGATTGCCCCACCAGATCACAACTATTCGCTTCCGTGGGAGGATCGAATGAGCAACATTGAATCAGTTTTGCACGAAAACCGCGTGTTCGAACCGGCACCTGAGTTCGTCGAACAGGCGAACATCTCTGGCATGGCCGCTTACCAGGCATTGTGCGAGGAGGCAGAAGAAGACTATGAGGGCTTCTGGGCGCGACAGGCCCGGGACAACCTGATTTGGCAGAAACCGTTCACCAAGGTCCTCGACCAGAGCAACGCGCCTTTCTTTAAATGGTTTGACGACGGTGAACTGAACGTTTCATACAACTGTCTCGACCGGCATCTCAATACGCAGCCCAACAAGATTGCAATCGTATTCGAGGCTGATGACGGCACCGTCACGAAGATCACATACAAGCAGCTCTATCACCGGGTGTGCCAGTTCGCCAACGGTTTGAAGAGCATGGGCATCAAACCTGGCGATCGGGTCGTCATCTACATGCCGATGTCGATCGAAGCCGTCGCCGCCATGCAGGCCTGCGCGCGCATCGGTGCGACGCACTCCGTGGTGTTTGGCGGTTTCTCCGCAAAAAGCCTGCAGGACCGTATCGGCGACGCCGGTGCAGTCGCAGTTTTGACCGCCGACGGCCAGATGCGCGGCGGCAAGGAAATTCCGCTCAAGCCCACCGTCGACGAAGCCATCGCGATGGGCGGTTGCGGCAGCCTGAAGCATATTGTCGTCTACAAGCGCACCGGATCGACCGTTAACATGCAGGAAGGGCGCGACGTCTGGCTAAACGACCTGGTCCAGAACCAGCCGGATGTGTGCGAGCCGACCTGGGTCAACTCGGAACACCCGCTCTTCATCCTCTACACCTCGGGCTCGACCGGCAAACCGAAAGGTGTTCAACACAGTTCGGCAGGCTATCTGCTACATGCCATCCTCACCATGAAATGGACCTTCGATTACAAGGGGTCGGACGTTTTCTGGTGCACGGCGGACGTTGGCTGGGTAACCGGGCATACCTATATCGCGTACGGACCACTCGCAGTCGGTGCGACACAGGTGATGTTCGAAGGCGTACCGACTTATCCGGACGCCAACCGGTTCTGGAAGATGATCAAGGATCACAGTGTCACGGTGTTCTACACCGCACCGACGGCGATCCGGTCACTGATCAAGCTCGGCGCGGACCTTCCGAAACAACACGACCTGTCTTCCCTGCGGCTGCTGGGCACTGTCGGCGAGCCCATCAACCCTGAAGCCTGGATGTGGTACTACAACGAAGTCGGCGGCGGGAAATGTCCCATCGTCGACACCTGGTGGCAGACCGAAACCGGTGGGCATTTGTTGACGCCCCTACCCGGTGCTACACCACTCAAACCCGGCTCATGCACGTTTCCGCTGCCCGGAATTATTGCTGACATCGTTGATGAAACAGGCGAATCACTGCCATTTGGCAGTGGCGGGATTCTCGTAATCAAGAAGCCTTGGCCGTCGATGATCCGCACCATCTGGGGTGATCCGGAGCGATTCAAGAAAAGCTATTACCCGGATGATTTCAAGGGCAGGCATTACTACCTGGCCGGCGACGGGGCGAGCCGTGACGAGGATGGCTACTACTGGATCATGGGCCGAATTGACGACGTGCTGAACGTATCCGGGCACCGCCTGGGCACCATGGAAATCGAATCAGCGCTGGTTGCCCACGACCTCGTCGCCGAAGCCGCCGTAGTAGGCAAGCCCCACGACGTCAAGGGTGAAGCGGTCATTGCATTCGTGGTTCTGAAGGGCGAACGGCCAAATGCGAACGACGCCAAGGCAATCGCAAAAACCCTGCGCGACTGGGTTGCCAAGGA